>JBKCUW010000103.1:0-74802 GCA_046318275.1 Pirellula sp. | reverse complement strand
GACCAAGACCGTCAACTACACGGTAATGACCCCAGTTCGTGAAACCCACGAAAAGGTTGTCAACTACACGGTGATGAACCGAGTGATGGAAGCCCGCGAACGCGTGATCAACTACACCGTCATGGTGCCAGTGACCGAAACCCGCGAGCGAACTGTCAACTACCGAGTCACCAAGCCGGTTAACTACACCAAGACCGTCATGGTTCGCGGTGGTAGCTGGCAAACGACGGAAGAAGAAGTTGCCGGTCCGGTTGTTCGCCGAGTCGTGCGAGAGCCAGGCACTTGGACCTTCGACCCAGCAACCTGCCGCAATGTATACTGCCCAGGTTCCTGCCGAGTTGAATGCATCCAGTGCCCGCCGAAGAAGGTCTGCAAGCGAGTTTGGGTTCCAACTTGCGAAGAAAAGACCATCAACTGCGTCAAGTACGAAACCGAATGCCTGACCAAGGTTTGCCCGTACACCGTCACCAAGTGCGTGCCCGAGTGCCGCAGCAAGACGGTTACGTACAACGTATGCAAGCTGGTTCCGGAATGCCGTCAAAAGACGATCACCTACACCACCTGCAAGCTCGTTCCTGAGTGCCGATCCAAGGAAGTTACCTACACGGTATGCAACTGGGTCTGCGAACAGAAGAGCAAGGTCTGCACCTACACGACCTGCAAGCTGGTTCCTGAGTGCCGTCAAAAGACCGTTTGCTACAAGACCTGCAAGATGGTTTGCGAACAACGAGTTAAAGATGTTTGCTACACCGTTTGCAACTGGGTTTGCGAGCAAAAGAGCTGCCCATACACCTACACGACCTGCAAGATCGTGAAGGAGTGCCGCACCAAGATGGTTCCATACACCGTATGCAAGCCAGTGACCTACTGCGAAACCATCAAGGTTGCGAAGTGCGTCAAGACCTGCGTTCCTTACACCTACACCCGATGCGTTCCTAAGGTTGTCTGCGAAGAAGTTCCAGTGACCGTTAGCTGCGATCCATGTGCAGGTGCCGGAATCGGTGGTGGTCGTCTCGGAAACGGTCTCTTCGGTGGTAACGGCCTGTTCAACGGTCGCCTCCGAAACCTCCTCCGAGGTCTCCGATGCCACGGCGGTTGCCACAGCCACAGCGGCTGTGCAGCTGCAAGCAGCGGATGCGATGCAGCTCCAAGCTGCGGATGCGCTTCCTAATTAACAACCTGAGTTCGGATGGACTCGTGAGTGAAAAGCCTGGCTCTGTTCGCTAGACTCGCTCCCGAGGACAACCAAAACTCGGCAACAATAACTACGAACGGCCGGTGTCTTACGACGCCGGCCGTTTTCGTTGAAGCCCGTGCAAAACCCATCAGCATGGATTCGCAACGTCCTTTTGCGAAACGAGTGCATCCGCCAATGACGTCGCCGAACTTCTCTGCAAAAGGTTTGGTGGAAACGCGTGGTGGAAACGCGTGGTGGAAACGTGCAGTGGAAACGTGCAGTGGAAACGTGTGGTTGCACCATGTGGTTGCACTCGCGGGCCAGAGTTCCCTCATCATCCCTGGTGCGAGCCCTCTCGGGCCGTCAAAACAACCTTTGTGCAAGTCGTCAGAACCCCCTCTTTAGGACTGCTTTGTAGCCGGGGTCGGCCAAAAAACGCAACTTTTTTTAGGCTCCTTTTGGGCGACATGTACGCCACCGTAACCATGTTTTTTCAAGTTTTCGCGACACCTTGGGGCCGGTTGGTAACCTACCGCTGAGTCGAGACTTAGTGGTTGTGGCGGTTTTGCTAGCCTTGGGGTTGGCGATTCGTGCGCGGGAAGAATTTTGACGCAACCTGGGTACTTTTTTGGGCGATGCAATTTGGTGTGGGAGGCCGCGGAGCGGTTGAACGGTAGGGACTCGTCCCTATACTGACCCCACTTATCGGACGCCGTCCGAGTTTGCCCAGTCGGCAAATCTTCGCCGATCGATTCCAACGATCGCCCCGAGGAATGCGGACTGACTAGATGTTGCCTCCTCGATTTTTGTAGGGCAATTTCGGACGGTGCGTGCTGGTAAGCTGCAATGCCGGCTATGGATCAGCTGGCAACGAGAAGGACCTCGCAGCACAGTACGACTAGTTTTTACTTGTCCCAAACACGGAAAGGGGGTCCCAACATGTTGCACGTTGCAACTTTGGCACTGGTGTTCGTTTTGAATGGATCGGGATTGGCAAGTGACAGCGACTCTGGCAAACCGCCGGTCGTCGTCGACGAGCCCGAGCAATTGACCTATGAGGCTGCCTATCGCAAGGCTCAGGAGGAAAAGAAGCCGTTGGTGGTTTTGGTGGGTGCCGATTGGTGCCCGGCTTGCAAAACCATGAAATCCGATACCATCGCCTCGATGAAGCAGTCGGGGGAACTCAAGGAAGTCATCTACACCCAACTCGACAAAGATGCCAATCCGGAATTGGCAGATCAAGTGATGCAGGGCAAAATGCTCCCGCAACTGGTCGTTTTCTGCGAAAGCGAAACCGGTTGGAAGCGATTCTCCCTCACGGGCATGCAAACGCAGCGACGGGTCAAGGAATTGATTCGGAAAGCTTCTGAAGTTTTGCCCCAGCGGCGTTAACGAAACGCCGGCACTCTGTAAAATAGCTGTCATGTTTCTCGATCAATTCAAAAGCTTTGTGCGGGAGAATGTTCCTCTCGCGCCCTACACTTGGCTCCAACTCGGCGGAAATGCAAGATTTTTCGCCGAACCGGCGGACGTTGAGCAGCTGCAACGATTGGTGGCCGAAGCGACTCGCCTAGCGATAGGGATCCGACTCCTAGGCGGGGGCTCCAATGTCCTCGTCAAGGATTCCGGGTATGAAGGCTTGGTGATCCAGCTGATAGCACCCGCTTTTCAAAAGATCAGTTTCCAGGGGAGTCGAGTGACCTGCGGTGGTGGGGTGAGGCTATCTCACCTCGTGACTGCGTGCGTCGCCCAAGGCCTCGCGGGCGTTGAACACTTGGTTGGTATTCCAGGTACTGTCGGGGGAGCACTTCGAGCCAACTCAGGTACGGAAGAGGGTGACATCGGTCATGCGGTTCGCGAAGCGAAAATGCTTCGGCGAAACGGCGAACTTGTCGATGTTACCGGAAACCAACTCGCCTTCTCGCATCGTCGAAGCAGTTTGGATGAAGTCGCGATCTTGGAAGCAACCCTTGAATTGCAACCGGGCGATGTGAAGTACTTGACCAAACGTGAGCAAACATTCTGGATTCTCAAGCGTTCGCGGCAGCCTAACCATCCCACCCGTTCCGCGTTAGCATTCATCGATCCCGATGGTGAGTCCGCCGGTGAACTCATTCACAGAACCGGGTTCTCCGGCCTCATCGTTGGTTCCGTTCAGATGAACGCAACGTACCCCAATTACATCACTGCAGGAACTGGTGCTACGGCCGATCAAGTTCTCCAGCTGCTTGAAAAAGTGAGGTTGGGGGTTTACGAAAAAACCGGTGTGCGACTGCAACACCACCTCGCGGTTTGGTAGCGAGCCATTGGCGACCATTAAAGCGTGGCCGCGGAAAAAGTCACCCTGTCGTGCGCTGCCGAACGACCACTTCGGTGCATGTTCTTATTCCGGCTGTCGTTCGTGCCCTACCCTTGCTCAGTCCCGATAGTACGGTGCTCGCGCTCGATCGTAGTGACGCTCGATTGCAGCATTCCACGCGGCTCAATTCACGAACAGGATGGATTTTCGGATCGGGAGGGTGGTGAACCACGGGCACCGACGCCGAAATCCAATCGGATTCAAGAGCTTGCGGTCTGGTAGGGATTACGGAGTGTACCGACTCGATAGTACCCAGAGTCGATCGCCGAGGCCCGCTTTGAGATGTTCCGCAGTTTCCGCATCGATCGCCACGAGCTCTTGTTGGTTCGAAACCCCCTCGCTTTCGTAATAGCCTAAAGTGCACTGAAACCTCGGGTTTTCCGTGCTGATCAAACTCTTCCGTGTCGATTCTCCATCGTGAGGGACTCGCTTCTCCTGGGTTCCGTCCATTCCCGATTCGAGAATCCGACCTAAAACGCATGGACGAGTGCTGCGGACTGCTGCGATCTCCCGAGTGTTGCAATGGACGACTGCGCCCGCGTCGAAGATGTCGACCAAGTCCTTCTGCACGAAGCCTTGTCGCTTCAGCATTTCCAGTGCAGGTTGCGTCTGGTTGTGAACCTTGCCAATCGCCGCGATAGCGTCATCTGGCATCAGTTCCAAGTATATGGGGTACTTGGGCATCAAGTCTTCGATGAACTGCTTGTTGATCATCGATAGGGCATCGGCTCGAGGGAAATCGATGGGGAAAAAATGAGAGCCGATTGCGTTCCAAAACGGACTCTCTCCATGTTCGTCTTGGTACCCCCTCATTTCTGCGATGGTTTCGTTTGCAAATCGTTTCAGGTGCGCTGACATGTACATGAAGCGGGACAAGCTCAATAACTTTCCTCCCCCGCATCCTCGAAAATCAGGGAGAAGGAAGAGCCCACCAAGTTCGGTCGGCCCATTGTGGATCTTGATCAAGTGCAAAGCCCGGATTTCTCGCGATTGTTCAAGCAACGCAGACGTGTGGATCTCACTAACCACGCGGTATGCGTAAAAAGGTTCATATCCGCCTGTTTTCGAAAAAATGCAGGAGGTACCCACGAGCTTTCCCGAATCCGAATCCTGCATGACAAAGACATACGGAGCACCCTCTGGATGCTCCTGCGTCCGGCGAAACGCGAAGTGGGAACGCTCGATCCGATCCGCGAGTTGCTCTTGATCGATCTTCAAGGACGTCATGCCCGTGCTGGCGTGTCCTATCAATTCCCAAAGGGAGTCGAGGTCTGCGGTCGATGCTTCGCGAACGATGAGCGCCATAGGCTACTCCTCGAAGAGGTGACGTGAATCGTTGCAAGCGCAATCGGCGTTGACGCTTGTGAAGGTCGGTCCTCGGGCAAGCCGCTAAGGTGCCCGCTTGCGAAGTTTTCTTTGCAAGGATCGCCGATGGATCCCGAGTCGCCTCGCTGCTTCCGAAATATTGTTGCTGCAGTCGGCAAGCACTCGATGGATGTGCTCCCATTCAGCTTGAGCCAACGTCGGGACGGGGATTTCTTCGTCCGTCTCAGGCATGTCCACCTCGGCGCCGCCTCGTTTAAAGGCCGACAGAATATCGTCGACATCGGCAGGCTTTGGTAGAAAATTGACTGCCCCTAACTTGATCGCGTCGATCGCGGTGGAAATGCTCCCGAATCCGGAAAGGATCAAAACCAAGACGTCTGGATTGATCTCCTTGAGATCGCTGATCAACGTCAGGCCGGGGCGACCGGGCATCCGCAGGTCAACCACCGCAAGTTCCGTTGGATTCCGACGGTAAACTTCGACCGCTTCGTCGCAGTTGCTGGCGAGTTCCACCCGGTACCCTCGCTCTTGGAATGCTTCGGCGAGCCTGTCGCGAAGGATCGTGCTATCGTCAACAAGCATGATGCTCGAGTACTGAGCGTTCGAATCCGGTTCCATGATCGTAGCCTATGGGGGAGATATTGCTTGACTCACTCTATTCTAGTCTGTTTTTCCGGGGGTGTGGCGTCGGATCGAGGACTCTTTCTAGACACCACCTAGAACACTGACCACCCAGAACACTGACCACCTAGAACACGGACCAGCGAGAGCGAAGATCAACCGGATGGCGAGGAGAATCGCGTTGCCGGAAAAAGGCCGTAGGTAAAGGGCCATTAGAATGCTGCCACGCGCGCTTCGACGGCCCCGGAACGCGGTTCCAAAGCAACGCATGTTCAGGAGGGGCGAACCGTAGCGCCGTTGTGGTGCTCCTCGTAGAGATTTCGCAGCCCGACCATCTCAACCTGAACCTCGGCCAGGGCTCGATTCCCCATCCACGCCACGTACCGGTCGAGGGTGCCAGGCAGATCGATCACCATTTTCTCGGCTGTCCACTCCAGAACACGCGCCCCTTCCGGCAAGTCGTCTCGATCGAACTCGGCAGCCTTTTTCGCGGTGAGGCGATGCGTTTGCCGGATCGATGATAGCAGTCCGCTGTGAACGACTTTGCCGGATCGCAGGATGGCAACACTGTCGCAGATCTCTTCGATTTCACTCAGAACGTGGGAGCAAAAGGCAACCGTCGAGCCACGATCTCTCGCTTCACGTACCAGTTCCAAAACGATAGAGCGAACCGTTGGGTCGAGGTTGGCCGTGGGTTCGTCGAGGACAATCAGTGGGCTCGGGCAACTCATCACGCAGCAAATTGCCAGCTTTTGCCGCATGCCGGTCGACATGAAGGCAACCCTTCTCGATAGATCCAGATCGAGTCGCTTTGCGATGGAATTTGCCAAGCTCCGGTCTCCGCGAGGATGCACGGAGGTAAAGAATTGAAGGCAGTCCGCACCTCGCATCAAGCGAAAAAGTTTGGATTCGGCAGGCAGATAGCTGACGCTCCGACGGACTTCTAAACTGTTGCGAATGCAATCCACACCACCGATCGTCGCTCGGCCAGATGTCGGTTTCAAATAACCGAGCAAGCATCGAATCAAGGTGGTTTTGCCAGCCCCATTGGGGCCGAGCAATCCAAAAATGGAACCGGGCTTCACCGAGAGAGTGCATCCGCTGAGCGCGAAAAACTCTCCGTAGCGTTTCACCAAGTTATCGACGTGGAGTAATTCAGAGGACACAGCGCGCGCTCAATTTGATCTAGCGGTCAGGGTAGATTGAAACAGAAACTCGAATGGGAATGGTATGGGAGCTAAACGGTGCAGACGCAACGGTTGACCCATGGTGCACCGTTCCCTGGACATGGTAGGGGATCCAACGCGAGAGCCTAGGTCGACATCGGTCGTTTTTACCGATTTTCGGGCGGGGTTTCGCAAATACGGTTTTGAGCAAACCTGCACTTCGGTGATGGCTTGAGCCTATTTTCGAAAATTCCAATGGTTAGGCACGGCATTTGTTGAGTTCGGTTGGTGCACGCGAAGAAGGAAACGAGGACGCTACCACTCGCGATGCTGGCGGCGTCGAGAAGAAGTCTGTTCGGAGGCTAGAAAAATGTTGTTTCGAAATTGGATGGGGTTGGGGCTTGGGCTCACCGTTGGAGTATTCAGCATGGGCGTTGGATTATCCGACGCGAAAGCGGATCACAATCGTTTTCGCGCGCCAACACACTGCGCTCCCTCGCATCATCACGGGCATGGGTATGGCTACGGCGGTCCAGTGATCAGTAACCGGCCGATCATCGTAACTCCGTTTGCGTACGGTCGGCCGCTTGGCTACGGCAATTACGGCAACGGCAATTACGGATCCTACTACGGGAATTTCAATAACGGTTTTAACAACGGTTATTATGGGAATGGTTTTAATGGCGGAGGGTTCAATGGCGGAAACTGGCCGGTTGGACCGTCGTTCGGTGGTGGTGGATTTCCAAGCGGTCCATCGTACGGTGGTGGTTGGGGGATCTCGATCTACGGTCGCTAAGCCGAAAGTGATTGCTGGTCGTTTCAATACCGCTACGGTTCATGCTCTCTCCATGGATGCTGGAAGTTTCGAACGAAGCTTCCAGCAACGGGAGGAAGGGTGACGATCTGCGAGATGCAGAGTTTTGCCGCGAGGGTAGATCTCGCTTTGGCGACACAATCGATACATCGGGCGCGATGGGGTCGGTGACCTAACCAGGCTCGTCCCTATTCGCTTGAAGTGCACGCGAATAGGGGGTACATTTTTCCTTTTAGGCGAAGTGTGCGGGTTCGCGGCGTACCATGGCATCGGATGAATCAACAAGCCAACCCATTCGGTACTACGGTCAGCGGGACCTCTGGGGTCTGGGGCAACTTCGAGAAGGCTGGCAATCGCGAGAGCTGCTTTACAGTTTCTTTCTGCGCGATCTGCTGATTCGATATAGGCAGGTTTTTGTCGGTGTCTTGTGGGTGCTTATCCAGCCATTGATGAGCACGTTGATTTTTTTAGCATTGTTTTTCGTTCTGGGTGCAAACCGAACTGATTCGGGCGAAGTTACATCGACTTGGGCCTATGCTCCGATCATTCTGGTCGGAATGCTTCTTTGGCAAATGGTGAACAACAGCTTGCGCGATGCGACAGGTTCGCTGGTCAACTACCGGCATGTGGTTACCAAGATCTATTTTCCGCGAATGCTTTTGCCGCTATCAAGCCTACTGTGTGCCGTATTTGACATGCTGGTCGGGTCGGTCCTTATTCTTCCGGTCTGTTATTTTTCGGGTGTAACGATCCACTGGGATACAGCGATCCTCGCGTTGGTCGCTGCTCTATGGTTGGTAGTTTTTTGTTTTGGTTGTATTCTCTGGCTGTCCGCCCTCAACGCCCATTATCGCGATGTCGGATACGCTTTGCCCTTCGTTCTGCAAATTGGGATGTTTGTGTCGCCTGTCGTTTATGGCACGGAGAAGATTCGACATCTGTTAAGCCCTTGGTTGTTGGTCGCGTACGAATCCAATCCGGTTGCCGCAACGATTTCACTTGCGAGGTACGGATTGTTCGGGTTGCCCATGCCGAGCGTTATCGGGATGATGCTGGCTCTTGGTGTGACCCTCGGGTTGGTGGTCTCAGGTCTCTCTTGGTTCCAGCGGGCAAACCAATGGATTGCAGATAGGATCTGATGAAACCGATGGACGCATCGCACAACACCACGATCCATGTCGACAGAGTTTCCAAGCGGTTCCGATTGGGATCGGGGAGCGAGTACAGTCGGCTCACGGAGGTGATCGCATCGAATGCAAAAAATTGGCTAAAACGCAATCTGTGGCGTACGGCTACGGATGTCGCCATCGACGCGCGCCGTCGGGACGATGAGCGATTTGAGGGAAATGATTTTTGGGCGCTCCGCGATGTCAGTTTTTCCATCGCCCACGGAGAGGTGGTCGGCGTCGTCGGGCACAATGGAGCCGGAAAAAGTACACTTCTGAAGATCCTATCGCGGATCGTTACCCCAACATCAGGGCGTGTTGGAGTGCGCGGGCGCGTTGGCAGTTTGCTCGAGGTTGGAACGGGCTTTCACCCGGAACTGACCGGTCGCGAGAACATTTACCTCAACGGTGCGATCCTGGGGCTGAAACGCTCCGAAATAAAAAGGCGTTTCGAGCAAATCGTCGAATTTGCAGAGATCTCGCCTTTTTTGGACACGCCTGTAAAACGTTATTCCAGCGGAATGACGGTGCGATTGGGTTTCTCCGTTGCCGCTCACCTGCAGCCGGACGTCCTGATCATCGATGAAGTGCTCAGCGTTGGCGATCAAGCCTTCCAGCGCAAGTGCATGGGTAAGGCATCGGAGTTAGGGAGCGAAGGGCGAACCGTGCTCGTCGTATCACACAATCTGGCCGCGATATCCAACATGTGCTCGCGCGCGCTATTGATCGATGCAGGGAGACTTGGAATGGATGGCGCTCCGAGCCAAGTCATCGAAAGGTACCTGCATTCCATGAACTCGATGGATGGGCTCGTGGAATGGGGGGAACGGGAGGCGCCGCAATCAACGATGGTTCGACTACGCCGTGTCGCCGTGTGTGGCACGGTATCGGAAACCCCGACACCTCAAGTCGATATCGATCGAGAAATCGAGTTGGTGGTCGAGTACGATGTCTTGGAGTCCGATGCGATTAATTGCGTACAGATCCATTTGCGCGATGAAACAGGCGTGTTTGTGTTTTCGTCAGCGAACGCACCGTCGATGAACTCAGGTAGCGACAGGACGTTTGGTCGACCACTTCAGCGAGGGCGATATCGGACTGTTTGCCGGGTTCCTGCTAACTTTCTAAACGATTCCAGATATCTCGTAAGCGTTTTTTTGGGGCCCGAGGTAGGTCAGCCTACCATTGCATGCGATTCGGTTTTGTCGTTTGTCGTGCATGACACGGGAGCGATGCGACGCGAATATCTCGGGTCCTGGTATGGCCCTGTGATTCGTCCACGCTTGGACTGGTCGACGGAATCACTTGGATAGAGTTGCTACAGCTGGCGAAAATGCCGGTCGAGGTCGAAGCGATTCGTTGATGGCTTTCCATTCGGCCAGCGCTTCCCACCATTTCTCGATCTTCCGAAACGAGATCGAAACAGCTTCGGACAACTTTTTCAGATCGCTCAGCGGTTTGAAGAGTAATCCTTCCGCCCCGAGCGATGTAGAACGCAGAACAGTCTGCATCGATACCATCCCTGTGCACATGGTGACTTGGATCCCAGAATCCCTGAGTTTGATCTCACGCAGCAGTGTGAGGCCGTCTTTGCCGGGCATGTCAATGTCCAGAAGCACCACCCTCGCACCACTTCGCAATAATGCCTCCATCGCTTTGCTGGGATCTTGGACGCTCACAACCTCATACCCTTCCTTTTGAAGATGGTATGCGGCCAACTTCAAAAAATCAGGATCGTCGTCGATGTGGAGGACCAATTTGCGAACTTGAGTCATGGGATACTCGCATGCCGGAAAAAAATGTGATCTAAAAAATTGTCGTTTCCAAGAGAGGCTTTCTAGTCCCTAACGTTGGGGCATTTGGAATCATCGATACCTGGCGTGCTACGCCCTTGGGCTGCAGCGTTTACCGCTCGAGCACACCCGAACACACCCGATCCGGAAACCAATAGCCACATCAGCGTTTGCCGAAGTTTTCGGGGTTTTCGGATAGGTGTTGCGAATCCGCGGAAAGCAAACTTTCTCGCAGGTCGCCACGGTGACACTCAAGAATACGTCCAATAAATCGGGAGACGGGTAAAGAATCTCACGAAACGTTTACACAGCGAACGTTGGAGATATTGTCCTAAGTCACTGACGGAAAAAGGGTTGTGATTTAGCTTGTCTAGCTCGGATTCGGAAAACTAATAGTGTGCGATTAACGAAAAAGCCGCGTATATCGAAAACAGGACAAGAAAGTCCTGTTTTCGCATCGGTCGTTGCGTAATTAGCGAGCGCTGGTCTTCCCCGTTGAATCGAGCGAGCGGTTTGGCGTCGTTGCGTTTTCAGGGGCATCGCTCTGTGTCCTGATGGGCGCTAATGCGAAGTGGTTCGACAATGGTCTGATGACGAAGGTATCTTAGTGGCACCTTTGATTCACCTCAGGAGTTACCCATGTCCGAGCAACACGACCCCATTAATGATCCCTTGGCTCCCCGCCAATCGTTTCTGCCCTTGGAGACTCTGGGAGCGAATCCAACGGGAAATGCATTTGATGGACACGATCAAACTGTAGACGGCGGTTTGGTCGACAACGAGCATTTTGATTTTCTTTTGGATCAGAGCGATGAAAAGATCGTATCCTCGGACGACGAGGATTCCTTCCTGCCTGTCGATGCTTTCCAGCAAGTCCCCTTGGAAGACCGCGATTCGTTTATCGTCTTAGCCTTGGTTCCTGGCATCGGTCCGAAAACGATGTTACGGCTTCTGGAAGCATTTTCATCCGCAGGCGATGTGTTGTCGGCAACGTTGAGCCAACTCAGTCGTGTTCATCGCGTTGGCCCGAAGTTGGCAACCGCCATTCGTGATGCGAATCGCGACGGAATGGCAACGCGAATTCGTGAGCATTGCCACGATCATTCGATCGATATCCTGCTTCCGTGGGATCGGGCCTATCCTAAACTTCTTCGGGAAATCCAAGATCCCCCTTTGGTTCTTTTCGCTAAAGGTACGTTTCGACCTTCTGACTCTATGGCCATCGGCATTGTCGGGACGCGGCACGCGACCCACTACGGTCGACAGATGGCGGAGCGTGTTACGACGGAGTTGTGTAAGTACCAGTTCACGATTGTGAGTGGGCTTGCTCGTGGAATCGATGCTGTTTGCCATCGCGCAGCGCTCGAGGCATCTGGACGGACAATCGCCGTTTTAGGTGGTAGCTTGTCGGAGATTTATCCCCCAGAGCACAAGGATCTCGCGCAGCAGGTTTCCGAGAATGGTGTCCTGTTGAGCGAGACACCTCCTTTCTCCAAGCCAAAGGCTGGCGTCTTTCCTCAGCGAAACCGCATTATTAGTGGCTTGAGCCTTGGTGTCGTGGTTGTGGAGGCGGCGGATAGGTCCGGTTCCTTAATCACCGCTCGCCATGCAGGTGAGCAAGGCCGAGACGTATTCGCGATTCCGGGCCCAGTAACCTCGAGAACGTCGCGAGGCTGCCATCGGTTGATTCGGGATGGAGCAGTTCTTATTGAAGGTGCAGACGATATCCTCGAACATCTCGGTCCCATGGCATTCCGAACCGAGGTTAGTCCCGGAGTTGTCGTTCATAAACCCTCGGAACTACAACTCAATGAGGTCGAACAAAAGGTTCTGATGGCGATTGATGTCCAGTCGACGGATATCGATCAAGTCATTTCGCGTTCGGGTTTACCTGTACCGCGAGTGCTCAGCACCATCAGCGTGCTGGAATTGAGAGGTTTGGTTAGCCGGACTGGAGGACGCACGTTGATGAGGCGATGAACGATGAAGCAGTGGGCCAGCGAGACTTGGTTTCTACGAAGGAATCATCGCTAGAACGCTTGTAGAGATTTCGATCGGCAAACTCACCAAGTTTCTTTCTCGTACGCTTGCGTTCGCCAAACCGTAGGCAATACTTCCGAAGATTCTTCGCAATTGTCGTAACTTTCCATGCGGCGATTGTCTTTGATTGTGGCGTTTCCGCTGCAGAATTCGTTATGGGATGAACGCAATGTCCAATGAAGGATTTATCCATCCTAAGTCAACAGCTCCGATCTACTCGGAGTTCGCTTCCGATCCGGATTTTCGAGATTTGTTGACCGAGTTTGTCTCGAACATGCCTGATCGCATTCAAGCGATTCTCGATGCGGAACGTACGGGCGACCGAGACACACTGCGTCGTTGCGTCCACCAACTGAAAGGCTCCTGCGGTGGGTATGGCTTTTCTGCCCTCACCGACGATGCAACCCTACTCGAGCGGTCGCTCGACCGCGGATGTTCGCTTGGGGACATCGAGCATCAGTTGGAAGCATTTACCTTCAAATTGAGTTGCTTGACCGCAGATCCCGACGCATCGCTCTAGCAAGCTGCTTTAGCTAGCGCTCGGCAATGCCCAACCCGATATGGATGCAGCTGGTTGATAGTGATCGGACAGGGGCTGTGCCGTCGGTGGCTTGGCTTTCGGTGACTTTGTTTACCGCAACTTTGTTTACGGCAACTTCGGTTTCCGAAACTTCGTTCACCGGGCGATTGCGTTCCTTCCATTCTGCGAGAGCCATCCACCACTTGTCGATTTTGTCGAACGACATGTCGATCGCCTCGGAAATCTTGTTGAGATCTCGAAGCGGCTTGAAAATTAGTCCTTCTGCCCCGAGCGATGTCGAACGCAACACGGTCTGCATGGATACCATCCCCGTGCACATCGTTACCTGAATGCCTGCATCCCGCAACTTTATTTCTCGAAGAAGCGTCAGCCCGTCCTTGTGCGGCATATCGATATCGAGCAATACGACACGAGCCCCCGTCCGCATCAATGTTTCCATGACTTGGTTCGGGTCCTGGACGCTAACGACCTCATAGCCGTGTTTCTTAAGATGGTAAGAAACCAGTTTCGACACGGAAGGGTCGTCATCGACGTGTAAGACTAACTTTGGAGTCAAATTCATGGTGCGATCTCAAGGTGAAAAAATCGTCGGCTAGCTCATGGCTGTTTGGTTGCTCCTTCGTGAGCCAAATGCAGCACGCGCTGCTGAGCGAACGTTGGTGTTCCAATGCGAGATGGTGTTCAAGACCTCGTCTGCCGGAAGAGGTTTTGAAAAGAAGTCGCCTTGTGCATGGCGACAGCCCCAAGCGACCAATTGTTTGAGCTGGGACTCTTTTTCGATGCCGCTGGAGATGATGGTGGCTTGCTGCGTCTTTGCTTCGGAGACGAGGGACTGCACCAAACTTGCCGAGTGACTGTTGCTCTCAAACTCCGTGATCAGGCGCTTGTCGAGTTTGAATCCCTCAGCTGGGAATTTGCCCAATGTCTTGACGCTGGAGATAGCAGTGCCGAAGTTGTCTACGACGACGCGTATTCCTGCGTTTCGCAATCGGTGTAACGCCGCGACGCTTTCTGTGTCCTCGACGGTAAGTCCCGATTCGCAAACCTCCAACTGGATTCTGTCGAGTCGGAGTCGAGCGCGTTGCGCGGATTTGATCACTGTGTCCAAAAACCGTGGTTGCTTGACCTGAGCGTGCGTCACATTGATGCTAACTCGTTTTGGCGCATCGGTAGGCGATTCATAGAACCATTGCGAGGATTGTTGGCAAGCCGTCGAAAGTGTCCATTCCCCAATTTCCTTAAGGAGACCACTTTCATGGATCAGCGGCATGAAGTGGGTTTCGGGCATGCCACCATGCTGCGGATGATCCCAGCGTACGATGGCTTCTACCGCATCGTACTGCCAAGTTTGTAGGTTCATAATGGGCTGGTACAGTATCTGCAATTCGCGGTTGCGCACTGATGCCCGCAGTGAATCCTGGCGACTCTCTCGCTCCTTGAGATTGTTCTGCATCGAGTCGTCGTAAAGCTTGATTTCGCCACGGCCAACTTTCTTTGCCTCCTGCAAGGAAATATTCGCGCATCGAATTAATTCAGAGAAACTCGCTTTGGGATCGCAACTAAAGCAGACCCCAACGCTCACGCTGACAAATTGGTGTGTCCCAGCCAATTGGTATCCCGTGGACAACGCCTCGCTGATGCATTCCGCAATCCGCATCGCTGAGCGATTTCCTTCGACTCCTGACAAAATCAAAATGAATTGGTCTGCACCGTAACGGGCGAGATAATGCTGAGAACAGCACCGATCCAGCGCGGTCGAGGTTGACAGGACGCATTGCAGTCGCGATGCGATGCAGCAAACGAGCTCATCTCCTGCGCCGGATCCTAACAAATGGTTGATGGTGGCGATGCGATCGATACCCATCAACAGGACGGCGTAAGGAGTGGTGTACTCGTCTGGATGCTCCGCTGCGTACTCTAAGACCTGCTTTAGTGCATTTCTATTTGGAACGCCGGTCAGCGGATCATTGTGCGCTAGAAAACGCAGGCGATTCAAAAGCGTTTGTGTTCGCAATACGGATCGGATTCGCGCCTGGAACTCGGACGGATAGATCGGCTTCCGTAAAAAGTCCACAGCTCCCTCGGAAAATGCGCTATCGACCAAGGATTGGCTCTCGCTCGATGTGAGGAAAACCACCGGGGTCTTGGCACCTGACTTCGACGATCGGATCGACTTTAGAACCGTTAGGCCATCCATCTCGGGAAGGTCATAATCCAGGATGACCATGTCGGGATTCAGGCTGATGGCTTTCTCGAGTCCTTCTTTGCCGTTGTACGCATGAGTTAAAACGATCCCCATGCCCTGCAGGTAAGATTTCACCAACACATGGGTATCTTGATCATCCTCGACCAAGAGGATGACTGGTGAGTCCGGAGAAGGTTGTGTGACTTCGGTTGGAAGCATGGGGAGTTCTTGATGAGGCTCAGGGAGGCAGACGCGAAAACATAGGGCCCATTTTGTGACGCGTTGCCTTCGAGATTGAAAATTTAGGACTTTTTGGAACCCAATGGTTTAAATGACATCAATAGCGAAACTGGCGGTTGTGAGGCCTTGGTAACCGTTTGTCGCGTTTGCTCATGAGTGCCATGGATTCGAAATGCGGTGGCGCTTGCCCTCATGCGGTGGTGTTCGCACTCATGCAGGGGGGATTTCAGTCGTAAAACCCGAGTAAGCTTCACGCGGCACAATCCGGACAATCGATACAACCGTTAATGTCGAAGACGAATCGGCTGAACGAATCTCACCGGATCGATTCAAAATGATTGCTCGAAGATTGCTTGCTATCGCGGCGATGTGCGCGTGGGTACCCCAACTCTCCCCTGTATTTTCCCAGCAGGCGAATTTCGCTTTGCCCAGCGAGCCTCGGTATGTGGGACTTGATACGAACGAAAATGTCGCGAACCAGCCCGTGCGCAATGGGGACGCAAGCACGAATCTGCGCCCTTCCTCGGCCACGCGTGAGTATTTCGATGTCGCTGGCATGGAGTCGAGCCAGGATCCCGCGGATGGCTCGGTCTCGTACGAAGATCGTTTTGCTGAGTTGGAACGCCAAGCGGCCGAGATGAATGAAAAACTGAAGGCGCTGCAGGACGGCGCTAAGAAAGCCAAAACGGATGCAGCAAAACTTCCTAGCGTTCAAATCAACGGCGTTTTTCAGGCAGATGCTGTTCTCTTCGATCAGGATGCAGGTAGTTTTGACGCCTATGGAAAGATTGAAAACGGAGTTGATTTCCGACGCGCACGACTGAGTGCCAAAGGCTCCGTCAGCGATCGTATGGATTACTTTCTGCAAATGGATTTTGGATTCTTCGGGCGTCCGACCTTCACCGATGTATGGGTGGATTTCAAGCAAGCGGGCCCGCTTGGAACCATTCGGGTCGGCCAATGGAAGCAACCTTTTTCGCTCGAGGCGGTCAGTAGTTTTCGGTACACAACGTTCATGGAACGAGCAGGTGTGTTCCAAGCGTTTGTTCCATTCCGGCATATCGGTATTGGGTTTTACGACAACGCTGAGGATTTGATGTCGACGTGGGCGATGTCGTACTTCAGAACTGGTCAAGACCAATATGGCGGTTCGATCAGCACCGACGGCGGCAATGGAATGGCCGGGCGGTTGACTCATTTGCTGTGGTACAACGAGGACTGCGGTGATCGATACCTGCATCTTGGACTGGGGTACTACTTGAATGCGCCGCCTTACGATCGCACACGCGTGCGGAGTATTCCTGAGATTTTCGTGGGTGAGTTTTTCCCTTCTGGTCCCAGCGGAACCAGCGGCCAACCTGTCGGTACGGTCGCCAATGGCACGCCGTTTTTTGCAGACACTGGCTTGTTGGAAAAGGTCGAGTTGATCAACACCTATGGGACGGAAACGCTTTGGGTTCGAGGCCCATTCTCGTGGCAGTCCGAAGTGATGGCTCAACACATCGATACGGACTCCGTTGGCAATGCGCTTCTTTGGGGTGGGTATTCACAGATCGGATATTTTTTAACGGGTGAGCATCGGCCTTACGATCGCAAGGCTGGGGCAATTGACCGTGTGAAACCATTCCACAGCGTGAGTAAATCGGGAGGCGGGAAAGGAGCCTGGGAACTTGCTCTTCGATGGTCCTATCTCGATTTGCTCGATCGCAATGTGCGAGGTGGCGATATGGATAACCTCACCGCAGGTGTCAATTGGTATGTGAACCCGTATTGCAAGTGTGTGTTCAACTACATCCATTCCAGCAGCAATTCGCGTCGCATTCGCAATGGCATCGTTGAAGACACGCCGTTGATTCATGCTGATACCAGTGCATTTGGAATGCGATGCCAATTGGATTTTTAAACGCCCGCCATCGCAAGCGAACCATCTGGGCACGCACTCCTGTCGTCTGCATGGCTTTGGACTGGCTCTTCTACGTTTTCGTGCTCAGCACCGTTTCACTGAGAAAGAGCACGACATCGGTGACTGAAGTCCAGAACTGGAAACAGAGCAACTAGTATCTCGATAGTTCACCAGTACTATGTCCGAACAGCTGCGAAACGGTTTGCGAAGCGGCGCTGTTCATAAAACCTAGTTCACTGCTGATGGCGATGAAACGCCATCCCTCTTCAAGCCTGCGTTTAGCGGCCGCTGCGTCCGCAACGTGAATACCCGGAGCAATACCTGCGTTGGTAGCGGCAACTCGGATTCGGCGAAGCGCGTCCACAAATTCGGGATCGTCTGTTTCCATCTGCGGTGTCTTTCCCATCGATGCCAGGAGATCATTTGGGCCGACAAAGACTGCGTCGATACCGGGGACCGCGAGAATGTCCTCGATTCGCTCAACCGCATCGATGTGTTCGGCTTGGACAACGATCAAAATCTCATCATTGGCATGTTGATAATACTCCGCGGCCTTGCACCCAAAGTTCAATGCGTGAGAGCTACCTCCTACACTTCGGGTCCCTGCCGGTGGATAGAGGCATGAAGAAACCGCTAACTGGGCTTGTTCAACACTGTTGCACATCGGGAATACAATCCCATGGGCTCCCAGATCCAATGCCCTTTTCGCGTTCTCGTGCGATATCGAAGGGACTCGAATAAGTGGCGTGTTTCCGGCATCGGCGACCGCCCCAAAGATCTGCGATGCCGTCTCCCAGCCAGCGCTACTATGCTCCATGTCGAGCGTCAGCCAATGAAATCCAGACCGAGCCATGAAGCGAGCGGCGGTGGGGCTCGAGAGGGACAACCACGTGCCAACTTGGGCTTTACCCGCTTTCAACGCGGACTTGACGACGTTTTTTCGCATGACAGTTGCCATTTTCTTTGAGAGAACGTTTGCGGAAACAATGAAATAATAGGATTGCCTTGAGTACCGAACACCGCTGTGCCATCCATTCTAATGGCGATCAGGGCATTGACCGTGTACAGGGCATTGACCGTGTACGGGGAGTTAACTGCGTACGGGGCATTAACTGCGTACGGGGCATCGTAGCGCAGACGAATTTAGGACGGCGGGGTTGCATAGGAATTCGGGAGCTTTCTGGTGAATCGCATCCAAGATTGGATGGGAGCAGCCCCAACTCATGCGAACGGCAGCTTCTCGGGAATTGAAGGCGTTGTGCGGGGTTGTGAGGAGCCGCGGTGTGGTACGAAGTGGATGCTGCGGTGGTAGCGGCTCTTGCTCATAAACATCGATTGCTGCTCCCGCGATTTGACCTTCGGTCAAGCAATCGATGAGTGCTTTTTCGTCGATCAACGCTCCTCGCGAAGTGTTGATTAAGTATCCATCGGGGCGCATCTTTTTGAGCATATCCGCGTTGATGAGATGCTTGGTCGATGGATTATTGGGGGCATGCACTGAAACGAAGTTCGATTGGGAAAGGACTTCCTCCAGCGAATGAAATTGAACACCGGGGTATCGCTGGGTTGCCCACTCTGGCACCGAAACAGGAGAGACTGCTGGATCGTATGCGATAACTCGCAATCCAAATCCTAACGCTCGATCCGCAACGGCTTGGCCGATTTTCCCAAAGCCAATCAACCCGAGTGTCTTATCTCGCAATTCCACCCCGGGGAACTCGGCCCAGCCCCCTTGTTGCATGCAGTTGTAACCTTCATGGATGCGGCGCACCATCGTCAGTAGTAAACCCATGCAGTAATCTGCGACAGCATCGGTCATCGCGAATGGAACATTTGTGACCAAGACCCCCGCCGCACTTGCGGCAGCGAGATCCACGGAATCGATTCCGACTCCGCACCTAGCAACCAATTTTAAATTGGGTAGCGATTGAAAAACTTTGGAAATGTAAGGGTCCGTTGCTGCAATCACCGCGTCCACATCGTGCGCTTGTTCCATGAGATCGGACTCGGTGAGAGGCCCCCACGATTTCGAGTGGGCCAGCTCGCATCCAGCTGCCTCAAGCTCCCGTCTCGCCTCGCTTCCGCTCACGGCGAACGCTTGAGCGGTCACTAGTATCTTCCAACCTGATCGCATGGCCCTTTTCCCACCCACTCTTTAAATGCTCGGTTGCAGCCGCATGGCCTGTGTCGCCGACTTTTGTGTTCTCCTGTAACGATTGTAACGTTTGTAGCGTATTCTCAGAGGGGAAGGCAAAAGGATGCGGTCAGGAAAGATGGCTGGGTTGAGTGGAGTTGTCCGATAACGGGCTTGGTACGCCCCCAGGTCAGAGTTACGGATCTCCGAATCATGAAGTCCGATTTTGCCGAATCGATCCATCAAATCTCCCGCTCGCGGTATCAACTTCCGGGAGTGATGGAAAACGATGCGCCTGTGACGCGGTCAACCGGCGAGGCGCATGACGTGGCGCCAGGGAGCCTTACGGTTTTGGAAGGAACCCCCGACGTGGATCTCCAGGATCCGATCGCGACTCGAATCGAGCAGACTCTCCGGATTTACACGGAGCGGGTTTCCAGCTGGGGAGATGAGATCGTACCCCGTCGACTTCGCGATCATTTGCCCAGCGGCATAACCCTCGCACTTTTCGGTCTGGGGACCTCGCTACTTCTCGCCGTGAATATGGCGGTGATCACATGGGATACGACGAGCCAGCAAGTCGCTCTGAGCAATTTAGGGGGGGCGGTCGTAATGATGCTGGCTGGGATCAGCCTTTTTTACGATCGTACCGTGCGAGGTCTTGGTGAAGACCCTCGACGGCGTATCTGTGCCCGTCAGGTTGAAGAGATGGCTGCACAGTTGGAAGGTCTCGCCTCGCTGATGTCCCGTTGGAGAGCTTTGGGCAAGAAACATCAAGCGTCGATCGGGGTTTTGGAGGGGGAACTCGTCGTCCTTCGAGGCCAACAAATGGATCTCAGTGCACAGATCGATGACCTCCGGTCGCAAAGCGCCGAATTGGATGTCGTCAAACGCTTGCTCACGGACGAACTGTCGGGGCTCAACGCAACTCTCCAGCATCAGACGGAGAGATCGACTGCACTCTCGCGGGAATTGAAGGGCTTGGAGGCGAACATCGCTCGGCTCAACTACGAAGTGGACGATGCGACGAAGGACAAGTCCGCTCTTTGCGACGAGATAGCATCGCTCGAAGAGCGTCGTGACGAATTGAAGGACAGCACAGAGCGGATGGAAGCCGAGTTCGATGCGAACCGCACTAAATTCGAGCGCAATTTGGATGAGCTCGAGCAAGGCATGCAGCGACTCCACGAAGCAGCCGAGGAACTGCAAGCAGAAGAAAATCGACTCCTCGCCGAAAAGAGCGAACTCGTTTGCGAATTGGACATGATCCGTGGCGAGTACGAGCGAAACGCGGAAATCGCATCGCAGAACCTCGCTTCGATGAAGTCGTCGCTTGAGGACCTGCAAGTCGAAAAAGGGTTGATGCTCGAGGAAGTGGAACAACTTCGGTCCGCAAAATCGGATCTTGAGAACGAGAAGGCTCTCTTAGTATCCACCATCCGTAACCAGAAAGAGGAGTGGGAATCGCAGCAGAGTGCGTTGGCCCAGATCCAGAATGATCTGGCAGAGCGCAAGCTCGAGCAGGAGCGTGTTGTCTATGAATTGTCTGAACTGCAAGTCGCATCCAGGAGGGATCTCGAGAACGTGATCGAACGTCGCGATGCAATCCAGATCCAGCTTGACCGTATGATATCGGAGCTGGACATCCAAGCGAAAAGCATGGAGCAAAATCGACAGCTGGCAGACGAACTCCAACGAACCATCGACCGATTGTCAAACGTGAAAGGGGCGATGGAGGTTTCCGTGGATGAGTTGACCCAACGGCTCGAAGCCAAATCGACCGAACATCGAAAGAAGTCGATGCAGATTCATGATCTTGCCAGTCGCTTAGAGCATTTATCCGATGCGGTTAAAACCCTCAGTCAACGCGAAGCGGAGTTGATGCGTCGGATCGATTCAAGATCAGAGTTGCCGGTTCCGCATATCGTGAAGTCTCCGACGCCAGCGATGGTGGATGCAGTGGAAGCGGTTGTCTATCCTGATGAAAATCCTATCGATAGCACCGAGGCCGCAGTTCAGCGTGTCTTGAACACGTTGGACGATTGGGAGCAGTTGGGGTTGAGCTAACGATCCGCGCGAATTCCTCTGTTCAGCGTGCGAAACCGATGGTTGCCCCTTCGGCTTGCGATCTCCTTAGATATCCCTTCGGAGTCGTGAATGTTTCGATGGAACTTCACGGGTTCCTGGATCTGCCCCAGGGGTAATCTTTACGGCGTCAACTGCAAGGGCGTCAACTGCTATGGCGTTAAATGCTCACGGAACCAATCGAGCATTGAGCTGAACATGACTTTGTTCCCCTCGGCATTGAAACCGTGTGCGGCACCCTTGATCACGACGAGCTTGCTGGGAACTCCGATTTCGTTGAATGCAGCATCGATCTTCTCACTATGCCAGAGAGGTACGAGTTCATCTTTGTCCCCGTGGACCAGCAAGGTTGGCGCATCGACCTTGCTGACCTGCTTCAGCGGTGAATAATCGTCGGTTTTCTTCGAATCAAATTTCAAGGCTGGAAATTGCTCTTGAAGCGGATTGCCCGGGGTTTTGTAGGGGGCCAAATCTGTAGGAGGAAAGACAGCGGCCACGGCCGCTACCTTGGGTCCATCGCCATCGGCTCCCTTGTCATTGGCCGTGGTCCCGAGCATCAGCGAGAGGTGGCCACCCGCAGAGAATCCGAAAACCCCAAGTTTCTTCGGGTCGATTTTCCATTCGCTGGCATGTTCGTGCACATGGTTGAGCGCTTTGCGAACATCCTCAACGATTTCCGGGATAACATACTTAGGGCTACTACCGTGCCGAACGGCGATGATGGTATACCCTTCATCGCTTAATGGCTGGAACAGTCCAGCCATGGTTTCCACGGGCATCCACGTTGAAACCCATCCACCGCTGACCATGAACATCAAGGCGATCCCTTTGCGGTTTTGTTTGGGCTCGATCACATCCATGGTCAAAGCCATCCCGTCCTTATGCCCATATACCACATCGGGGCGAACGCGCGGCAACGCATCCTCGGCCCGAAGAGTATCGGAGCGAAACGCCGTAAGAAACGTAACAAGTGCCAAGCTAACACCGAGTGCAGCACGAAGACGAATAGTTCGCATGATGTATGTGGAGGTTGAAGGTAGAGCCAGTAGCCGCCGGAAAGTGCAACCGTGAAAGACTTCGCCGGGAACACAAACGGGCTACGCCAAACGACTATTTGTCTGGTAGTTTAATGATGCCATTCCAGTCTGGGGGAGCGGAACGACCGTGCTGGGCGATGAAAACGGTTAAAAAATCCTTGACCCGGTCTTCCGCCGGTACTTGGTGTAGCATGCGAAATGCTTCGCTCCAGTTGCCGTCTTGAAAACTATCCAAGGCCTTTTCGTAGGCTTGGATATGGTAATCCGTCAGGTGAAATTGAGGCGATTCGGGTGGGAGTAATTCGCTGACCATCAGCGGCGTATTCATGCCGAATGGAATGACGCGGGCCACGCGGCGGATGCGAGCGACTGAGGTTGGGACCTCCGCTCGGATGCGAGCCGCGGTGGCTTCATCGATCAAAATCTGCGCTTGCAGCTGCTTGGTCATGCTTTCCAATCGCGACGCCAGATTCACGACCGGTCCAAAAACGGTGACTTTGACTTGATCGACTGTTCCGATGCGCCCCGCGACGGCTTTTCCGGTCGCGATCCCGATCCCCGCGCGGAATCCAGCAAGGGGATGGGTAGCAATCGCAGCAGATTGCTCGAACTCGGCTCGGATGGCGAGAGCCGCATTGGCAGCATGAGTGACGGAACTCGCCTGTTCGAGGGGCCAACCCCAGAATCCCATCGCGGCGTCCCCGTGGAAGTCACCGACCACCCCATTGCGATCCAAGATATGGTGTGTCATCACGCCCAGCGCGTCACTGACCCGTCGCAGAAGGTCGAGCAACCGGTTGCCTGACTCCTCGCTTTGGCGCGAGAAACCTCGAAGGTCGCAAAACAGGACGGATACATTCGCTTCTCTCGGCGCGAGAACTTGATCCGGATCCCGCGTTGCCAATGCTTGTCGAACGACAGGGGCAAAGAAAGGTCGCAAGGAGTCCTGGCGGCGTTGCAGCAATCGAGTTTGTCGCAATGTTGCCAGGGTTGTGGCTGTCAATTCGGCGAATTTGATGTCGTCCTGGAGGTCATCGGTCAGGGCCATGGTCGCATCTCGATTGCCTGCAGCAGCGATGCTGGCAAAGTCACCCGCCGCATAGATAGCCCAACCTGGACATGCTTCATTGGTGATCGGTGTGCAAAATGCCCAATCGATGTTTTCGCTTTGGGTATACACGGATGGTGTGTTGCGATCGACGCTGCGGCTCCACACATGGAGCACGCTCTCGTAGGTACTGACCGCTTGGTGAATCAGTTGCTCCGAAGGGGAGAATGGTTTGATAGCTAAGCCGCGGGAGTCCCAGTGTAGGACCCGAATACCACTTTCGCTGGGATCAACCCAGGTGCGAGCATTCGGTGTCAGTTCAAGTTGCGGTCGAGCGTTTCTGAAATCTCCAGCATTTGGCCCCGGCTGAGTGTTTGGGGATCCGGCCCGACCTGCATTGCCGACCTCTGCGCCCAAAGCGTTCGTATCTTGGTTGGATGGTGCGGGCAATGCTTTGCTAACGATCGCGACGAAGGTTGCCTGCGGGATACCCTGCATGAGCAGGTTCACGACGCGAACATGGAGCTCTTCATCGCTGCTGCTGCTGGAGATAATTTCCGGCAAACGACTCAGAACCTCGATCCGTCGATCTGCGTCTCGATAGCGGACTTGGCGAAGTTGTGATGGAGCATACGTCTGCTCGGTGAGCGCTGGTGGCTCATCGGATTTTGACAAAACGCGAATACGTTGATCGACAAGGCTGAACGTGGTCTGCCCGATCACGAAATGGTCGCCGATGCCGACGTCAAATTGGTCCTTGCGAAGACCACGGTGGAATATGGGGTTCTTTGCGTCTGGCAACCGGTGTACCGATAACCGCTCGCCGTTCCATGTCACATCCGCATGCAATCGAGAAACTCGATCATCCCATGGAACAGCCCAACCCGGAGCCACGCGGCCCAATGTAAACTCCAGCAATTCCGGCGATTTCGGCAATGGTCGACGCCAACGATCTGTTGGACCGGGGCCTTGCGCTATCAAGTCGGGCATAATGCATCGAGAGTAATGGGAGGAAGCGACCGACGGTCAGGAAGGCGAACCCATGCGTTTCACATTCTCCACAATCACCGCGGAGTCGTGATCGATTTGCATTGGAGACTTCCCGGATTCGCTGTAGTTACCACCGTCGACTAGATTGTAACCATTCCCATCCTCTTGGGCGTAGTCCATAATGCCATAGATTCCGAGCGAATCGTCCGGCTGGGGTGGAGCGTTTCTGAGGAAACGGAGCGTTGCCGTATGTTTGCGGAATGCAAAGCCACGCATTCCACGACTTTTGATGTTTTCAGGAGCCCACAGTGCCTTTGTTTTCACGAGCCTTGGAAGCGTGGTGCGTCTGGTCGATGCGCATGGTTAAGATGTTATTGACCATGCTGCTGTTGTGCAGCGCGCATCATGGGGCATCTCGAGGCGAAACGGTTGACGTTGACGAGGATTTCTTTGAATCAAAGATACGTCCGGTTCTTTCGGAACGATGCATGGGGTGCCATGGTGCCACCAAACAGTGGGCGAGCCTGAGGCTGGATTCCCGCGAAGGGATGATGCGAGGCGGTGAGAGTGGCCCCGCGATTAGTTCCACGGAGCCGCTTGAAAGCGAACTGATCCGCCGAATCAATTCGGACGATCCTGAAGTGCGGATGCCTCCCGAGGATTCGGGGCCTGCACTGACCGCGGAGCAGCGGGAGGCGTTTCGTGTTTGGATCAGCAGGGGTGCTGATTGGCCAAAGCAAGCCATGTTGGCGTCTGGCGATCGCCAGATGGATCCAGCCAAGCATTGGGCGTTTCTTCCATTATCGATACCCTCGGTCTCGGAAAATGAGGGGACTGGACGCACTGTCGATGCATGGATCGATTCAGGGCTGCGCCGCGAATCCTTACCTGCCGCGGACATTGCGTCGCGTCGGGAGCGTTTGCGACGGGCGTGTTATGCGATTACCGGTTTGCCGCCAACCGTCGACGAAGTTCAAGCATACGAAAAGGATGCGAGTCCGGATGCTTGGCAGCATGCGGTCGATCGGTTGTTGGCGAACAAAGCCTACGGCGAACGCTGGGGCCGTGTTTGGCTCGATGTGGCTCGATACTCTGATACCAAGGGCTACGTTTATGGACGCGAAGAACGAACCTTCGTGTTTGCTCCGGCATACCGCGATTGGGTGATCAACGCATTCAATGAGGATCTGCCGTACGACCGATTCGTCATGCTGCAGATCGCCGCGGATCAGTTGGTAGAAAAAGGCTCTCCCGATCTCGCCGCCATGGGATTCTTAACGTTGGGACGTCGATTCCTCGCGATTCCTTCGGACATCATCGAGGATCGGATCGATACGGTGTTTCGCGGTTTGATGGGGCTCACTGTCGGTTGCTCGAGATGCCATGATCATAAATTTGATCCGATACCGACCGAGGACTACTACTCGCTGTACGGAGTTTTCCAAAGCGGCATGGATCAACGAGTGTCGCTCGATCGAAACCGCGCCTTTCATTCCGCCGAGTTTCTCTCGGGACTCGAGGAACGTCGGCAGAAACTTAAGGAAGTGACCGCACAGCATCGCACCGAAGCCAATGCGCGGATCCAATCGAGATTCAAAGAGTATCTTTTGACGCAAACCCAGATGGAGAAATACCCGGAGGGTTCGTTCAATCAGCTTTCAACGAAAGAGGATTTAATCCCAGCGTTGGTCCATCGCTGGGAATGGTTCTTAGCACTTCCAGAGGCGATGGCAGACCCCAGGCTTCGTGTTTGGAACGAACTGTCGCGATTGCCTGCCGACGAGTTTCCCTCCCGTGCGGCCGAGGTTTTGCAGCGTCTGCGCGTTGAGGAAGACGCCTGTCACCCGACGGTTCTTGCCAAGTTCGAAACGGTGCCAGCATCGATTTCTGAAACGGCGGAACGGTATGGGCAATTGGTAGACGAAACCGCAAAGCGTTGGAAGGAGGAATCGGAAACTCGGGTCGCTGCCGGTGAAGAAGCCCCGCGTGTTTCCAAGGATCCTTTGCTGGAATCCTTGAGAGCGCTGCTCATCGATGTCGACTCGCCGTTTTACATTCCCGATGAACCCATCGATAGTACGGAGTGGTACTGGGACAACGGTACATGCGTCGAGATTTGGAAGGCCCAAGGAGAATTGGATCGCTGGCTATTGCAGGCTACCGAACACCCACCTGAAATCGGAATCATGGTCGACCGCCCTTTGCTGAGCGATGGCCGCATTTTTCGGCGGGGGGATCCCAATCAAAAGGGGCGAAGTGTGCCTCGCAGATTTCTTTCGCTTCTCTCCGGACCGGAACGCAATGCGTTTGCACAGGGAAGTGGTCGGCTCGAAATGGCCCGAGAGATTGTCTCGAAAAAGAATCCGCTCACCGCCCGGGTCTGGGTCAACCGTGTGTGGCAGCAATTGTTCGGCGCTGGGCTCGTTAAAAGCGCAAGCGATTTCGGGCTTCGGTGCGACGCTCCGAGCCATCCAGAACTTCTCGATGATCTCGCGCTCCGGTTTATGGAGCATGATTGGAGCACCCGTTGGCTCCTCCGCGAAATCCTCATGAGTGAAGCCTACCAGAGAGACTCTGAGTTGGTGCAATCACCGAGAGTGTCGGGTGTGGCCGCCTCGGCGAGTGGTCTTGCAGCGAGTAGCGTCGGGGCAAGTGGCGTCGCAGCGAGTGGCGTCGGGGCAAGTGGCGTCGCAGCGAGTGGCGTCGGGGCGAGAGATCCGAGCGAATTGGATCCGACGAACCGTTTGTTGTGGCGAATGACCAAGCAGCGTCTTACGTGGGAGCAGATGCGAGATACGTTCCTTGTCGTTGCTGGCAAGCTAGACGAAAGACTGGGGGGGAAATCGGTGGACGCCTTTGCATTGCTTCCTAACGGAACCAGCCGACGGTCCATTTACACAACCATCGATCGGCAGTATTTGCCTCTGGTTTTTCAAATGTTCGATTTCGCAAATCCCGACCTGCACACGCCGGTACGATCGGAGACGACGGTACCTCAGCAAGGCCTTTTCCTGCTGAATCATCCCTTGGTAGCCGCATGTAGCCAATCGATCGCCGCCCGCTTGGATCGCGAATATGCAGCGAGCACGGTGACGGATCAAGGCTACGTCGAGGTGCTGTACCAGCATCTGCTTCAGCGTTCACCTTCGCCGAACGAACTCGCGATCGCGATCGCGTTTCTTGCGGAGTCGGTTGGTGACCCACTCGCGGGAGATTCCCATGCTCTTAGCAACGCGAACGCCGGGCAACGATTGAAGCCCAGAGAGTTGCTTGCGCAGGTGCTTCTCATCTCCAATGAAGTCATGTTTTTGGATTGACCGGAACGAACAGAGGACATCGCGTTATGAACCCTATGCATTCAACATCTCATCGGGAAATGGGATCGGTCGCTGCAGGATTTTCGTCGCGTCGAGCGCTTCTTCAAGGCGCTGGTATGGGGATGGGCTTGCTGTCGTTGGGCCGATTGCTTGGACAGGACCCAGTTACTCCCTCCGGCAGCGTCGCACCAGAAGGAGCCTCGACGGGTAACGCATCGACGTCAGGTGCAGAGAGTATGGGAAACTCGTTGCGAGCGAGGCCGCCTCATTTCGCGCCGCGTGCGAAACGGATGATCCATTTCTTCTTGAATGGTGGTCCATCGCACGTCGATACGTTTGATCCGAAGCCGATGCTTCAAGAATACGCAGGGAAACCGATCCCTACATCCTTCCTTACGGAACGTCGCACAGGGGGGGCGTTGCCGTCCCCTTTTCGCTTTGAACGCTACGGGCAAAGCGGTCTCGAGGTCAGCGAACTCTTTTCCAAGACCGCTGCGCATGCCGACGATATCGCAGTGATTCGTTCGATGTACGCACAAGTCCCCAACCATGAGCCGTCGCTGATGCTGATGAATTGCGGGGATTCGGTGCAGGCACGGCCCAGCTTAGGGGCTTGGTTGATGTACGGTCTCGGTTCCGTCAATGAAAATTTGCCGGGCTTCATCGCGATGTGCCCAGGTGGTTACCCGATCAAAGATACCGCGAATTGGCAGTCTGGCTTTTTGCCTGGATCGTTCCAAGGAACCTTTGTGGATCCCAAGAATTCCGATATTGAGAAATTGATCGAGAATATCAGGAGCCCGTTTGCGAATTTGGAGACACAGCGCCGTCAATTGCAGCTGCTGCGGCAATTGAATGCGCAACAACAAGTGGAACGAGTCGATGCGAGACTTGAGGCCAGAATCCAATCCTTCGAACTCGCATTTCGGATGCAAACCGAAGCCGCCGATGTTTTTGACATCAGCAAAGAACCGCAGTCCATCCGCGATATGTATGGTGATACCGTGCATGGTCGGCAAACCTTAATGGCGAGGCGATTGCTCGAACGAGGTGTTCGTTATGTGCAACTCTGGCATGGTGCCGGCCAACCTTGGGACCATCATGGCGATATCGAAAAGAACATGAGAACCAATAGTGGTGAGATCGATCAGCCAATCGCTGCATTTCTGGCGGATTTGAAACAACGCGGCATGCTCGAGGATACGTTGGTGCTGTGGGGAGGAGAGTTTGGACGTACGCCCGTTTCCGAAGGTGGCTCGGGCCGGGACCATAACCACTACGGGTTCTCGGTATGGATGGCTGGAGGAGGAATTCGAGGGGGAACGGTCTACGGTGCTACCGATGACTTCGGATTCAAAGCCCAAGAAAAACCGACCAGCGTTCATGACCTGCACGCAACCATCTTGCATTTGATGGGGTTTGACCACGAACGGTTAACTTACCGGTACGCTGGACGCGATTTCAGGTTAACCGATGTCCATGGGAAGGTGCTTCGCGAGATCCTTAGTTAGCGCGCGGCACCGGGTGGCTTACGCCATGCCGGTAGAATACGGCTTACGCCATTCCGGTAGGATATGGCTTACGCCGGTAGGATACGGCTTACGCCATACCGGTAGGATTGAGTGATCGGGATTGTGTCGGCGAGGGAATCGCCGCGAGGGAGTTTTGGTGCGAGATGGTTACACCTTGACATCCAGAGAACCGTTGGTTCGCGACCAGGTTCTGGTTGGTTCCGCTGATCCTGTGTTCCGTTCACCGGAGATCAGATTGTTGTTTTGGGTCGCGTAACGGCTCGTGGCTTGCTGCTCCCAGGAACGTCGGTCTTGGTTGCCATTGGCTAAACCAGCATCGGCGCCAAAGGAGTTTGACTGGCTAGATACGGTGACCTCAAATCGTTCGACTTGCATCCCTTGATCGGCCAGCCGATCCTTTAGGCCTTGTAGGTTTTGCAGGAGCGCCTCTTTCGCCGTACTGTTTTCGACTTCGAGTTTGGCGGACATTTGGCTTCCTTCGATGCGAAGGGTCATTTGCAGCGTCCCAAGTTCCTGCGGATGGAGACGCAATCGGACTTGGCCCCCACCGTTGCTCAGTTGTTCGATACCTCGCAGCACGCGTTGGACGAGCTTGGTCTCTTGGTAACGCGACAAGGAGGTTGGGACGCTTCCTCGCGTCGACTCGGCACGAGATCCGGAGTTCGAGCTGTTGGTGGTATTTGTCGATGTAATTCCGGCGAGAGATGCTCCGCGGTCGACAGAGTTCCCCGGAAGCGAAGTTCCTCGTGTCGCCTCGGAGACGCTCGATGGAGATGCGGCCACTGGGACAGGTGTCACGTTGGACGTCGTCGTTGTTGGAAGAGTCGAGGTTGACGTCGAGGTAATCGCAGATGTGTCCTCTGCGGGCGCAACCCGATCTGGTGTCACGGGGGTTTTCTCCGAGACTGCCGGAATGTCTCGACTGTTTTCGGAACGCGATATCGAGTTTTCGCTTGGTTCGCCGCGGTTATCATTGCGAGCGCGGCTCGCCAGTCGCTCCGATCGGCGACTCAGCTTCGGTTCGTCTTCGGTTGGCTGAACCTCAGTGTCTTGCCCCTCATCATCCCGCCGATGGGGCTTGATCCTGGAAGCGGTCTCTTGATTGGTTTTCGACGTTGCGGTGATCGCACTATCAGAAACCACCGTATCCGAGTTGGATTCGGATTTTGCGTCTTTCGAGCTGCGCGACTTGCGAGCATCACCCTTCGCTTGAACCTGAGCCTTTGGAAAAAGCTCCTCGAGCGTGTGGTTTTTATCCTCCGCATCAGCGGTCGAGACTTCCTCGGTGATTTGCTCGACAATCGGAGCTGCCGCGGCTAGAGTCTCGACGGCTGGTTGTTCCGCCAGAGGTTCCATCGCCATGGACTGAGAATCCTTCAGCTCGGCCTCAGGGTTCTTCCTCGTGTCGGATGCGATGGCCTGAACGGGTTTCTCGGTGAGTGTATCTTCATTGACGATCGAGTCGGCAGGCTGGTCGGTCGGCGCGGTATCGTCTTTGACGAGGAACTGCTGCGGCACAGGTAACGCGCAAAGGGGATCAGATGGCTTCTCGTGTATCGCGTCGTCGACCTTCTCCTCGTCGTCCTGCTCGGAGCTATCGTCTGTTTTCTCGGCCTTTGATTTGACGACGGGCTCGGATTGCACGACTTCCATCACCGGCATCTTGAGAAGCTCATCGACGAAGCTCTGTGCCGTTGCGTTAATGCTATCGTTCCAGCGTGACCATCGCTTTTGATAGTCGGTTTTTTGGAGTCGGTTGGAATCGAGTTCAGTTTTCATCCTTGATTCTCCCCAAAATCCAAGCCCCCTCGCGAAGGCGCTGACTCGCTAAGGACCCGCGTTTTTGTCCGTCCTCGCGTTCTCAATCGAACGGTCGAGCGGAGCATTGTTGCGGAGTTCCTTTAGAATCTCGTTTAGTTGTGCTTGGTCTTCGTCGGTAGTAAATTCAGCAAGTAACTTTTTTTGTTTATCGGACGGCATTGTCCGGATAATCGATACAACGTCACCTTTCTCGTTATTTTTCATCATTAGGAACAGCTGCGCTTTTGCTTGCTCTGGCGATAGATTCTCCATGATTTTGGAGGTTTCGCTCATGCTTTCCTTGGTGGCACCCTTTTTCAACCGATCCAGTTCAAGGGTGAACTCGTTTCGCCGGACTTCGAACCGAGCTATTTCCTCCTTGAGCATTCGTTCTTTGTCAGCGATCTGACGTTGGAAGCGGTCGAGTGACTCCTGACGCGAGTCGAGTTCAAGGCTGGCTTTGACCTTGGACTTGAGCACATCGTCGTAGGTCGGGGTGGGAGTTTCGCGAGCGCTGACAAGCACGTTTTTGAGCTTTTCGCCTTGAATATCCACACCGTTGAGGGCTGCTAACACGCGAGCCATGGTCTTGGAATTCAGATTGCCACGCGCTGCGGCGATTCCGAGGATACTCAGCTGGGCAATGAACGTTGCTGCACAAAACCAAAGGAACAAGCCTGACAGTTTCTTGATCATCGCTCGATTACATTGTTTCGTGAAAAAGAGAACGGGTACACATCGGCATGCTCGGAGCCTTTCGCGCACCGCGACGATCGTCGCATGCAAGCCCATGGCTTGGGGTTATCAAAAGCTAGGTTTTGTGTACAGTGCAATAGGAAAGATAGCTTACAAATGGGCTGGAGTCGCCGATTCTGCTGCGGTGCTTTCCGCGCTTGTCGAAGCGACGCGGGTGTTGGACCATTCATCGAGTCGCTCTTGTTCCTTTTTGAGGGCCAATTCGTCCTCAGCGGCAAAGCGATTATCTCGGAGTTTCTCCAAGGATTTGACGGATTGCTGGCATTTCAGGAGCTTCGCTTGCCGGCGTTCTAGCTCTTGGACCAGCAGCGATCTGTCCTGAGCAATGTGAGCGGCTTGAGCGGCGAGCACCAGTTGGTAACGCTGCGCATCGAGAATCTGACCGAGGGAGATCAGGCCGTTGCTGGACTGTTTTCGCAATTCGTCCATGGCTCGATTTTGCTCGTCGATATCCCGTTTTGCTTCATCCATTTTCGCGATCGCGATGTGGGCATCGGAAACGGCTTGGCCGGCCTGATCCCGTTCCCGCTCCCGGATCTTGAGAAGTGTCGCGAGTCGGAATTTTCGGCTCATCCGGCGGCTCTCATCGGCATGTTAGAAGCGATGCTGTTGGTCGCGGGTGACGTCGCGGCGCCGGCGGCACTGTTTGCTGGTGCGTTTAGGGCTAACGCAATCTGCTGTAGGTCGCTCAAGCTCTTGTCCCAACTGATCAACTCGCGGGTCTGCTGGGCCAGGAATGCTTCGATCACGGGACGCATTTGGATCGCCATGTCGATCTGCGGATTGCTACCTCGCGTATAAGCACCGATGTTGATCAAATCTTCGTTGTCTCGATAGATAGCCATCGATTTGCGAACTGTCTCGACAGCAGAGCGCATCTCTGGCGTGATCAGTTGGGACTGAAGTCGACTCAAGCTCGGTAAAATATCGAGTGCTGGATAGCGGCCTCGCGCTGCGATGTTTCGTGAGAGATGAATGTGCCCATCGAGCAAACCTCGCAGCGCATCGCTGATCGGTTCGTTGGCGTCGTCGCCCTCAACGAGAACGGTGTAGAATGCGGTGATGCTGCCACGCTGTGTGATCCCCGAACGCTCGACGAGTTGTGGGAGCATCGCGAAGACGCTCGGCGGATAACCTCGCGTGGTGGGAACCTCGCCAGCCGCCAAGCCAATTTCTCGTTGGGCCATGGCGAATCGAGTGACAGAGTCCATCAGCAATAAAACGGATTTGCCTTGGTCTCTCAAAGATTCGGCGATTGCGGTTGCTGTTTTCGCGGCCAAAATTCTCTTGGGGGCTGGCTGATCGCTAGTAGCGACTACGGTAATGCATTTCCGGCGTCCTTCTTCACCAAGGTCCCGTTCGAGAAACTCTCGCACTTCGCGACCTCGTTCACCGATCAAAGCAATAACGACGCGTTCCGCCTCGGTACCTCGCGCCAGCATTCCGAGGAGCGTGCTTTTTCCAACTCCAGAACCCGCAAAAATGCCCAGCCGCTGACCTTCGCCGACAGTCAACATCGTGTCGATTGCTCGCACTCGCGTCGGTAGGATTTTTTCAATCGGAGGACGGGATAATGCGGCAGCTGGTGGTGCATCGCAGGGGACCCGCAAGCCGAACGGGAGATTGGGGCCATCGTCCATCGGTGCTCCGGTCGCATCGAGTACCCGTCCGACGAGCTCAGGACAAATATGGACCGAACGAAATGTTTGGAACAGTTCGACTTGATCGCCGGAGCTGACCCCTTCCAACGGATCGAGTGGTGCTAAAAGCGTGCGACCTGCATCGAACCCGATCACTTCGGCATCGAGTGGCGATTGGCTGCGACGTTGGATTTTGACAATCGCACCGACAGGAACGGGCAGACCATCCACAATCACCGTGGTGCCGCGGATACTGCGCACCCGTCCGGTGATGCCGTACGGGATAATGCGATGGAGGGTCGAACTCCAGTCGCGGCTCTGCGGGATGCTTGGAAACTTTTGGAGATAGCGATCGATCACAGGGTCTAGCATGAGCTTAGCCTAGCTCCTGTTCCAGCCGCTTGAGCTGGCTCGCGATCGTCCGATCAATCGTGGTGTCAGCGGTTTGGATGATAACGCCGCATCGTCCAACCGATGCATCATCGATCACCTGAATTTCAATACCAGGCGAAACTTGTTCCAGCAGATCCGGTAATGCGCTCGAGAGAATCATCGCGTCTTCGGAATGAAGCCGAAGCATGATTTTCTTCTGGCCATGGAGCAATCGCACCGAGTCTTCGATCCACTTGAGCAAGATCGATGGGTCTTTCTCCATCTGCCGAATCATCAGTTTCTCAGCGATGCCGATGGCGATCGCTACGGTTTCGTGTTGCCATTCGCGCAGCCATTGAGTGGTTGCCGATTCGAGTTCATTGCAGATTTGCGTAATCGCGGCAGCAGAGCTCTGGATCTTGTCCGTCGCCATCTGGTTGGCGATGGTTGTCGCTAACCGTTCGACATGCGATTCGCCGGCACTCATCCCTTCCTTGCGAGCTTTCTCGCGGAGCTGTTCGCACTCCTTCGTGCAGGCCTCGAGCATGGCCTTGGCTTGTGTTCGAATGGTTTCGAGATAGTCCTTGGCTCGGCCCGCGACATCTTCCCAGTTGAATACCTCCGCTTGGGTAGTATTGATACCTGTTGCTAAGGAGTTGGATTTAAGAACGGTGGCCATACGGTCGGTTCGGATGTTAGGAGGAAGTGTTTTCGGGATTCCCAAGCACTTTGCGTTTGCGACGTCGATCGCGAAAGAGCGGTTTTATTCGTAGGGAATTTAGGCGGCTCGGCGGAAAAAACCTTTCGGTTTTCGGAAAGGGGGAATGGCTTGAGTCGTCACCATGGTGTCCGCCCGCTCGACAATACCAGTGCTTGCATCATCGATCTCCCTGAGTGAAACGTCTTGGAGCTGATTCATGCGTTCTCGAAAGCGTTTGAGTTCTTTGGCAGGGATGAGCCTTTCGAATCGCGCTCGGAACTTGCGACTGGCATTCGAAAGTGCGAGCAGCAATTTCTCCGGGTCGTTGGCGTGTAGAACTCGAACCAGGTCGGTATCGGCAAGCGGAAGCAATTCGTCCAGCGACCGCAAAGGGCGACTATCTCCGGGGAACGGCAGGATATCACGAGCGCCGGGGCGCATCGCTTCGCTGAAGGTTATGTCGATGGTTTCGGCATCTCGCGAGGAGGGATGAGCCCCTCTTCCATGATTGCCTGTTGGGGTGTCGCCCGACGGAATGCTAGTGTTTGCGTGGGGTGGTATCGAAGATCTGCTGGTCTCGGAGGCGGAGAATTCGAAGTTGGTTCCCTGAGGTGGAATCGGGGTAGCAGGGTTGTGCGAGATGCTGACGGCGGACAAAGGACCGAGCGTGCGCACCAATTCGGGGGCATGCTGGTGCAAGGCAGTAGTCCACAAGCCTTGTTGATCGACCGGTACATTTGCGACGATAGCTCGCAGTTTCTCGATTCCGGACTGGCTCATCCGCTTGGAATGCTCCATGGTCCGCATCTTCGTTTTCATCTCTTCGAGGATCTCTTCGAGGATCTTTGCGTCCGTGCGGTGCAGATTTGGCAGGTGGGCCATGGCCTCGGTCGCGGTCTGGACCGGAAGATGTTGCAACATCGCGGTGGCAACAGGAACCGGGAGTTGGTTGATCACTGTTGCGATGACGATCCCGCGTTCATGCTTTAATAGTTCCGCCAGCGATGCAGGTGCGATATCGTCCCATGGTTCCGTCGCAACCGATCCTGGGGAGCCCATGGTATGAGCGGGCGATCCGCTAAATTCATGGTGCTGGTGCGATCCGTGCCCGTGTATGTTACTTGCCGATACCGGCGCGGAAATGGTCGGGGAAGAGGCGGTTTGACGTAGTGCTTCCCGGGAAATCTGGAGCGAGTCGAGCGCTCCTTCGGAGGCTGCGAGCAATTGGGCCGCAGGAGACGTGGATCTCGAAGCGGACGATGCTGATCCGCCTGTTCCCGATGGCGGGGAGACTGCACCCATGAACCCACGAAGTTCGTCCATGGCTGCGGCACGCTCGGCCGGATCGACTCGGCCCAAGGTCGCTAACGTCCGCTTGATGTCCCTCGCAACTTGGTCAGGAAATTGCGACAGCAGTTTCTTTGCCGTGGTTGCGTCCATGCTTTGAAGCACAATGGCAACGCGGCGTACTTTCTGATCCGGATCGCTGGCCATGACGGTGTGAAAGCAAGAGGTTTGGGCAAACTGAACTCCATCGCTTTTAATCGTGATCGCACGATCGCGTCCAGAGGAGTTTCACAGAGCGCTCCTCGGATGGTATGTTGAATAGGTAGAAACAGCATCGGAGGAACCGTCGCCAAGTCCACCGGTTCGTTTGCTATCAATCCGGATTGTTTGCTATCACGCCAGGCTATTTGCTATCAAGTCAGGTTGTTTGCTATCAAAGGGTGTGCGTCTTTCAGCTCGTTGGTTTGGGGCGGCTATGCCGTTGTATTGCCGTTGTATTGTGGACATGCCGTTGTGTTGGGTGTATTGGGATGCCGCGTGTCGCGCGTGTACGGGTTGCTCTTGCCCTAACACGGGGCGAACTGTTATGTCGAAAGCACGATGAACGCGGTAAGCAAAGCCAAAACTGATTTCCACGAGCGACGTGGTCGTTTCGCCACGGTGCATCGCGCCTACGGGTGGACTTGGTTTGTCGTTTGCATCTTCGGTTTTTTTGCGGTTTCTATCGGATGCAATCGCAGCCAGCCTTACTTGGTTGCGTCGCCATCTGGCTTTCTCGGCGTAGGGTCCGGTAGTGGTGCGTCTCCTACTGTACCCGCGGCGAGTGCCCCAGGAACAGCTTCCCCAGGAATGGCTGCGGCGGGAACTGCGTCTCTCGGCCCCAATGCTTATGCGGCCCAAATGGCCGAATTGGAGCGGCGAGCGAAATTGCTCGATGAGAACAACCGCCAACTTCACACACAACTTGCTCAATCGCAGCAGCAGATGCAACTGTACAAGGAGCGTTCCGACTTGATGCAGCGCCAATTGAGCGACATGTCGGGCCAATTGCAACAAGCGAAAATAGCATCCTCGCGAGCCACGCCCCCATCTGCGTCTTCGGCAACATCCTCAACGCTTCCCAAGCCGCCCGCGACCGACAGTACACGACGCAGCGGTGCTCGATTGACGGCGAATACGAGTGGTGGTGTGACCCCTGATGGACTTAAGAATCTCGGATACGAGGTCGAGGTCAAGAACGGAGTTGCACGGCTAAGGATTCCATCGGATCAACTCTTCCAGTCGGGAAGTGCCCAGCCGACCACCAGCGCCGCGGGTATCTTGGACCGCGTCGCCGAGGTGATTCGCACGGATTATCCCAAGCAACGGATTGCGATTGAAGGGCACACCGACAATGCACCTTTGTACGGCGGGACATACTCCACCAGCCATCAATTGGCATCCGCTCAGACCAATGCGGTGTTCGAGCATCTGACGAAACGAAATCAGATTCCTCAAGCGCAGTTGTTTACCTTGGCCCATGGATCGAATTATCCACTCATGGACAACCAGACCCCAGCGGGGCGGGCATCGAATCGACGCATTGAGTTTGTCATCTACACGGAGACCTACTGAGCGTGACGAATCCTCGGTACGACGTTGTAGCGATCGGCGAAACGATGATTCGCTTCTCCCCACCTGGGTTTCTTCGGTTGGAACAGGCGGACGCTTACGAATTGCACGTTGGTGGTAGCGAATCGAATACAGTCGCAGGTTTAGCACGCCTGGGACGATCCGTTTGCTGGCTGTCGCGATTAACCGAAAACGCGTTGGGGCGAAAAATTACTAGTGCGCTGGCCAGTCACGGCGTGGACACATCGCATGTGGTTTGGACCGATCGGGATCGGGTCGGTGTCTACTATTACGAGTTGGGCTCTCCGCCACGTGCCAGCGAAGTGGTCTACGACCGAGCCGGATCCGCGTTTGCACAATTCCCACCCGGGGAACTAACTCTTGAGCCGTTGAAGAGCACACGGGTTTTTCATACGACCGGAATTTCGTTGGCGCTCTCCGACTCGGTGCGAGCAGTTCTGAACGCGGCTCGATCGACCGCCGTGGCCTCAGGAGCAGCCGTTAGCTTCGATTTCAATTATCGAGCCAAACTATGGACGATGGCGCAAGCGAAACAGGCGTGCGAGTCGTGGATGACAGATTCGGATCTAGTGTTCATCGCCAAACGCGATGCGGTAGCTTGGCTGGGGCTTCCACAGGAACCTGAAGATGTTCGGGTTCTCGAAGATTTGATCCGATTGCGGAAGGGCAAACTTACGGTGATGACGTTAGGTGCGCGAGGCTCGATGGCCGGCGCCGCAAAAAGCACCTCGGTCAACTCCGGTTTCGAAACGCACTTGGTAGGGACAAGCCCCGTGGAGCCTGTCGGTAGACTCGGTGGCGGCGATGCATTTTCTGCCGGATTTCTCGATGCATGGTTGGACCAGCAAAGCATGGAAAAGGCGCTCCTATGGGCCAATGCCACTGCGCAACTGAAATACAGTATCCCCGGCGATATCGCATTGATCTCCAAATCGGATGTGGCCAGGACAGCAGCGAACCTTGCAAGTGGGACAGTGGCAGTCGGGGTAGTTCGCTGATCGTGTGCTGAAAATAGGAGAAGTCGACAGGGGTTTCGTACCTTTTCAATCCAACGTTCGAGCTCTTACATGCATCTCGTACTTCTCTCGAAATCGTTTTATGGAAAGCGGTTCCCGCCGGCAATCTGAACGGACATGCCGGTTCAATTCGGGCCAGTATTGGGATTCTGGTCGAACGCGAGTCGCATGGATGTCCTATAATTCTTTTGGGTGTTCCATTCCATAGGAACAGCAAATGCACTCATCGGAGCAGGAGAGAGAATCATGAGCAACGTGTGGATCACCGGAGCCGCGAGGACTCCCATCGGTCGATTCCTGGGCGAGTTGGCCCCTTTCTCAGCGCCGCAACTGGCGGGCGTCGCTATTCGAGCGTCCATGGAAAGGTCCGGTGCACAGCCTGACGATATCGACGAAGTCGTGCTGGGAAACGTTCTCAGCAGCGGGCTTGGCCAAGCTCCCTCGAAGCAGGCTGCGCTGCACGCAGGATTAAAACAGTCGACTCCGTGCGCTTCGGTGAACAAAGTCTGCGGATCGGGGCTTTTCAGCGTGATGTTGGCTTCGAGAGCCATTCGAAGCGGGGACGCTCAGTGTTTAGTGGCGGGCGGGATGGAAAGCATGAGCAATGCGCCTCATTTGCTGCGAGGCGGCCGCGCAGGCTGGAAGTACGGTCAGCAACCACTGCTCGATGCGATTGAGCACGATGGCCTACGGTGCCCTCATGGTCCGGCATTGATGGGAGTGTATGCCGAACGAGTCGCTTCGATGCATGCCGTCGATCGCGCCGCTCAGGATGCTTGGGCCCTTCAAAGTCATCAACGGGCTATCGAGGCGATGAATCAAGGGTTTTTCCAAAAAGAAATAGTACCGGTCGTCGATGCCAAAGGGGCTCTCATCGATCGGGACGGAAGTCCTCGAGCCGATGCTTCTGTCGAACGCTTGGCGAATTTAAAAAGCGCTTTTCAAGACAATGGTACCGTCACCGCAGGGAATGCGTCGTCGTTAAGCGATGGTGCGGCCAGCATGATCGTTTTTGGAGATTCTTTGCGAGAACGCTTCCGCGGTAAGGAACTCTTTCGACTGGTCGGTTCATCGATTCATTCCCAGGACCCTCAAGATCTCTTTTCCGCACCGATCGGAGCCGTCCGTCGATTGCTTGAAAAGACCAGCAAGACTGTGGAGCAGGTGGATCTGTTTGAAATCAACGAAGCTTTCGCGTCGCAGACCGTACACTGCATGCGTGAATTGAGGATTCCTGCTGAGAAACTGAATGTTCACGGCGGTGCGATCGCCCTCGGCCATCCGATTGGTTGCAGCGGTGCGAGAGTACTGGTCACTCTCATGCACTCGCTCCTTCATCGACAAGCGTCCTTCGGTGTCGCAACCTTGTGCCTAGGTGGCGGCGAAGCGGTGGCGGTTATGGTGGAAAGGGTTGCATAGTGCCCGTTGCGAATGACGACAGCGGTAGGAGCCATTCATGATTACCGAGGAGCGACTCGTACAAATTGCGAAACGCCATGGTGTGGCGATCGAATCGATCGAACCAATGGCGTTGGCCGATCGTGTGGGTGCATTGCGGGCCTGTTTGTCCAGAACCGATGTGCCTTACCCTGTCGATCCGAAATTCGGGGAGCCATATCTCCAAGCGGCAAGCTCCGGGGAGAGGTTTGCGATCGGATCGCTTTCTGGCGACAGCGTAGAGCTTGGTCCCTTCAAAAATTCGCAGGACTACGATGCATATACTCCGGAACAGCACCTAAGCTGGGCATGCTTGGTGGCGGAACAGCAAAAGACCAAGCACCGATATGCATGTCGAGAGTACCTGGATGGCGAGCATACCTTCGCGATCGGCGGTACGGTCATACCCGATTTTTATTCGCTGAATGCCAGGATTTACCAACAGACCGGTTGGCAACTGGCAACGGTTAACATGATTATCCCAGCGGAGCTCTTTTTTACATGCCATAGTCATCGTTTCTTCCCAGTCACAACCTTCATGAGGGCGTTGGAACAAGATTACCTGCAGGAGCCAGATATCGGCCACGACGTGGCTGGCCATGTCTCGACCTTCACGATTCCCGTCGTTGCCCATGTCATGCGCAATCACGGTATTGCAAGAAATATGATCTACGAGCGACGGGACGAAGAGCTGGCAAAGTGCACCAGCGATGCTCAGCGCGGCAAGGTCGCTCGCAGAGCAGACGAACTGCTTCTGTATGCGGAGCGGATCTATTGGTTTACCGTCGAGTTCGGATTGGTTATGCAAGACGACGAGGTGCGCGCTTTTGGTGCGGGTATCCTGTCGTCGCCGGGAGAGACGATCTACAGCATCGATTCGGTCCTTCCGACCCGGATATTGATTGACCCATCGCGTGAGTCCGACCTGCTCCGACTAGCGACCACGGATTACCTAATCAGCGAATTTCAAAAAACCTATTTCGTGACTGAGCATTTCGATTTGCTGGAATCGTTGACCCCGGAACGAATTGTAGCCATTGCGGAGCGAGCTTCGCGGCTTCCTCACTTTTCCTGGCGCGATATCGTGCCAGGAGATCGTGTGCTGCAAATGGGACAGTCGGCCGTAGGGACCAATGAAAAGTATTTCAGGCTCAAATGCCAAGAGGTTGGCGACGAATGTTTGGCGAGGACAGCCATTCGCAACCTGCGATGGTTCGCCAGCGGCCATCATATGGGCCTGGATCTTTCAAAGACTTGGTCGGGCCCCGTGGCTACGGTCCCGCCATCGATGATCGAATGGTTCCGTACCGAAGACGCAGAGCATGGCTTCGCGGTGGTGACGAAACCATTGAGCGATGAGTGAGCGGTTAGCTTTTAGTGGTTATTGGTTAGTGGTTAGTGGTTAGCGTGTTCGGATATTGGGAGTATTTTTTGGGGGGCTCTTGGTGGGAGCAGCAACTGATCAGAGGCTTTCTCGAGCGTGATCTTGTTGGAATCTTCGCGGCGATCATTCACTTTGCAGCGAACAGTGCGCTAATCATCTGCCATGCCGCTGCGAGAGGGTGCAGGACATCGTGAAAGAACTGCGCTAGACCATGGAATCCATTCAAGGCAAACGCATAGCCGGTCCCGATGACCATCAAATTCGCAGGGATCAGAAACAGCATGCAGAATTGGTTTCCCAGTTGTCTCATTTCGCTCGTTCCGTGCTTCCACTGGAATAGGACCGAAGCGATGTGATAAGCGACACCGAAACCAACGATGAAACTTCGCAGTGATGCAGGCAAGATGAACCAGGTTGCGAACCAGAGGAAAATAGATGCCAACGGCAGGAAGAATGGGCTCGAGAGCGAAAGCCAGTTGCCGCGGCTCAGCCAACGCTCGGGCGGCGATTTCGGGAAAAGGATTCGCCCCAAAGGCCGCAGAGCGATGAGCGATAACAGGAAATGGGTCGACTGACGCTCCATTCGAATCAATTCGCGAACGATCGGTTGTCGGACCAGCGGTGTACGGCAAAGGATCAGCACCACGGTGGCCCCTAACGCGAACATCACTGTGTAGACCGGATAATCCCAAAATCGACGCATCCACAATCCGATGGCATGGACGATCAATGGGCTCAAGATCGCGGAAATGGCTGCGATTGGCCACTTCGTTGACTCGATCCAACGGTCGATGCGTCTGCCGGCGTCTGGATTTTCGGGCGACATGAATGGGAACGATGGGTTGGGGTAGCGAGGAGGTTTGCGGTTTTCGCGTAGAAAAATACGGGTTTTCGTGGGAGCAACCGATCGGCGGACCCCCTAATGGACCTTGGAATTTACGCCCCTAAGGGTAAGCTTTACAGGCTGTTTGGGGATAGTTCCATGACGGTATTTGTTCCTCAAATTGAAATTACTAATTGAAATCCCAAAGGGAAACGCGTGGCGATGAGAGTTGTAGAGCATGATCTGGTCGTTCTCGGGGGCGGTCCAGGAGGATACGTAGCGGCAATTCGGGCTGCTCAATTGGGCATGAATGCGGCTTGCATCGACGAAAATAGCAAATTTGGCGGGACATGCCTGCGGGTTGGATGCATTCCGAGTAAAGCCCTGCTTGAATCAAGCCACATCTACCACGATACCAAATCTTCCCTATCCACTCATGGTGTTGTGGTCAGCAGCGTCCAGCTCGACCTGGCAGCGATGATGAAGCGAAAAGATCAAATCGTTTCAACGCTGACCGGCGGTATCGATTTGCTCTTCAAGAAAAACAAAGTCACCGGATACCGAGGCAGGGGCCAGTTGGTGGACGCCAACACGCTTAGCGTGGTTGTGGATGGAGAGACCATCCAGGTCAAGGCAAAGAAGATTATCATCGCGACCGGGTCCAAGCCCGCGACCATGCGAGGCGTCGAAGAGGATGGTAGCCTCATCGGTAACAGCACTGCAGCCTTAGCATTCCCCTCGGTCCCAGAACGCCTGGTGGTGATCGGTGGCGGTTACATCGGACTCGAACTCGGAAGTGTCTGGAACCGACTCGGCAGCAAGGTCATCGTGCTCGAAGCGATGGATCGCATTCTCCCCGGTATGGACTTTGAGTTGAGCCAATTGGCCCATCGTATTTTTTCCCGCCAAGGCCTCGAGTTCCGATTGCAGTCGTGGGTCGAGAGCGCTCGCGTTGAAAATGGCAAGTGCGTTGTTCGCTGCAAAGGAGCCGAGCCGATCGAATGCGATCGAGTTCTACTCGCTGCTGGCCGAGTACCATTGTCTCAAAACATCGGGCTTGAAGCGGTCGGCATCGCGACGGATAAACGCGGTTTCGTGCCGGTCGACAGCAATTACCAAACCACCGTCCCTGGAATCTATGCTGTCGGTGACATCATCGGTGGGGCCATGCTGGCCCACAAAGCGATGGAAGAAGCCGTCGTATGTGTCGAGCGGATCGCCGGGATCCATGCGCACTTCAACTATGACTGCATCCCAGCGATCGTCTACACCCATCCAGAAATCGCTACGGTCGGCAAAACCGAGGAGCAGCTCAAGGAAGCGGGCATCGAGTACCGCAAAGGTGTCGGGGCTTACGGTGCCAATGGCCGAGCGAGAACGCTGGGTGAAGCCGAAGGTCGCGTGAAAATACTCGCCGATGCAAAGACCGATCGTGTTCTCGGTGTGCATATCATCGGCGCACGGGCTGGAGATCTCATCGCGGAAGCGGCTGTTGCAATTGAGTTCGGCGCGAGCAGCGAAGATATCGCTCGCAGTTGCCACGCCCACCCGACGCTTGCCGAGACGATGCACGAAGCGGCGCTCGCCGTCGATAGCCGTGCGATTCATTCGGCCTAAGACTCTCGAGGTCGATCGGCGGTTTGCAGTTGCCTTTGCGTTCGGCGAAGGCAACTCAGTTGTTCTTTTTTCCACTTCCGGATAATCACTTACGGTATCGCCATGCCTCGTTATAACCCAGCCGTCATTGAGCCTAAATGGCAACGCTATTGGGAGTCGAACAAGACGTTCCGCTGCCCGGATATGCCTAATCCTAACGGCGTGGGGAAATTGTATGTCCTTGATATGTTCCCCTACCCGAGTGGAGCAGGTCTGCACGTAGGGCACCCCGAAGGGTACACCGCGACGGATATCTACTGCCGATACTGGCGGAACCGCGGCAAGTCGGTACTTCATCCGATGGGATACGATGCGTTCGGATTGCCCGCCGAAGAGTACGCGATCCGGACCAACACTCCTCCACGCCAAAGCACCGAAGCCAACATCGCGAATTTTACGCGTCAACTAAAGATGCTTGGGTTCTCGTACGACTGGGATCGATGCCTTGCCACCACCGATGTCGAGTACTTCCGGTGGACTCAGTGGATTTTCCTCGTCCTCTTCGATACCTGGTACGACCCGGTCGCCAAAAAAGGACGAGCCATCAGTGAGTTACCCATTCCCGAGTCTGTAACTGCGCAAGGTCCCGATGCGGTGGCCCAGTACCGCGATAAGCACCGTTTGGCCTACCAAGACGACGCGTTGGTGAATTGGTGCCCTGGGCTCGGAACTGTCCTCGCCAACGAAGAAGTGATCGATGGGAAAAGTGAACGAGGAGATCATCCAGTCCAACGAATCCCGCTCCGGCAGTGGATGCTTCGCATTACCGCGTATGGGGATCGCCTCCTGAGCGATCTCGATACGCTCGATTGGTCCCCTGGGATCAAAAAGCTGCAATCCGATTGGATCGGACGAAGCGTCGGCGCCGAAGTTGATTTTCCAATCCTCCCTGCTGACCGTTTCGACGCTTGGCTCTCCAGCAAGTCAGCGGCCGGGCACAGTGCTGAAAATGCCTCGTCGGGTGTGGATACACTTCGGGTTTACACGACCCGCCCTGATACCCTCTACGGTGCGACCTACATGGTCATCGCACCAGAGCATCCTCTGGTGACAAAGATCACCACTCAAGCTCAATCGGTTGCTGTCGAGGAGTACTGCAAAGCGGCATCGTTCAAAAGCGATCGCGATCGGACGGAAGGGGATAAAAAGAAAACCGGGGTATTTACCGGGGCTTATGCGATCAACCCACTCACTCGCGCTCCCATTCCGATCTGGGTCGCTGATTACGTTCTGATCAATTACGGTACCGGCGCCATCATGGCTGTCCCGGCGCACGACACGCGCGACTACGAGTTTGCGACGACCTTCAAGTTACCCGTGGTGATTGTTGTTCATCCTGAGTCCGCGACCCCCGAGGAACTTGCTGAGATTGAACGAGGCGAAGTCTGCTTCGCAGGAGCAGGTGTTGCTGTCAACAGCGGTCCCCTCAACGGCATGAAAACGGATGCGGCCAAGGCGGAGGTCATCTCGGATCTCACCCGTCTCGGGATCGGTCGCGAAGCCGTCAACTACAAGCTTCGCGATTGGCTCTTTAGTCGGCAACGATTCTGGGGTGAACCGTTCCCGATCCTTCATGAATTGGGCGATGATGGAAAGCCCAATGGAAACATTCGTGCGGTTCCCATTGAACAGCTACCCGTCGATCTTCCGCAACTCGAAGATTACAAACCCCACGGTCGCCCCGAACCACCTCTGGCAAAGGCCGACGATTCATGGCTTTATGTGACTCTTGATGGCAAGCGGTATCGTCGCGAAACCAACACCATGCCGCAATGGGCTGGTAGCTGCTGGTACTACCTGCGATTCATTAGCCCGGGCTGCACAACCTCCGCTGTGGATCGAGAACAAGAAGCTGCGTGGATGCCCGTCGATCTTTACATCGGTGGTGCGGAGCACGCAGTGTTGCACCTGCTCTACTCCCGGTTCTGGCACAAAGTCCTCTACGACCGAGGGTACGTCAGCCATCCGGAACCATTCCAGAAGTTGGTTAACCAAGGAATGATTTTGTCGTATGCGTACAAAGATAAACGCGGAGCATTGATTTCCGGTGACTCTGTCGTCGAAGACGAAAACGGCAACGCAACGCATAAGGAGACGGGCGAAAGTCTCGAGCGAATCGTGGCAAAGATGTCCAAGTCCCTGAAAAACGTCATCGATCCGGAAGGGGTCGTGCAGGAATACGGCGCGGATGCGTTGCGTCTCTACGAAATGTTCATGGGACCTCTGGAAGCCACCAAACCGTGGAGCATGAACGGCGTCAATGGGGTCCGTAACTTCCTTGATCGCGTATGGAGATTGATGATCGATCCTCGCAGCGATGACAATTCGCTGGTCGAGTCGATTCAGGATGTGCCGGCAACTCCGGATCAGAACAGGATGATCCATACGACCATCGGCGCTGTCACCCGCGACATCGAAGCGCTCTCGTTCAACACGGCGATCGCGCGGATGATGGAGTTCGTGAATTTCTTTACCAAGGAAACCACTCGTCCTAAAACGGCGATGGAAACGCTGGTGCTGCTATTGTCTCCTTTTGCGCCTCACGTCGCCGAGGAGTTGTGGCAAGCCCTCGGGCATGGTGCTTCGCTCGCCTATGAACCGTGGCCGAAATACGACGAAGCGATGACCAAGGTCAGCGAAATTGAGGTTCCCTTGCAGGTCAACGGTAAGGTTCGAGCCAAGGTGACGGTGCCTGCGGGTTGTACAGAGGCTGAACTTGAGCAAGCGGCTCGCAATCATGATCGATTGATGGAACTGCTCGAAGGGAAGCAGATCGTCAAGGTCGTAGTCGTCGCAGGCCGCATGGTCAATTTTGTGGTGAAGTAGGCCCGCGTCTCGGATCCAGCAGCACAAGGCTGAGAGCAGGCTTGAGGCTTCAGGCTGCAGACTTCAGACTTCAGATTTCAGAGCGGGAGCTGCACGACCTCGCATCGCCTTCCACTGGGTTTATCCCAGTGGAGGCAACAACTGGCAGTTACCCAGCGGATCCCCCACCATCCCTATCGCTTTCCGCCGGGTTTATCCCGGTGGGAGCAACAACTGGCAGCTACATGCCTCGCCCTACTCCCCTCGATCCTTTCGCTTGGGGCTTTGCTCCAAGCGGTGAGTGGGAATGGAGCGTTCTGGTAGCTGCCAATCGTGGCTCCGCCGGCACAAGGCCGGCGATGGTAAGGATGATGCCTTAGCGCTAAAGGTTTTGTGAAATACGCCAAAACACATAACTATCCACTCTAAATCCACCATTTTCCTTCACCCTCTGTGGTCTACGGTTTGCCGTTCGAACGGGTTACAATTCGGATGTGCGACTTCTGCGATTTCTCTCACTTAAAATTTGTACTAACCAATCCATGATGCGACCTCAACACAGCCATAGCGGCAATGACTCACGCTCTTCGACGGTAACCGGCACACCTCGTCGCTCCTTCCTCAAAACATCGGCCGCGGTCGCGGCGTGCGCGGTCTCCTCACCCGTCTTCGCCGCATCGCGATTCGCCTCGAAGGAGCTGGTCATCGGCGAAGGTGATTTTCGATACCGCGTCGATCATGGATTCCTACAACTCCCCTCGCAGTACTCGTGGCAAACCACCCATAACGTCGCCGTCGATTCTGCGAACAATTTGTACGTGATCCATGAAGGTCGCGAAAATCTTAAAGACCATCCCTCGATTTTTGTTTTTGATGACGCAGGCAAGTTTATCCGAGCCTTCGGCAATCAATACCAAGGTGGCGGACACGGCATCGAGGTTCGCAAGGAAGGTGGCGAAGAGTTTCTTTACGTTGCCGCGTACCAGCAAGTCAAAGCGTTCTCGAAATTGACGCTCACCGGCCAGGAAGTCTGGACCAAACGAGCGCCACGCGATGCCAAGGTCTACAACGATGAAGAGTTCGATAACCCCAAGAAGGTTTGGGGCCGCGATCGCTTCATGCCGACCAATTTCGCGTTCTTGCCTGACGGAGGTTTTTTCCTCGCGGACGGATACGGAGCTTTCTACATCCATCGCTACGATCGTGATGGCAAATGGATCAGTGCATTCGGAGGTGCTGGCGAAGGCAAAGGTACCTTCAATACACCCCATGGATTGTGGATCGATGATCGCGATCCAGCGGCACCGAAGATCGTGGTCACCGATCGAGCGCACAACACGTTGCAGATCTTCGACATGGACGGAAAATACCTTCAGACGATCACCGGATTCGGACTCCCTGCGAACATCGATCGACAAGGGGACTTATTGCTGGTTCCGGAGCTTGGTTCGCGCGTCTCGATCCTCGGGAAAAACTATGAGCCGCTGGCTCAGCTTGGAAGCGATGGGGAGCGCGTCGGTAAAATCAAAGGGGTTCGAGAAGACGAAAAACTGTGGGAGGATGGCAAATTTGTTCATCCCCACGATGCGTGCTTTGATCTCAAAGGTAATATCATTGTCGCCGAATGGGTCCGCACCGGCAGAGTCACGAAGCTTACCAAAATTTCATAATTTTTCGTTGCTCTGAGTCGAGTACATTCTCTCTGAATGACGGGTCCTTAAAAACGCTGCTCGCCATGTTGTGGCAGCGTTGGTTATGGTTTTTGATCAAAACACGCAGATCGATCTCGTGGAAAGGTGTCTAAGATGCGTCGGTTGAGTTTCGTTATGAGTTGCATCGCGTTTGCTGTTGCGCTGGCGAGTTCGGCAGTTGATGCTAATGCACAAGGCAAATCGTTGCCTCGAGCTACCCCAGAGTCGCAAGGGGTCTCGAGCGAGGCTGTTCTCGATTTCTTGAAAACTGCCAACGAAAACGTGAAATCGATGCACAGTGTGGTACTGGTGCGGCATGGCAAGTTGATTTTAGAAGCGTGGTGGGGCGCTGAGTCCCCCGAAAAGCCTCATGTGCTTTGGTCGTTGAGCAAGAGTTTTACCTCGACGGCGGTAGGACTGGCTGTCGCTGATGGAAAACTGAGTATTGACGATCCAGTCCTAAAATTCTTTCCTGAGTCCGTTCCGGATAACCCATCGGCGAACCTGAAAGGGATGCGCGTCCGAGACTTGCTTACGATGGCGACCGGGCATCAAGACGAACCCAAAGTACGCGATCAAAACGATTGGATAAAAACCTTTCTTGCGCATCCTGTGCCGCACAAGCCCGGAACGCATTTTCAATACAATACCCCGGCGACATTCATGCAGTCTGCAATTGTGCAAAAGGTAACGGGACAAAAGATCGTCGACTACTTGACCCCTAGGCTGTTCGAACCCTTGGGAATCGAATCGCATCGATGGGATGAGAACCCTCAAGGTATTTCGATCGGTGGATACGGACTCTATCTCCGTACGGAGGATATCGCGAAATTCGGTCAGTTGTACTTGCAACACGGTGTTTGGGACGGAAAGCAACTGATACCGTCCGAATGGGTTGATATGGCGACTTCGAAGCAAGTCTCCAACGGCAGTGATCCAAGCCGAGATTGGGATCAAGGATACGGGTTTCAATTCTGGCGTTGTCGCCATGGGGCTTATCGCGGCGATGGAAAAGATGGTCAGTTCTGTATTGTGCTACCTGGCCAAGATGCAGTAGTAGCGATCACGGCGAATACGCCGGACATGCAAGGCCAACTCAACATCGTTTGGGAGAAACTGCTTCCCGCATTTCAGGATGGCGAACTACCCGAGAATCCTGAACGCCGAGAGAAGGTTCAAGAGTTCGTTTCAACCTTAAAGGCATCCAATTAATCGCCGAATGGCTATCCCAGATTGGTTTCAATGAAAATAGCTCGCGAGATACTGCCTTCGTTAAAAATACTTTTGGGCGTGCTCGTTGCTGCATTAGGGTTAGCGAGCTTTTTGGTCCCAAATCACTTCATCGATGGCGGGATCACCGGCGTGTCCATGCTGGTTTCAAAGGTCACTGGAATACCGTTGGGCATTCTCCTCATCGTTGTTAATGCGCCGTTTTTGATCGCCGGTTACCGATTCATCGGACGGGATTTCACCGTCAAAAGTGTCATCGCCATTCTCGGCTTGGCGTTAGCCGTCGCCGTGATTCCCTTTCCTGCGGCAACCGAAGATAAGTTGCTTGGAGCGGTTTTCGGTGGGTTTTTCCTCGGTGCGGGTGTCGGGATCGCGATCCGAAGCGGCGGTGTCCTCGATGGCACAGAGATCTTGGCGTTGATTCTCAGTTCCCGTACCTTTGCAACGGTCGGCGAGATCATCATGGCGCTCAATGTTGTCATCTTTTCAGCCGCGGCTTCATTCCTCGGGGTGGAGCCAGCCCTTTATTCAATGCTCACCTACGTGACCGCTACGAAAACGATCGATTACATGCTGCACGGGTTCGAAGCCTACAACGGGGTGATGATCATTACCAACGCTCTCGAAGAGACGCGACGCGAGATCCTCCATCAGATGGGGCGAGGAATCACCTCGTTCAAAACCTTTGGTGGCTACAGTGGCACCGACCGGGAGGTTTTGTTCTGTGTAATCACTCGTCTTGAAAATACCAAACTCGAGCAGATCGTTCTCAAGTACGATCCGAATGCCTTCATGGTTATTCTTCCCGTCCTAGAGGCGAAAGGTGGGGTTCTCAAACGACGGCATTTGCCAAACATTCCGCCGAGCGGTGCCAATAGTGTCACGGGGCCTAAATAATTCTTCAGCGGCTCGATCGCAGCTGTGAATTTATTCCACTGGTACTATTCGTACTCGTATTCGTATTCGTGCTCGTACTCGTATTCGTGCTCGTACTCGTACTCGTGCTCGTGCTCGTACTCGTGCTCGTGCTCGTACTCCGTGAAACGGTACTCGTACTCGAAGGGAAGTATTGGGATGTCGTTGACATCCGGGCCAAACACCGGCGTTACAACTTCCTTGAAAAGGTGATCGCCTTGCATCGATTCAAACGTTTTCGAGTACGATTACGAGTACGAGTACCGCGAAGCTGAGTACGAAAACGCCGAGCTTTTACCGACTAAAATTCGTGAAGAACCACATCAGTCAAGGAGCATGAGACCTCCACGGAAGAATGAATGCCCTTGAACAATACCGATGAATGATTTCGAAGATGAATGATTTGGACACGGAGCAAAAGTACCGGTTTTTGATGCATGTTGCAGAGTTGCTGCATCGCAATGGCACGCCATCGCACCGATTCGAGCGGGTGATGGCCAAAATCTCGAAAACCGTCGGGGTTCCAAGTGTTTTTCTCTACACACCCACTTCGGTGGTGGCTTCGCTCGGTGAAGGTGAAAACGAACGCACGTTCATGCGCCGAGTCGATTCAGGCACCATCGACGCCGACAAATTGATCCGTTTCGATGATATCCTCGAACGCTTGGAAGACGGAAAGATCGATGTTGCCCAAGCCGAATCGGAGTTGAAGTTTGCTGAAAGGGCACCTCCTCCCTACGGGACGGTGGTGACCATGTTGGCATGCGCGATCGCGTGCGGTTGTGTTGCAATCTTCTTCCAAGGTGGATGGAGTGAGGTTTGGTTGTCTTTTGTCTTGGGATTGGCGATTGCAGTCCTGGAATGGATCATTGGCAAATTGGGTTGGGAGGTGGGATTGGTCCCGCCGTTGGCTGGATTTATCGTAGGGATCAGTTCACTCGCCATGGCCCATTGGTACCCGCCGATCGACTATCGGTTGGTGACTCTCTCGGCATTGATCATCCTGCTGCCAGGGTTCACCATCACGACGTCCCTTACCGAATTGGCATGCGGGCACCTCTCGTCCGGAGTTGCTCGATTAGCTGGCGCGTCGGCCTTGTTGCTGACGCTCATGATGGGGGTCGCGATCGCGCTGAGAGTTGGCGGGAGTTGGCGAGAGATCCATCTGGAAGGACTCTCGGCGGTGCCTTTGTGGATGCAATGGGTTGCGTTGGTGATTGCACCCGGTTGCTTCTGCGTCCTCTTTCGGGTTCGATACTCGCGATGGGCGATCGTGTTTAGTGCCGCGATCGCCGGTTTTTTAGCGGCAAAAGTATTCGGCCAGTACTGGGGGATCGAGGTTGGATCGTTCATGGGGGCGCTCGTGGTCGGGTCGATCAGTAATCTCTACGCCCGAATCCGCGACCGCCCCGCTCTGGTCCCCTTAGCTCCAGGGATGATTATTCTGGTCCCTGGGTCGCTGGGCTTTCGCTCTCTCACAGCATTGTTGGAGCAGAAAACGTTGGAAGGGATCGATTTCGCGTTCGCGATGCTCATCGTAGCTGTATCTCTGGTCGGCGGGTTGCTCGCATCCTCCGCCTTGGTACCACCCAAACGCATTCTGTGAGAACCAAGTCTGTGTCGGTGGCGTAATCCTGAGAAATCGATTGCCCCGTTCTCGAGCTATTCCGGTCTACTTGGTGTGGAGATTACGCTAAACTACATTGGGTGCGGAAAGTGGCGAGCCTCGTTTCACCCTTTTTTCAGAACGCTCTTCTACGATTTCGTTTTTGCTAAGTTTTCGAGAATGTTATGCCAATAGCAGTAGGATGCCCGAAATGCGGCACGAAGTTAAACGCGCCGGATCAAGCAGCGGGGAAGGGGGTACGATGCAAGTGTGGCGAGGTGGTTGCCGTGCCAGGTACGAGTGCCACTGCCCAGCAGCCTGCGACTGTCAGCAAATCTTCCTCGACGACATCGGCGACCACTCCCAATAAAAAGACGGCTGCCGCTCCGGCGATTTCCCCATCCTTGCTCGACCATCTGACCGAGCGAGATCATCAGCAATTCCAACAGAATCCGTACGCTCCTCCGCCGAAGTCCTCATCGAGCGATGCGACGGTGCTGCGAACGTATGTGAAAGACAACGGGAAAGCGGCCAAGGCAAAATCGAGCCAAGGCAATTTGGTGTTGCTGATTGTCTGCAATGCCATTGGTGGCTTTACAAATTTGATAGGCGGGGTAGCTCTATTCGCATTAGCAAACGCTGCCGAGAACGTCACGAAGGCGATGCCAATTCTCGCGACTCTCGGGACTGTCGGTGCGTTGCTAATGCTAACGTTTGCTGCCTACGACATCGCCACCTTGATCGGCTTGGTGATGAAACAAGCGTGGGGGTGGTGGCTTGCGACGATCGGATTGGGGTGGGGGATCGCAAACGGCCTCAGCAACGTAGCTGTGAATTTCTTGACGGCAGAGGATGCACCCGGGAGCTATATGATCGGGCAAGCAGTGGGGGCATTGGTGGTGCTGGGTATCATGTTCATGTTGCTCAATTTCTTAATCGATGTCGACACGCGAAAATTATTCAAAGTCTCAATTCCCACTGGAGCCGCATGGGGGATTTCTCTCGGTGTCGGGTTGGTCCTGGGTGGCATCTTGTTTGGGATCGGAATGGCGATCGGAGCAAACGCGGCTTCGGCATCAAGACCTTCCGTTCAAAGTTCAGGTCCGCCATAGTTGAATGTTCTACCGTGGGAGTAACGCGCGGTCGCAAGGGTTTTTGGCCGAGGAGTCATAGATCATCACTAGCAGCAACGAGCAACCATTGGAACCCTACGGCAGCGATGGCTTGTCGCGCCCTTCCGGGATCCCGCTCAACCCATACGCGGATCCGACTTTCTCACCTCAAGAAGAGATCAATCCATTTTCGCCACCCAGTGCCATCGAAAGACCTGCGACCCAAAATCTCGGTTTTGGTTATTGGGTTCCGATGGTCATCGTGATGGTGTTTTGCGGCTATGCAGCATCGATTTCAAGTCAAATAGGAATTTTTGGCCTCGCTTCTTACATCCTTGCTGCAGTCCATGGTGTTCGTTACCAATACCGATTATCGCAGCGCGAACGCGCGGGACTCCCTCTCCGCCGACATCCGGACATCGTGGTGTTTTTACTGAGCAGCATTGTAGGTGGACTCGGCGTGTTCGGGTCCGCAGTCGCATTTTTTACCGTTTGCTACGGCGGATTCATTGGGCTTTCAGGGGTTGCACTCATTGGCCCTAGGAATGGATCAGATGCGCTCGGGGTTTTCATCATTGTGATCTTAACGATCGTCGCAATCGTCTCAGCTGTACTCGTCCCCTCGTTGTTGACACGACTTTTCTTGCCTCGCAAGCCACAAGCGGAGAAAGACCGTGGTGAATGACACCAAACTGGCGGCTGGCTACACCTTCCTCGGCGCGACCCAAAGTCTGTGTCCGGAATGCTTGGACGTTGTCCCCGCTAAAATTATCGAACGTCGTGGCCGCGTCTATTTTCGGAAGCGATGTCCGACCCACGGTGTACGCGAGGATTTTGTCTGTAGCGATGTGAAGTGGTACGACCGTACCGACTATGCGTTGCCAGCCAAAATTCCACGGACAACGCGTTCCCCTGTTGTGAATGGCTGTCCGCTCGATTGCGGATTGTGCGAAGACCACGAACAGCATACGTGCATCGGTGTGCTCGAAATCACCGACAATTGCAATTTGACATGCCCTCTTTGCTATGCCCATAGCAAACCTGGTTTGTCCCATCGAACGATGGACCAAGTCCTATCGGCGATGGATGCTTTGGTCACGTCCGAGGGGCGGGTCGAGGTGCTGCAGCTTTCGGGTGGCGAACCGACGACCCATCCAGCGCTTGAGCAGATCATTGACGAAGCCCTCGCACGCCCCATCGATTATGTGATGCTGAATACCAATGGTATTCGATTGGCCAAAGATCAAAAGCTGCTCGACAAACTCGCGCGCCATAACGATCGCATCCAAGTCTACTTGCAAATGGACGGGATGGAGGACCGTGTGCATTTGGCCATCCGCGGCGAAGCGTTGCAGGAAATCAAGATGCGGGCGATCGAAGCGATCGGGAAGGCGGGCCTACAAGTCACCTTGGTCGCGGCGATGCAGGCGGGTGTCAATCACGACCAATATGGTCCCTTGCTCCGTTTGGCGGCGGAACGACCGTGGATCACAGGCCTGAGCCTGCAGCCCGCAACCTACAGTGGACGGTACGTGCTACCTGAAGTGCTCGAGCAACGGATTACAACGCCCGATTGTGTCGGCGGACTTTGCGAACAATCCAACGGCGACTTTCGTGAAGAGGATTTCTTTCCATTGCCCTGCGCGCATCCGAATTGCCATGTGCTGTCGCTCGCATTTCGTACCGATGGCCGAATGGTTCCATTGAGCCGATTCATCGACGCTAAAGCGAATCTGGATTTGCTGGCGAACGGGTTGAGCTTCACGCGTGACGAAGGAAAACGCTTGATGCAGTTGTATTTAGCTCGAAATAACTGCTGTGGACCGGGCGGCTGTGGCGTTCCAACTTTGGAGAGTGATTGCGATACGCAAAATGCAGGCGGCTCGAATCCACTCAAGGTTCTAGGGCCTGCACCAACGGTTGACGCACAGCGTGCAGGCGAAGAGTTCATTGCTGGAGTGATTCAGAAACAGATTGGAGGGAAAGAGTTGTTTCGGATCACGATTACATCGTTTTTGGATGCGTACAATTTCGATGTGCGGCGCGTGATGAAGTGCTGCACGCACCATGTCCTTCCGTCAGGGCATATCATTCCATTCTGCGCCTACAACGTTCTATATCGCAACGGTAAAGTCCCCTTGCCACAGCTGCAAGTTCCAAGATCGCGCAGTACTTAGGTTGTGCGATGCTTTTGGAGCTTCGCCCCAACGGGAGCAGGATCGAGACTAGAGACTAGAGACTAGAGACTAGAGACTAGAGACTGGAGACTAGAGACTAGAGACTAGAGACTAGGGAATGGGGAATGGGGAATGGGGAATGGGGAATGAAAAATGAAAAATGAAAAATGAAAAATGGAGAATGGAGAATGGAGAATGGAGAATGGAGATCTGCACGACCGCGCATCGCTTTCCACCGGGTTCATCCCGGTGGGAGCCACAACTGGCAGCTACATGAATCGGCTAATTATCAAGCTCGCCCGGATCGCGAAAGCGGCTGGCAATTCGCAACGCAATCAACGCCAGAATCGCAAAGAATGTTCCTGCAAGCAGCGCCCACTTCGATCCATACCATTGCCAAATCAACCCCGCCAGCAAACTCGCTAGAAACGTCGTGATCCCGGTCAACCCATAATACAATCCGAGCGCGGTACCTCGTGCATCCTTGGGCGCAAAATCAGCGATCAATGCTTTACCGACTCCGTCGGTCAACGCCATGTAAATGCCATAGATCGCCATCAACGGCCATACACCCCAACTTGCACTGACGGGCAGGATCGCGAACATGGCATAGACCATGGCATAAACGACCCAACCCGATGCGATCAGTTTCCAACGCCCGATGCGGTCGCTCAACGCCCCGATAGGATAGCTGATCGCGGCGTAGGTCACATTGAACGCAGCGTAGGCCAGAACGACGGCCCAAGAGCTGAACCCAAGTTCACGGACCCTGAGCAATAGAAAAGTATCGCTGCTGTTCGCGAGCGAAAAGAAGACGAGCATCGCGATAACCGCCCAGTACGTCCGTGGAAGCATCCACCGGCGGCGTGGCTTGTTGCCGTCAGTTTCGTTAAGTGAACTCTCTATCGTCGACGGATTCGCCGAACTAACGTCAATACTCTTTTCCGCATCTGACTCGCGGACAAAGAAAGTGAGTGCCCATGACGCTAACCCCAGGATTGCTGAAACCCCAAAGATCGTGCGGTAAACCCAGCCGGGTGTTTCCGGTGCCACATGTCCGATATCCACGAGTCCCGACTTCGTATCTGGAGTCCCGGTCAAGTACCAGAGCAGGAATGCTGACACTAAGACACCCACTAGCGCACCGGCCGTATCGAACGCTCGATGCAATCCAAATGCTCGCCCGCGTTGCTCGCTCGTCACCGCATCGACAATCAGTGCATCGCGAGGTGCTCCCCGGAGTCCTTTCCCAAATCGATCTAGCATGCGGCCGACGAATACGAGAGGCCATAGCGTGGCGAAGGCGATTAGCCCTTTCCCGAAAAAGGGTAAGCCGTACCCCCAATGAAGCCAGCGAACACGACCGCCAAATCTCCCAGGTCGGTCACTTCGAAATCCTGCTGCCGCGGACATGAGCGAAACCAGTAGTACCGCGCCTCCCTCCATCGCTCCCAATTGGGTTTCGCTCGCCCCTAAACTACCAACCAAAAAGAGAGGCAAAATCGGGTACATCATCTCGCTCGAGATGTCCGCAAAGAACGAGACCCAACTCAATATCCAAACCGATCGCGGCAAGGCTTTCGGAATAGAGCGGGTCGTGTCATCGGCTGGGGGTGATGAAGATGTCATCCGTGCGTATGGGTAAAGGCTATCGATGGCCACGGAAACTCGCAATCATCGATGTAGGGATAGACCTGGTACTACTTCGTCTCTTGGGCAACTCCCTTTGGCCCTCGGATCCGCTCGCCGCGTTGCTCGGCGAGGTAGTACTCTTTGAGGTGCGTGATGTACTCGGACATGGAATGGTCGCTCAAATAATCCAATTTACCGGCTCGCAGCGTCGCTAATAAGCCGCGCCAGCGGTCGTGGACTCGCAGCCAAGCATTGACGCGGCTGATCTTGCCCCTCCGATTGAGATAGATTTCACGACCCATGTGATGGTACCCCATCCATACCGGCGGAATGCGGGGGACAATGTCGTTGTTATTGACCCAACGATAATGCTTGATTTTAAGGTAAGTCGCATACTCGCGATTGCCGACACGAGGTGCACCGAATGTAAAGATTGCCTGTGGATTCGATGGGATCGGCGATAACTTGCATCGCATCGCGCACACGGCCGCCATCGCACCACCGAGTGAATGTCCGGCGAACCAAACGGGGCGTTGGTTGTCTTTGATGTGCTGTTCGATATCCGGCCAGAGCAGATCCACATGCTTATGGAAACCGCTGTGCACGCGACCGACGTCGAACGCGATCGTCCAAATCCTTGCATCGGCTGCAATGTCACTCCATTTGGTCGGTTCGGTACCTCGTGATACCACCATGCAGTCATCCGCGGTGCCAAAGATGTAGGCTTCCGAGCCGCCATCCTCAAGGAACTCGCATTGATCGATCCCTGCGTCGTATGCGATTTTGGAAACGAGGTCCGGTGGACCGTACGCCAGCCGAGATAGCTCGGCAAATAGAAAGGATTTACTGATCCATGATAATTTCGAGATCGGTCCATCCATCCTTTGGGTCAAAGGCGGGGATGTGAAATGATCAGAAGGGGTTTTCGCATCAGGCATCGCGATTGGAGCCGGTTGTCTGGAAGGGAAGAATCTCAGGAAAAGAGAATAGGGGACGGGCACCTGCGTGAGTAATCTTACGGTAGCCTTGGAGGGTTCACAACCGCCCGTAGAACCCGCGATTCATTAGGGAATCGCCGTTGTCCGGGAATCGCCGTTGGTGAAGAGCAACTCGACGTCGAACTCGCTTTTGTATTTGTTATTCAGACGCTGATAGCGTACTTTCCATGCAAAACGAGTTAGCGAATTTCACAAGCAAGACTTGAAACTGGGGGATGCCATTCAAGGGCTTGCGGAGTCGATCCTTGCCGCATGCTACCATCGAGTCCCTGTTTTCATAGGGCTGGTATTTGCGTCGGCTAGCCTGCAGACTGCTGGTCCGGATACTTGATCCGTCCGTGGTAGATGGCGTTGAGGCTCTTCACGAGCGACATTTTGATTGTGTCGAGCTCGCGAAGCGTCAACCCGCACTCATCGAATTGCCCGTCGAGCAATTTCTTCATCGCTATTTGGTCAACTAAGTTTTGGATTCGAGACGATGTCGGTTCCACCAGTGCTCGCGACGCACTCTCTACGGCATCGGCGATCATCAGCACGGCCGATTCACGGGTCTGAGGCTTGGGGCCAGGGTAACGAAATGAAGTTTCGGAGATCTCCTCGCCGTCCTCGCTCTCTTCGCTCTTCTTGGTCGCCTGCCGATAAAAATACTCGACCAAAGTAGTGCCGTGGTGTTGCTCGATGAAGTCGATAACACGCTGGGGGATGCTATGTTGCCGTGCCAAGTCCGCGCCGTCTTTGACGTGGGCGATGATGACCAACGTGCTCATCGCTGGTTGCAACGTATCGTGCCGATTCGCCCCGGGAAGCTGATTCTCGACAAAGTAGTTCGGTTTGAACATTTTCCCAATATCATGGAAGCACGCTCCGACACGTACCAGCAACCCATGGGCACCGATGCTTTCGGCCGCCGATTCCGCGAGTGCGGCAACGGAGATACTGTGGTTGTAGGTACCCGGCGCTCGCTGCGCCAGTTGCCGAAGGAGTGGGTGACTCATGTCGCTCAGTTCCAACAAGCTCAAGTCGGTTTGGACGTCGAAGGCTTTCTCGACCAACGGTAATAAACCTGCCATCAATGGTCCGCATAGAATGACAAATGCCGCTTGTCTAGCTGCTTCCTGCATCAATCGAACCGGGAACATGGTTGTCATCGACAAAGCACCCGTCGCGGGGCCATCAATCACACCACCGCCCGATTGCCCGGTCATGACCCCAAGTCCTAGGTAGGTCGCAAAGACCACAACACTAACCCCGAGCCCTACGTAGATCAGACGAGTGCGGTTGCGGATACGGCCGCACAGCAGGATCGAACCCGCCGCAGCGCTCGCTAGCAAGATGAATTCGCTGAGGTCGACTCGGGTTGAGAAAGCGATCACCAGCGAAACTGCAGCCATGAGCATCAGTGCCGTAGGTCGCCCATAAGCAATGGTGGCAGTGATCGCACAAAGCGTCACCGGAATGATTTCCGCACGGAATGGGTCTTGGGCGCACAATACCGAGACAATAATTGCCACGACGCAAAGGCACAGCAACCGAATGAATTCCGCGGTTTGAGAGATGATCCGTTGGTCCAAGGATTGATAAATGAAAAAACCGCACAGAAAATAAAGTGCGGTGATCATGCCGACGAATGCTGCCAGGCGTTGCAATTTCGAAACCCAACTCATCTGGCTGGTATACGCCTGATGTTCCGCTTGAAGCAGCGTCATTTCTTTTGTGCCGAGCGGTTTCCCGATAGGGACGAGCGCACTGAACGCTGGATCGTAGGAGATCAACGCCGGTTTGACGGCATTGATCGCATCGAGTCGCGCTTTGTTGCTCAAGTCCTCTCGTAACGTCAGCGTTACCGGGAGATGAGACGCGAGGTAGTTATGCACCATTCTCGCCAAAACGACTGAAGACGGAGTTCCAAATTGGTTTTTGAACTCGCGTTCCAGGGAGCCTTTGAGCGTGACCCCTACCTCCCCAATGCGAATGCGAGGCAAGTCGACTTCGACCGTGCTCGTTTCATTGCCCAGTTGGATCACGCGAATGAACCGCTGGTTCCCTTTTTCGCTGTCATGGCTCAACGAAATCAACAAGCCGAATTCTTCGATCGGATCCAAGATTTCGCGCATCGCCGAATCGTATTTGGAGATGTCCGCGTCGGTACTGAGTGTCTTTTTGACCGCATCGAGCGCTTGGTCATAGGTCAGAGGTGTCTCCTCCATGTCCAAAACGGTGACACCAAAACTGTCAAGGATCTGCGTTTGCAATTTGGTGAGAGCAATCGAGTCGGCTGCATCTCGAATCGCAAACAACGCATCCTTGATTGCCCCACGCAGCTGGACCAGGGGCTCCTTTCGATTTTCGTAAATGCAGAGGACTTCGCGAGCTGCTTGGATGCGCAGCGCGTCGGTCTTGACTTCATCCTCGACCTTGAACGGTACTCGTGCAAGGATGGCTCGCTGAGGGACGAATCCTTCGCGATAGGCAAAGGGTGGCTCCCAGCCTTGGACGAAAATCGTCACGATAGCGGCTGCGATGATCGCGGCGGCAAATCGAACGATCGAATCGTATTGTGTGATCCTTTCGAACCAATCGTACCAGCTTTGCTGGTCGATCTTAAAGCTAGCGGCTCGTTCGCTGCGAGTTTTCGAGGTGGATGGAGTGGACATAAACGCAGGTTTCGCAAGAGGCTCGTTCGCGAACGAGTCTCCTAGCGAAGTCGGGCAGGCATCCTATCGAAGTGGGGTGGGTGGTTTGCGGTGGGCGGGATTTTGACCTGTGCCGTCATAGGCTGCTACGATGCGTTGGACCAACGGGTGACGCACAATGTCGGTTTCGTTGAGTCGGACCATAGCTATCCCTTCGATTCCTTGGAGTCGTTGAGCGGCATCGCGAAGTCCACTTGTAACACCCGAGGGCAAGTCGACTTGGGAAATGTCACCGGAGACGACAACTTTGGAGCCTTCGCCCATTCGGGTCAAAAACATTTTCATCTGAGCGACAGTGGCGTTCTGCGCTTCGTCGAGAATGACGAAGGCTTGATTAAGGGTTCGGCCTCGCATGTAGGCGAGAGGAATCACCTCGATGACATCTTGTTCCATCAAAAACTTGACTTGGTCGAAATCGACCATCTCATTGATCGCATCGAGGAGTGGCCTCAAGTATGGATTGAGCTTTTCCTTGAGATCTCCAGGAAGGTAACCGAGGCTTTCGCCGGCTTCGACCGCGGGACGCACCAGAACGATTTTTCGTACTTGCTTCGAACGGTACGCTTCCACAGCGGTGGCGACAGCCAAGTAGGTTTTGCCGCAACCTGCAGGTCCTATACAAAAGGTCATGTCGTGCTGACGGATGGCTTCGATGTAGGCCGCTTGGCCCGCTGTGCGAGGCTTGATACGTCGCGCCGCATTGCCGATAGCCACTTCGCGGGATTCCCCCCGCTCGCTCGGAGACGTCGATGACTTCGTACCCATCATTTGATTCATCACATCGGCGACTTCGTCCGGGCCCATCGGGGCGTGACGCACGACCCGTTCCTTGAGCTGCTCAAGGATCTCTGTGGCCATGCGTACGGAATCCGCCGGGCCCGCGATCCGGATCTGACCGTTGCGATGGGTGATGGCAACGCCGAGTTGGTTCCGGACCTTCCGCAAATTGGTGTCCTGCGGGCCGAATAGTTGGAGCGCTAATTGCGGATCGCCGAGAGTCAACGTTGACTCAGACATGGTGTTGCGCCTGTGTTGCTATTTGTAGACATGCTGTACTGCGTACATGCTGTTTTCCCAGCGTCGCCGTTTGCACAAATAGGGTTCCTGATCTTGATGATCGATTGTGGTTGGGTCGCAACTGGTCGCATGCCGTCGGCATGGAAGGACATTACTCGTTGCTATGGTTCGGTGCTTTTATTCGGGGGTAAGGTTCCGAGGGAAGACGACATCTTGCTCACACAAGGTTCGTTGTATTGCGACAAATTTATATCGTGATCAATAAAGGTTCGCTAACACTCCAAGGTACCCTAGGATGGCTGCCGGGATGAGGGAATCGGTAACGTCCCAGACACCACCCAGTCCAGGAATGCTTACTCCGCTATCCTTGACTCCGGCTGCCCGTTTTACCATCGATTCCGTCAAATCTCCTACAACCCCTCCGGTTGTCAACAACCCCGCCATCGCCGCAGGTCCCCAAAGTGTACCACCTAGAGAGATGCCGAGCCCGGGTAAAATCCCCTTGTAATAAATATACGCACTCAACCCCGCAACGACGAACCCACCAATGAGGCCTTCGACGGTCTTTCCGGGGCTGATGACCGGCGCCAGCTTGGTTCGGCCCATCCGCTTCCCGACAAAATAGGCACCCGCATCGGCCATTTTGACGATCAGTACGATGCCGATCAGGTGGGCCATCCCGAACCCAGAAGTGGCGGTTACGCTTTGCGTCGCGATCGCTGGATCCGTATTCGCCGGAGTAAGGGCCATCGGAGTCAGGGCCAATAGAGGGGTTCGATGTAACAAGATCGACCACCATACGCTCATCGGAGCGATCACATAAGCGATCGGTGCCAAACTCAGTAGCCAACCATGTGCCACATCTGCCGCCGCATCATGACCTTGATCGCGGTCCGCTTTGGTGTAGCGAAGCATGGCGTCGATTGCCAATAACATGAAGGCCACAAATTGGCCGATCACGATCCAGCCAAGCTTCCCAACCGGGCAATCCGTTGGGTAGGGCCGTCTCATCATGAGTCCGTAAAGGATCGGAAAGATCCCGGCGAGCGATGCGACAACAGCCCCGAACAAGACTCGGTTCGGTAATACGTTCGGCCACTTCACCGCCATCATATGGCTCATCTCCCAAGCGGTACCGAGAGTGAGCACGGCGAAGATGGGGAGCATCCACACGCCGTTTTGGCCACCGATCGGAAGGTAGCTGTCGAGTGCAATGCAGGAGAATACGCAACCGAGAATGATGAAGGCTGAAAAGAGTCGACTGGCTAGCACGTTTAGTTGCCACCCGATGTTGGAGGTGCGGGGTTCGGATCAGGTGACGGCGTTACGGGTGAAGCTGCGGGTGGAGTTGCATCACCCTTCTCGGCGTTGGATTCCTTGACGGTATTGCCTTGGGATGTATTGCCTTGGGATGTATTGCCTTGATTGCCCTGGGATGTATCGCCTTGGGATAAGTAGTCGAGGTTCTCCCACTCGGTACGAATCTTCGCCGGCAACGCATCGCGGATCATTTTTTGCTTCTCGGCGACCATGGTCGATGTGTCGCGAATCGCTCGATCGTAGTACTCGTTGCGTCCCCCATCGCGACGCCCCCGTTGCATCAACCAGCCCATCTCGATCCCTGCAATGGTTCGGAGGACATCGTCTGCATAGGGAGAGTTGAGGACTCGACGCAAATTCATCTCTGCGTTTGCATAGTCCTCACCTTCGATACGAAGCCTTGCGATCTGCAACTCGGCCTTCAATTGATAGTTGCGACTTATGGCATCGCTCGGCGGGAAATACTCAGAGACGGCATTCCAGTTTTTCAAATTGTTTTCAAGGATCGCTACGGAATACTGCCTTTGGATCGATGGTTCACGCGGTACCCCCGCCGTCGTCGCCCTCTGATTGGCAAACAAATCCAGTCGTAGAAAAAAGAATGCCAAAAGTCCGGAGATGATCAACGGGACCGCTGTGCTGATCGCTGGAACAAGCCATTTGGATGAATGGACCGAAGAGGTCCCGGTCGAGCGATCGGCGGAGGGAATCGCGCCGCTCCGCCCCATCAAGACTTGCAGTTCCTGGGTTGATGCGTTTGACGAAATCGCTTGGTGATCGATGACTAATCCAGAGAAGGGGACCATCTTATCCCCTCGCCCCTCCAGATGCTGATCGATAAATATACGAAGCGAACGGGCTAACTCCATCGCAGATGCGAACCGCTCCTCCGGAGTCTTGCGAAGCAGCTTATGGATGATATCCACAAGGTCCTTCGGCAAATCGGGCCGAATTTGTTGGAGTGGCGTGGGATCCGCTTGGACATGTTGCATCGCCAAGGCAATTGCAGTATCGCCGGAAAAGGGGGGGCGACCGGCAAGCATGTGGTAAGCGGTAGCGCCCAGCGAGTACAGGTCGCTGCGTGAGTCGACCGAAAGTCCCTGGATTTGCTCAGGGCTCATGTACAGCGGTGTTCCGAGTGTTACGCCGACCGCGGTCAGATTCTGGTTTTGGCCGCGCGCTCGCGCCAATCCAAAGTCGGCTACCTTCACTTCGCCATCCGGTGTCAACAACAAATTGTCTGGCTTGATATCCCGGTGGACCAATCCGATCGAGGCCGCCTTTTGTAGTGCCGCGGTAGCTTGCCAAAGGATCGATATCGATTCTTCGAGAGGCAGTGCGCCGCGTCGCTGTATAAACGCACTCAGATTGCTTCCAGGCACATACTCTTGCGCGATGTAGTGGATCGAATCGAATTTTCCAACATCGTAAACTTGGACGATGTTTGGATGCATCAACGATGCTACGGCTCTGGCTTCCTGAAGGAACCTCTGCTCGTGCTCGTCGGATCCAACAAAGTCCGCCCGCAGCACCTTCAAGGCGACGTGCCGGTGCAGGGAGTGCTGGAATGCCAAGTAAACCTCGGACATGCCCCCTACACCCAATCGATGCAGAACGGAAAATCCCGCAATCGTTTGCCCAGTCAAATCTTTGATATCGTTGTGTCGGTTCATGCTAAGACGAGTCGGGTGAACGCTCAGTCCCCAAAAATGACGGCGATTCGCGAACGCTCCCACGCTTTGTATGGAACCAGCAACTCGCCATCCTCCGCCCTCAGTTTATCACATTCGTACCCGCGGTAATCCACCCGCCAGCCACGAACAATGTTCTTTAAGCACGACAGCTTGGCCGTTCCCGAGCGACCCGAAGTCTCTACCAACCAAAAACAAGCGTCCGCCGACACCGTCTTCTCGGTTGCCCCATCGAGGTCGGTCTTGTTTTCCTCGGGATTTGAAGTGTCGACGCTGGCATTCGTCGGCGAACCAGGGGACTCCGCAGTGACCACCATGGGTGGATCGGGATCGATGACGGTGAACCGGACGTTGGGCATATTGCATTGAGCCAGCCACGCGCCAGAATCGACTGCGGCGGCCGCACTGCCCACTCCTGCATTACCGCTGCTTGAATTGCCAGCGGCCGCATCGCCAATCGAGGGATTGCCGGACAGCGAATCGCCCGGTGGTAAAACCCAGGGGTCGCATGTCCGGTCGATCGCTGTCTCCCACGCTCTCGGCCAATCCATGCCGATGGAGAAACGGGACTGCGAACGACCAGTTGGACTGATCGGAAGTGCAGTGACCAACATGTTGGCTCCTAAGCGACGATGGAAACTAAGTCCTCGCGTGGCGAAGTGAATCTTGTGCTCCGCATCGTCGATTTCAATCAGTTCGACGGTTCCTTGGAGTGGTGTTCCCCACTTGCTCGGTATTCCATTTTGCCAACTTGATACCGTCGCGGCTTCGCTCGCCCACACCATCCGCCAAACCGGATAACAACGATGCAGGTCGATCCCATCGCCCAGAACCTCAATGTCGACCCATCTCGCTCCCATCCATAAAGTATAGAGGATCGTGATCCGCGAGGTTTGAGCGATCGCGGCCTCCGTCGAAGCGGTACCCGGTGGATTGCTGCTCGATGGATAGCGAATGGTGCCTTGAACCTCGATCGTTCCTCGAATTTTCGAATTTTCCAAGACCCGCCACGATACGTTCTCAAGTTGCAGGAAGCTGGCATCCTCAAGTTTGTGGTTCGGATCCAGCGGATGCGGGACGATGGCGACCATCCCACTCAACCGATTTCCTCGCTTGTTGGCGACATACATCGATCGCAAATGACCTCGCACCGGATCGATCTGCAGTTCCATGAACTCGTTGGCTAAAGTACCGTCGTTTTGAGCAATTGCTGCACGTCCACCGAAGACTTTCGAAAACCAACCGGTCTTGGATGATGTAGGCGATGCAGCGATCGATGCGGAGGCATGCGTTCCGCGACTCTTCGGTCTCCACTTCGCAAAACCATAGGGAGGAACATCGATGATTGCATCCATCGAAGCAACGGCTCCTTGCGAACCGCGCAAGTCAGAATTTGGAGCCAAGGTCACATCGGCGGCGATGATTCGAGTGCTCGACGCGGCGTCGACTTCGTTGGGAAGATGCGATAAAAACACCCGCTGTGGATGACTGGTCGGATTGACAACAACAAACTCTTTGGATCCCGGAATCCGAGATCGTATCGACGCGAATACTCGCGTTTGCAATCCTTGGATCTGCTGCTCGATTTCTGCCTCCTCCGCATCGGCCACATCGATGGCAGGTTCTCTCGACGATGCATTCGGTGCCCCTACGCGCTCGTCGCAATCCCTTAACAGTTTCTGGATCTCCGCATCGATTGCGGCGATATCGTCACTCGAGGCGGCGCTGCCTGCAGCGTTTACTTTCGCTTTGGGTACCCAATCCCAAAGCCGATTGGCAGCTGCGAGTCGCTCCAAACGGTGGATTCGAGCCGTGTACTCCACCAATCGCAGATGCAATGCGTTGAGATGCGATGCATCGGATGGAAGTGGACTCCGGAAATCTTTGGAGCCGTAGTTGTCCGTCCAATAGGGTTGTGCGGTGGTCGCAAAATACTTGGCCGCATCAATCCATTTGCCAATCGCGGGAGTCCGTACCATGGCTCGCGCTAAATCGTCGAAGGCCGGATTCTTCTGGGACGGCCAATGGGCCAACACCATCGTAGGGACTTGATGGTAATCGAGCTGCTTTGCCATCTCCGCCCCGAGTGCCAGGATCGACTCGGCGTCCGCAGCGTCCAGTACGTGCCCTAGAATGCAATCGATTGCTGGGCTTTCATTGTGCGTCTGCCATCGAACTTTGGCATGGTCTTTTTCCGGGATCGCCCCGCTGTTGAACGAAGCGATGATGGCTCCGACATATCCAAACTGCCGAGCTATCGTGGGCAGGTTCCCGGTGATGCCGCTGTGGAACCGCATCCATGTCTTTGGCTGCTCCATGCCCAACGCGGCGTAGTCGTGCGCCCCATCGGCGAAGGCGCGTACCAGCCCACTCTCAGTGAGGTAGCTATGCATCCATTCCTCGCGGAGTCCACCCGCGAGCGACATTGTGCCATCGGCGAGTCGTTGAACCAAGTGGGACCATGCGTTCGGATTGGTTTCTCGACATCGCAGAAGTGTTTTGGTCGTCGCGTACAACGTGATCGGGCGATCCACTTGCAACTGACCGGTCAACGATGCCCCGACCGTTGACGCGGCGGTAAGGACCAGTTCAAGTACGTTCCCTTGCTGGGAGCAGTACCGGTCTCGTTCTTGCGAAATCGAATCGAACGCCGCGGCGAGCCATCGATCGGTTTCTTCGCTGTTGCCAGCGACTGATGCCCGAGCTGCATGGAGTATCTGATCGGAAACGATCATCCAATCCAAATTGAACGAGTACCGTAGCTTGCGAGCCATGATCTGAACTTGCATCACGGCGTATCCGAAGGCGTAGAAGTCTTCGAGGAGGGCGCACGCATGATCAGCTATCCCGGTCGGACGCAAATGCACATTGTCGTCGACGGGGCGTGTCGTCTCGGCGTCTGTTGCCTGCTCCGGACCTGCGAACGGTTTTTGGGTACCCAGTTCCGAACCGGATAGGCGTTTCTCGAGTGCCTCGAGGATTTCGGCAACCAACTCGGGGCGAGGTCGGCGAGCACTTGGGATCAGTGCGTTCCCTCCTGCGCGAAGCCGTTCCTCAAGGGGTTGGTCGATCCGATCCCTGGAGAGTTCTGGGCAAACCACCAAGGCATCCTCGAGATCCAATCCGCTGGTGTCGCTCCGACGCCACTCGGGAACATAACCCAACGAGACTAGAACGCGAGGATCCCATAAGCTGGTCCAAGCGAACAAATAATCAAGCGACAAGGAGGAGCCTTGGCCACGTGGGACATCATCCAACGATGTTGTGGATACTGCGAATACGCATCGCGAAAAGGTTGTCATCTGCGGAGTATGAAATTCCCAATTGAGGCAATTAAAAGCCTGTTGAAGCGACGATCAGCATCGCCCAGGAGGTCGGCTCCTTCGTGCGAAGTCAGCAGCCAATCCACTCATGTTGGCGATGCGTTGCTGATGCTCGCGCAAGAGTTGCTGCAAACCGTTTTTTACATGCGGCGAAGGCTGTTTCCTGGGCGAGGTGTCTCGCGGCACGGTATCTGGTAAAATCGTAACTGCCGAAGCCAAAATGTCGTAGTGCGGCTGCGTACATTATGCATTAAAAAGCAAGCATGACCCCTACTATCCCGTCATTTCGAAGCAAACTCGCGCATTGGGCTCCGAGGATTTCCATCCTTATGGCCCTACTGCTGGTTCTGTTGGTTTGCGTGGGCGGGTTGGTTAGCGACCTGCGGAATCGCCGCGAACTCATTTACGAGGCAGAAATCGGCAAAGCCAAATCGCACGTGGATCGGACGGCTATTCGGATCGAACTGGATCTCAAGGCCGGGGTTCCTTTCGACGGTTTCGCTTTCCCCGAGAGCCAACCGTGGTTGGTGGATCACTGGAAACGGTCGATCCTCCATCAACCCAACCGACTGTGCGCTGCCATCGAAGACACAGATCGTCGGATCTTGGCGCACAGTATGGACCTTGGAAGCCTCGGCGCGGATCGGCCGCCGAAGCGGTCTGCCCGAAATGACTATGACGAGCCCTGGGAGGATTATGGCGAAGGAGTTTTCCATGTGAGAGGTGTCGGACTCACCAATGGCATCGACGCGATTGACATCCGAGTACCACTCAATGTCAGCGGCGAGATCATAGGGTTTTATCACACGGCTCTTCCGAAGGCGTGGCTCGAAGAACAAGTCTCCGTCGCGCAAAGCTCACCTATCCAACGCTGGGTTGGTATCCTCGCTGCGATTTGTGTCATCGTGCTGATTTCAAGTTTGTCGCTCTTTCGATTAGGATCCCATGCTGCAAAACTAGAAAAGGCTTTGGAGTCGGCAGAGACCAAGCGGCTAGCAGATTTGAGTCGCTTGATCGTTGGTATGGCCCATGAACTCCGCAATCCCCTCAATGCTGTCCGATTGAACTTGTTCACTTCCGAGAAACTGATTCGAGGCGATTCAAGTATGCCGCAGGAAGACGCGGTCGCTATGCTGCACGAATCGGTCAAAGAGGTGGAACGAGTTGATGAATTGATCGGGCAATTGCTCGGTTGTGCTCGCGTTGAGTCCAGTGAGCATCCTTGGATCCGCGTTCACCAGGAAATTCAATCGACGTTGCATTTTATGCAGCAGGTGTATTCGCATCATAGAATCCAAGTCGAATACCGGTGTGAGGAACCTCGCATTGAAGCTCGGATCGCGGCCAAGTACTTCCGCCAGATCCTTCTCAATCTTCTGCAAAACGCGTTGCAAGCGATGCCGGACGGTGGACGACTCGCGATCCACTCGGAATACTCGGTAGAACAATACACATTGAACATCCACGATAGCGGTGACGGGATCGCTGCTAAGGACTTAGAGCATATCTTTGAGCCGTTCTACAGTACGCGGCATGAAGGAACCGGGCTAGGACTTGCAGTCGTGAAAAACCTGGTGGAAAGCGCCAGCGGGATCGTCCAATGCAGCCGCAGCCCGCTTCTCGGTGGGATGATGTTCTCGATAGGGTTGCCCGCAAAGATCGGTGTGGCTACGCCGACGGTGGACAATAGGTTACCAATGAAGGGAAGTGCGATCGATGAGCAGCAGCCTGTCAATCTTGGTCGTTGAAGACCAAAGCGGTGAACGAGAAGCGATGTCCCGTTTGCTACGTTCCGAGGGCTACCGCGCAGTTACTGCTTCGGATCAACGCCAAGCGAGGCAGTCACTGAGCGACCCTATCGACCTCGTCATCTGCGATTTGAGGTTAGGACAAGATAACGGCATGGATGTCCTTCAAGAATGGCGAGAAAAACGCCCGATGGTTCCGGTCATCCTCACCACTGCCTACGGCGACGTGAACTCCGCCGTTGCAGCGATGAAGATGGGGGCAAGCGATTATTTGACCAAGCCGTTGAAGCCGGATGAACTCCTGCTGCTCCTAAATCGCTATCTGCCGATGCGAAATCGGAGCCCGGAACAAATTCCCATCGATGTCGCTGGTATCGGACAAATGATCGGGCAATCGCAAGCCATGCGTCTGGTGTTTGAGCAGATTCGAAAAGTTGCCGAATCGGACTCGATCGTGCTGATCACCGGTGAATCCGGGACTGGCAAAGAACTTGTTGCCGCTGCAATTCACGACCACAGTCGCCGACGCCAAAACCCATTCGTGGCTGTGAATGTCTCGGCGCTCCCTGAGTCACTTATCGAGTCCGAATTGTTCGGTTACGTTCGAGGAGCATTCACCGGCGCTGCAGACGATCGGATCGGTAGGTTTCAAGCAGCCCATCTCGGCACCTTGTTCATGGACGAAATTGGAGATTTTCCGCTGAAGCTACAGCCGAAACTGTTGCGAGTCCTCGAATCGTTTTCGTTTTCGCCGATCGGTAGCAATCTTGAGAAACATGTCGATGTCCGGTTGATCGCTGCGACCAGCCGAAACATTCAGGAAATGATCGCGAACGATCAGTTCCGCTCCGATCTGTTCCATCGACTCAATGTTCTCAGTATTGAACTACCCCCTCTCCGCGAAAGGCCGGAAGATATTCCAGTCTTGGTCGAGTACTTTCTCAAAGACTGTGCCAAACGGCACATGCGAGTCCAGCCAGAGCTTGCCCCTGAACTCATGGATTTTTTCAACGCCTACGACTGGCCAGGGAATGTACGGCAATTGAGAAATGCCATTGAGAACATGCTGGTCATGGGGCATCGCGAACGTTTAACCAAAGAAGATCTACCACGGTCGCTCAGCGGAAATCCAGCCATCACCAATAAGCCCATCCATCCAGATTCTCTCAACCTCAATGAGCTCGAACGCGAGGCCATTCTAAGTGCATTGGAACGCTCCTACGGGAATCGGACGCACGCTGCTCACACCCTCGGGATCTCCGTCAGGACCTTGCAGAGAAAACTCAAGCAGTGGGGAGTGGAGTAGGTTGGTGGAGGTTAGCTGTTAGCGATTAGCGATTAGTGATTAGCCTCATACGCGTGTAGTGGTCAGTTGCTGCCCCTACCGGTTTCAAACCAGTGGGGGAACATCCGACAGTTACCCGCGCATTTCACCACCCTATCGATTTCCACCGGGTTCATCCCGGTGGGAGCAGCAACTGGCTGCTACCCATCAATCCACCTGACCTCGCATCGCTTTCCACCGCGCTGAACCATGCGGAAGGTGACTCACAGCCGGGCAGTTTGCCGGTTTGCCTTGAGTCCAAAGCCTAAAGCCTGAAGCACAAAGCCTCCCAAAAAACGCGAGCGGTAAGCTGCTGCGGGTTCGTGAGGACTCGCCATCGAAACCGGTTGGGGGTTTCGAAGCCCGGAGCGAGAACTCGGAACTTCGCAAGCAGTTACCGCTCGTGAATCGTTCGTTGGATGGGTATTCGGCCGACATTTTGGGGGCCAGCAACACGCGTTTCGCAAAAAACACCTTGCCCCCCGTCAGGGGTGATTGTTAAGCAGTTTTCATGCCAGATCCAGTAATTGCATGCCGAGGCGAAGAATCCCATGCAAATCGTTCCCTCATACGTATGGCTGGCCGATGTTCGCATTTTCGCGGGTGCGACATAGTGGCGTAGTTTGAGTTGCAGGTGCGACAAGGTGGCGTGGCTGGTGCCCGTGACCTACCCCTTTTTTTCCTGGAGGTGCCCCGGGGTTAGTTCTGCGTCTGGGCGGGATATTTTGGAATGCTGTCCCGGCCGAAATGCTGCCCGAATCGCACTGTCGAACTTGTCTGGGATGGTAGGGCGGAATCCGATCCAAGACTTTCACGCGAGTCGTCGCACGTAATCCTCAACGATTATTCCGTGGCATTCGACGATTTTTGGATCGCGTGGTATACTTTTGCGATCTCGGCGGCCCTGGCGAAGCAACTCGGGTCCTGATGTCCGCAAAGCGTTGCTGGCTAACGGTTTGTGGCGAATCTGGACGTGGGTTGCTATTTCGCGTCGTACCATTTTGGCCAGTTCGGGCACCAAACCACGCGTTGATGAGAACATTTCAGGAGCAGTACATGTCCACGGCAGTCCCTTCCGGAGCATCCCACAAACCGTCCAAGACCCAAGTGATGACGGGTGCGGACATTGTGGTGCACTCATTGGTGGAGCATGGCGTGGAGGTGGTGTTCGCCTACCCGGGTGGGTGCTCGATGCCGATGCACCAATCCCTCACCAAATACTCAGATCGCTTGCGGACAATTCTGCCTCGTCACGAACAAGGTGGCGCGTTTGCTGCCCAAGGCATCGCGCGATCGACGGGCAAAGTTGGTGTTGCCATGGCGACGAGCGGACCCGGTGCCACCAATCTTGTGACCGCGATTGCTGACGCGAAACTCGATAGCATCCCATTGATCGCGATCACTGGCCAAGTCCCAACCGGGGTGATCGGAACGGATGCATTTCAGGAAACTCCGATCGTTGAGATATGCCGTGGTATTACCAAGCATCATTACTTGGTAACCAATGTCGAAGACGTTCCTCGAGTGATGAAGGAAGCGTTCCACATTGCGACTACCGGTCGGCCTGGCCCGGTTCTCGTCGACATGCCCAAAGACGTACAACTCGACAGTTGTGAGGTCGACTGGGACGTTCCAATGAATCTTCCAGGTTACAATCCCACCAAACACCCCAACGCAGCACCCGAGCAAATTCGCCAAATCGCCGCTGCGATCAAACATAGCAAGCGTCCGATTCTTTACGTTGGTGGCGGTGTCGTCAACGGCGAAGCCTCAGAAGAGTTGCGGGCACTTGTCAAGAAAACTGGTATTCCGGTAACGATGACGGTGATGGGATTGGGCTTGTATCCCGCAGACGAGGCGCTCTCGCTCGATATGCTCGGGATGCACGGTAGTGCTTATGCAAATTACGCTGTGAAGGACTGCGATTTGCTCCTCGCATTCGGCGTTCGGTTCGACGACCGCGTGACGGGGCATCTGGCTTCGTTCGCAAAGAATGCCAAAATCGTTCACATCGACATCGATGCATCGGAGCTGAATAAAAACAAGGTCGCTCATATCTCGGTTCGAAGCGACATCAAATACGCGATGTCCGAATTGAACAAGGTGGTCGAAGCACCCGAGGATTGTGCTGCTTGGGTCGCACACTGCAAAGACCTTAAGGCCAAGTTCCCGTTCAGCTACGATGAGAAATTCGATGGTATCCTCCAACAGCACGCTATCAGGACTCTTTCGAATTTGACCAAAGATCGCGAGACCTACGTCTCGGTCGGCGTCGGTCAGCACCAAATGTGGGCTGCTCAGTTCTTTCAGTTCCGCCGACCTCGAACGTGGCTCAGCAGCAGCGGCTTAGGTACCATGGGATTTGGCCTTCCAGCAGCGATGGGCGCCCAAGCCGCCCATCCTGGCGCGCTGGTGATCGACATCGATGGAGATGGCTCATTCCAAATGAACATCCAAGAGCTCGCGACCTTGCATTGCGAAAAGCTGCCGGTCAAGGTCCTTCTACTCAACAACCAACACCTTGGAATGGTGGTTCAGTGGGAAGATCGGTTCATGGGCTCCAATCGAGCGCACACATACCTCGGTCCAATCGATCACGAAGAAGCAAGCGGTCCAGGGTCGACGGTCGCTCATACCTACGCCACCGAACGGTATCCAGATTTCGTGCAGATCGCCAAAGGGTACGGATGCGGGGCGGCAACCGTCCGGCGCAAAGCGGATCTCGAGGCGGCGTTGCTCGAGATGATCAACTACCCCGGTCCATTCGTCCTCGACGTAGAAGTGCCTTATCAAGAACACGTGCTCCCGATGATCCCATCGGGCAAAACCGTCGACGATATGATCTTGAAATAAGACCCAGCCCCCAGACCTCCATCGGCTTCGTGCCGCTGGAAAGCGGCAAGGGGGGCTGAGCGTGTAGCTGTCAGTTGCTGCCCCCACCGGGCTGAACCCGGTGGAAAGCGGCATTAGGGTATTGCGGGCATTGGGAGCGCAATGTTGGGTCTCCGCCGGCCTTGTGCCGGTGGAGCCATGACTGGCAGCTACCCAGCGTGCCCCCCCTTCCCTCATCCCGCTTGGGGCAAAGTCCCAAGCGAAGGAATTGGAGAGGGACGCAGCGAAGCGTGTAGCTGTCAGTTGCTGCTCCCATCTGGATAAACCCGGTGGAAAGCGATGCGCGGTCGTGAAGATTCGAGCTTCGGCTTAAGTCTTAAGTCTCTGGCCTATTCCCCCTCTGTTTTCTCAACATCTTGAGGGGCATCGTTTCATGAATCGGAAACTTCCCGGTCTGATTCCTGCGTCCAAGGCTACGATCGCTGGGGAAAATCGCTAAGATTTGTCCCGTTCCGGCGAATGGGCTCACGCGGCCCCCCCGACATTGCTCCTGCTGCTTCCATCCCCTCTTTCAGCTTGTATTCAAATGCTTGATCTCTACGACAAAATCCAAGACGCATGCGCTGTGATCCGAAAGGCCTGGCCGCATCATCCTCATGCTGGAATTATTCTAGGAACAGGGCTCGGGCCTCTCGTGCAACGGATCGACGT
>JBKCUW010000102.1:0-6347 GCA_046318275.1 Pirellula sp. | reverse complement strand
TTGTGAATCGAGGATAGCCATGGAGAGCGACAGCCATTCCTCCGCACAATGCGTACTCTATTTTCGCTTCATTGAAACGTTGCACAAGTTCGCGAAGCTCGGATTCAAGCGTCAGCACAGTGTCCTTCTAACTTTTCTTCGATTTGGTAATTGTCTCTGTTTTTTCTGCAATACATACGATTACAATCCGTCTCGTCGAATCAAGTATCCCTGACTTTAAGATAGGGATCAAGCGTTGCTCAATAGATATTTGCTGCAACAAGTTCTCGCCGAGGGGCAATCAACGACTGAGAACTGAAAAGGATGAGTATCCCGGAGCCAAAGGTCGAGCACCACAAAGGACGGGGGATTCGTGGTTGCCCGATCTTTCCCGAGGTGCGACCGATCCTCGACGAAGCATTCGAGATCTTCGGAGACAAGAGTGAATACGTGGTCGCTGCACCGCAGTATCGCGCCGCAGCCAACACGGCAATGGGTTGGAAGAATGCCAACCTACGCTCCGAAATGACGCGACTGCTTCGTCGCGCCGGCGTCTCGGGTTGGCCACGACTGTTTCATTCGATGCGGGCTAGCCGGCAAAAGGAACTCCAACGCGAGTTTCCACTGCATGTGGTTTGTTCTTGGCTTGGCAACTCACCACGCATCGCGCAGCAAAGTTACTTGCTGGTGACCGAGGATGATTTTGCCAAAGCGGCTGGGGCGAAGGTAATGGTTTCGATAGAACCTTGATCGCTAGCGATGACGCAGAACGACTTCGCCTGAAACTTCGGTTTGCGCTCTGCGTTCAAGTACTACAATGGATCATTCCACTCACCCCCCTGGGCGTGGCAAGGGTGAGGGTCTGAATCTCGGGAGATGTTCTCTTGACGCAGGGACGCAAAAAGCCTATTCCGAATCGAATTCAATCACGGGAGGCGAGGATGCGAAAATCACTTCTGGCGATGGTTTGCGTCTGCGTTGCTGCGGTGGGTGGATGCCAGTCGGTGTGTCGGATCACTTCAGGTACGGCCAAATTCGTGGGCGTTGGTTTGTGGAATGGCATCTTCGATGACGACATTTCCTACCAATACGATTCGAGGCAAAAGAGATGGAATGTCGTTGACGAAGTTGAGCAATCGTCCGATATTCCGTGGTCGGAATCCATGGAATACCACGGAGGGCCATAACTCGAGCTGTGGCCGGCCCTCGATGAGCCGGCCCGTGGCGAAACAACCCGTATGGCTCGTGTCTCGAGCCCTGGCCGGGAACGAGGTTGGCCCCAGGACGGGAGGGAGGCCATTGGGCATTGGTTAATGGGGTTCAAGTCCCGTGTGCGAGACACGAGTCTCAAGGGCTCCAGTATACCAATAGACCACTTCGAGCGAACAAGTACGAGGTGAAGGCAACGTCTGCACAGAGGTGTAAGGAGGGTGCCTGGCAACGGGAATCGTTACCCGATTTCGTCTACGGCTTCGTCTGAAAGGTGAGCAGAGAGTTAAGCGAAAGCGCAAGTCCCTGCTCGTGGTGCGGTTCAACTTCCTGTGTTCTCAGAGCAATCGCACGATTGTCGTGAAGCCCTACCAATACGATTCCACGTAGCTTTCGATCTGAATTCGCTGCCATGCCTCCCCAATCTGCTCTCAGAAAACTGATTCCAGCAATTTTTCCTAACCGAAAATCAGACTGCGTCCAACTGGTCCTTCTTGACTTCAGGTCTTTGAGTGCTGCTCCCATCAAATCATCAAGCTTTGCAATTCTTTCGTTATCTGGCATCTCTATCACTGTTACTTGAATGACAGGTGCCGTACCGTCGTCTCGTTGAGGGCCACCCCAAGTCGCGACCTCGGTACCCTTCGGGGCTTCTTTTAGTTCGATTCTTTTATAGTTCTTGGGCGTGCGAATCCTATATCCCGAAATCGAAGAGTATTCATCGAGTCTTTGATCAAACTCGTCGCTCGAAATCCACTGATCATTGTGGCTAGTCTGCCCAAACAGAATGGGTGGCAGAAGAACAAGTGAAACAACGTAGACCAGCAATACCATCGAAAACGGAGATTTTCCCAAAATACACCTTTTTGATTGCGGAAAGACTACTAAAGTCAAACTAGTCCTTTAGACGGATCACCCAAAACCCCTGTAGGCTGCACCAAGGCAGCCTATTACGCAATGTGGGCACACTCGTGGGTCGATCGTATCCGGACTTGCGAGCCAATCAATCAAAGGACTGAGCGGTAGTCACCATCCTTGGGGTTCACGAGATCACACAGATAGTTCGAATCCTACCCCCTCCACCATCGTGGATCAGTGCCAGATTGGGCCATTCAAAACCCCAGTGTTTTGGCGACTCGCGCGACTCGAAAAACGACGCGATTTGGGCAGCGCGACGAGAAATACAACGCCGCATTCCGCCATGCACCGAGCCAGCATGGGCGGGCTTCGCAGAGGGTAGAAAGTAGAGGGTAGAAAGTAGAGGGTAGAAAGTAGATTGTGGATTCAACAAGAACGCGTTGGTCAAGAAAATCTACTTTCCACTTTCTCGTATCTACTTTCTCTTTTCCCAATGGCATTCGAAGCCCATTGGGAAAAGCGGAGTGGACAGGAACCGAACAACCCGCAAATTCCCTGGGAACGGCGCGTTTCATTACCCCGCGCGACGCTAAATACGACGCGCGTAAAAAACACCACTCACCACGTCTAGGTGGCTGCGGTGCCTTGGCGGTACCGCATTTGCCAGCCACTACTGGACTTGACCCAGAGCGAAGAGCGAAGAGCGTGATAGTAGGGCCCGCGCTCGGGATCAGCGAAAGCCGACCGGTACGTGAGCAGTTCAACGCCTGGGGCGAGTTCTGACAGAGCGAATGCTCCCGACTCGATAACCGGCTGCGACTCCTGTGCGGCCTAACACTTCACCTCAGTGGCAGGCAGGGAGCCTGGGGTGGCGTAGCAAAGACTTGATGGTGGCCTGTCCGCTCGAGCGGCATGTTATCCGTTCCTCTATGCGATTATGCGATGGCACTTCTCTGGACTGCTTCACGAGCGAGTGAATTTCGACTCTTTCCGTGCGCCTGCGCAGACCTCTACCAATGAGCGGCTATCTGAAGCGGACAGGTAGTTCTATGATCTAGCTGTCGTGTGCTTCGAGAGTTTCTTATTGCGAGCGAGCCCACTTATTTTTGATTGACACAAACAGACACGATTCATAGAATTCGGTCCGAATGGGCCAGTAAGAAGCCGGGAAAGCCTGCCCAGGGTCGAGATTTCGCCCAGTATCGCCCTCGGCCCGGGCAGTCGTCTGTGGTTTTCCAGAGCCTTCCAAGGATTTGCGATAAGTAATATTTTGTTTTACGAAGTAGCAAGGCCAAGACAAGCGACTTCTTTGGCTAAGCTTTCCAAACAACGCTAGGAGTCTGGAGACTGCGATGGCAACTTATGTACTCGTTCATGGCGCCTGGTATGGTGCATGGTGCTACCGCGATGTTGCCAAGTACCTGCGCGCAGCCGGGCATGAAGTGTTTACTCCTACCCATTCTGGCCTTGGCGAGCGGCAACATCAAGCCGGAGAAGCTATCACCCTTGAATCCCATATTCGCGATGTTTGCGGATGTATTGAAGCCGAAGAACTTAACGACATCATCCTTGTCTGTCACAGTTATGGGGGTATGGTTGCCACGGGCGTGGCCGATCGCCACCGCGAGCTGATTCGTCATTTGGTTTACATCGATGCATACGTGCCGGAAAATGGAGACTCCTTGATTGGCTTATTGCACAAGGCGTTAGAACCAGACGTAGCCGCATCATTCATTAAACACTTCAGGTCATCGGCGGCGGAGAATAACTGTGGAATGATGAAGCCCTTACAGGCAGAACTATTCAATGTCGTAAAGGCAAAGCGCTCTTGGATAGATCGCCGCGCCTGCCCGCAAGCGCTAGCTACATTTGAATGCCCAGTATTGCTTTCTGACGCGCCGAACCACCTTAGCAAGCACTACATTCTCGCGGACAACTGGGATCCCAGCCCTTTCCGATACTTTGCAAAAAAGGTAGACAGCCTGCCAGGTTGGAAGCTGAGCAAAATGCCTTGTGGTCACAACATAATGGTAGACATGCCAGATGAATTGGCAGGCATGTTGCTCGATCTGGCATAGCCCATTAAAGACTAAGTAGGTGTTGGAAATAATTTCGAGGTATGAGCTGGATCCCCTTGGGCACGGGGACACCGCAAGGCCAGTGCGTCACGGCGTCATTCCAATAGGCCTCACTGTCGAACTCCTTGGCGGAGGCCCTGCGCAGATGGCTCTTCAAGGCACCGCTGGCGTTCCAGTGCGTTGAGAGCTGTCCTCACTGGCATGCCTTCTATGCTCCATGGCGTACACGCGGGTAGCTTCGCAATCTGTTAGGAGATATAACCTCCAAACCTTACGTGCCACCCACGCATTTACATAATAGCATACAAAAAAAGGCGGCATTGACGGTGCGGGTATTCGGCTGGCAATCCGACGGGGACACATTCGCCCAAAGGCTAATTCACCTGAGTTGTCGACAATAGAAGATACTGGGGCCAGAAATGCGCGTAAAAGCATCCCCCCGCGCAGAGCATCACAGGTCTGACTCGGGCCTACCATCATGCAACCCAGCACACGGAACGTTACGCTCGTTCCGCCGAATGGCATCGGCCTACAGATCCAGCCACTAACCTGCTGCAAAGATTCCGCGCACGGCCCATTGGCCACGTCGCCAACGGTGCTGATGCTCCTGGGCGTGCTGCGCTACCCGCGAGAGTCCGAAGTTCGCAGTTGCCCTTCAAAAGTCGTGTGTGTGGAATGAGCGACTAATGTGTGCAAAATGTGTCGAAAATGTGTGGATGACCTAGTAATGTGACTCACCTGTGACACAGATGTGTCACACATGTGTCACAGGTGACTTTGTAAACACATTTCACAGCCTAGATACATGACCTAGTAAACCGCGAAGAATGGTCCCGTCCTCATGACACCAACCATTCATCGAAAGGCACAGGCATGTACCGAAACCAGTACGACTCAGTCATCGACAAATCGAAACTCGCTTGGATCAACTCGCGAGCCAGGCGGATGGGATTCCGTCGCCAAGACCTCGACGACGTTCAGCAACAAGTATCGATCGCACTATTGCAATTCAACTTTGACGAGGCTCGATCCAACGGCGCCTCGGAGCGAACAGCCATCACGGCAGTGATTGATCGCCAGCTACGCAAGATCCGACGATCGCGAGCTCGGCATGCCGATCGCCTCAGCGGTAGCGAAAGCTTGCCATCTGACATCACAGACTCGGCTGCTCACCAGAACGTGCAGCAGGTCCGTCGCTCCAGTGATCTGGGAATCGCAATCGAGCGACTTAGCCCCGCCGCTCAGCGGATTTGCAGATGCCTTGCCGAGGGTCAAACGATCAACGAGATCGCCAACGCAATGCAAGTCAGTTGGCACACTGTCCACAGCCATGTTGCCAAGATTCGCGAATGTTTTGTGGACTTGGGCCTTGATGAATTGGTGCTAGAAGCGTGATGCCGCGAAAGCTGCAGAAGCTTGCCAAAACCAGCCAATAACCGCTGGACTTTCATCGGTAAGTGAGCCTCCTGTGTGCATCGGGCATCGGGTGGCTCACGAACCCCAAACGATTACAAACACTTGGGTTTCAAAGAGAAGGAAGATGACCAATGGATAGTCAGGAAATGTTCACGCCGCTGTCGGTCAACGGCAAGACAGCAGCGAGGATGCTTGGGGTTTCCGAACGGATGTTTTGGGAACTACGCAACCGCGGAGAAATCCCCCACATCAAGCTCGGACGACTCACTCGCTTTGCGGTCGAGGACCTGAAACGGTTCCTCGAACTCAAGCGTTACGAGACCGAAGAAGACGAATCCACTGGGATCGATGAGCCACCCGATGAAAAATAAACCAGAACCATCACACGGGAGAAAACGACATGGCATCGATCACCAAATCGAAAACCGGAGCGAAGCGAGCGCTCTTTTACGATGAAACAAAGACTCGCCGCACCGTTTACCTGGGCAAGGTTTCGGATAAAGAAGCCGACACGATTCGGCGACGTATCGAGAGCATCTTGAGCTCGAAGATTCTCGGAAGCCCCATGCCTCAAGACGATGCTACTTGGCTCAACAAGTCACCCGCACTGCGAGAGAAGCTTGTTGCGGTCGGGTTGATCGAACCAGAGCCGATTCCCGAAAAGCTCGTAATTCCCACACTCGAATCGTTTCTCGATGGTTACATCGAGCGGCAGGGGAGAAGTCGCAAACCGGCCACGGTTGCGGTTTGGAAGCAGGTGGTAGCGAACCTCAAAGAGTTCATGCCCGAGGGGATCCGGATCAACCA
>JBKCUW010000101.1:0-3670 GCA_046318275.1 Pirellula sp. | reverse complement strand
GAGGCGTACGGGATCGACAACCTAAGCATCGGCACCCGCGCGGCTTCAGCAACCGCAGTGACGCTTACCGGTTCGGCCAATGCGGATCTTCTCACCGGTGGCACGAATAACGACACCCTCGTTGGCGGGACGGGGAATGATACTCTGACCGGTGGTGCGGGCATCGATACCTTCACCGTTGATTCTGGCACCGACACGATCACCGACTTGGGTAACGGTGCCGATAGCGTCAATGTCTCCGCGGGGGCAACGGCCAATGCAACGGCGATAGCCTCTTGGACCGCTACCGGGTCCTCAGGAAATTCCGGGACCGCCAACATCACAGCCAATGGATTCAATATCAACTTGGCGCTAGCCGCTTCCGGCACATCGGGATGGAATGTCACCAATGCCGGTAATGCGACGGCGGTGATTCTCACAGGATCCGCATACGCGGATGTTCTGACGGGGGGGACGAACAACGATACTCTCGTCGGCGGAGTGGGTAACGACTCACTGACCGGCGGCGCGGGCAACGATACCTTCACGGTTGCCTCCGGGACCGATACGATCACCGACTTAGGCAACGGGGTCGACATCCTCAATGTCTCAGCGGGTGCAAATGCCAACGCCACGGCGTCGGCGGCGTGGACCGCCACAGCATCCAGTAGCAACGCCGGAAACGCAACGATCACTGCCAGTGGCTTTAATATCAACGTGAGCGCAGCCACTGGTGCATCCGGCTGGTGGCTGACCAACAGCGGCAATGCGACTGCAGTTACTCTGACTGGTTCTGTCAATGGCGACGTCATCACTGGTGGCAATGGCAACGATACCTTCACCGGTGGTGCCGGAAACGATACGTTTCAAGCGACCTCGGGCACCGATACGATCACGGATTTGGGGAACGGGACAGATAACCTGGTGGTCTCAGCGGGTGCGACCGCCAATGCCACTGCATCGGCAGCGTGGACTGCAACGTCGTCGTCGAGCAACGCCGGGACCGCAACGATTAACGCGAGTGGATTCAGTATCAACGTCGGCGCAGCGACTGGAGGTAACGGCTGGACCCTCACGAACACTGGGAATGCCACAGGCGTCACGCTGACGGGTTCTGCTAATGCCGATACTATCACCGGAGGCACGAACAATGACACGCTCGTCGGCGGAGCGGGCAACGACTCGCTCACTGGCGGCGCAGGTGTTGATACGTTTACGGTTGCCTCAGGGACGGATACGATTACCGACCTCGGTATCGGGGTCGATATCCTGAATGTCTCGGCGGGTGCCACCGCCAATGCAACGGCTGCGGGTGCGTGGACTGCAACGGCTTCGTCAAGCAACTCCGGGACCGCAACGATAACCGCGAGTGGCTTCAGTATCAACGTCAGCGCAGCGACTGGAAGTTCCGGGTGGAGCTTGACCAACAGCGGCAACGCCACTGGTGTCACGCTGACAGGTTCTGCTAACGCAGACACTATCACAGGAGGCACGAACAATGATACTCTCGTCGGCGGAACGGGCAACGACTCGCTCACCGGTGGCGCAGGTGTTGATACGTTCACCGTTGCCTCCGGGACGGATACGATTACCGACCTCGGTACCGGGGTCGATATCCTAAATGTCTCGGCGGGTGCCACCGCCAATGCCACGGCTGCTGGCGCGTGGACTGCTACCTCCTCCACCAGCAACGCAGGCACAGCCTCAATCACTGCGAGTGGCTTTAGTATCAACGTCAGCGCAGCGACCGGAACCTCCGGCTGGACCCTGACTAACAGCGGTAGCAGCACGGGCGTCACTCTGACTGGTTCCGCGAACGCCGATGTACTAACCGGTGGCAGTGGCAATGATTTCCTGGAAGGAGGAGTGGGAGGCGACACGCTCACGGGTGGTATCGGCACCGACACTCTGGTTTATGACAACTCGAATGCGAGTGTCAGAATCGACCTTTCGGCATCGACGGCCGATGGCGGGGCAGCTACGGGCGACACTTTCTCCGGATTCGAGAATGTACGAGGTTCGGCAAATGCCGATGCCCTGTTTGGAGATCTCAACAGCAATCAAATCGAAGGCGGGCTGGGTAACGACCTGATCCTGGGCGGCGCTAACCTCGTCAATGACAGCCATTTCACTGCGGTAACCCCTGTAGGAAGCTACGCGGTTTATTCGGCGGGGCAATCCTTCGGCGGCTGGACCGTCACTGCCGGAACTGTCGACTTGGTAAAGACTTATTGGGATCCACCACCCACCGGAGGGCAGTCGCTCGACACCTCGGGATCGACGGTAGGCACAGTCCAGCAGACACTGACGACAGTCGCGGGCAACACCTATGAGTTGTCTTTCTACATGACCTCCGGCCTTTCGGGAGCGAACACTAGGTCATTGACACTTGCTGTTGGCGGTACAACACAAGACTATACCGTGACGACAACGAGCGCCCACAGCTACACCAACATGGAATGGCAGGCGCAGTACTATACATTCACCGCCACTTCAACCTCAACCGTCATTTCGTTTACCGGTCAGACACCGAACTGGGGCGCGGCCATCGGTGCCGTGGTCGTGACTAACACAACTTCGGCGCAAGGCACGGACATTCTCGACGGTGGCCAGGGGAATGACACGATCATTGCCGGGGGGGGAAACGATACGCTGATCGGCGGAGTCGGCAACGACATTTTGATCGGCGGAGCAGCGAATGACACGCTGACTGGCGGCGACGGAAACGACTCTTTCAAAGTCGATGCAGGCACCGATACCATTACCGATCTCGGCAATGGAGCCGACACGCTTCGCATTTCGACCGGAGCGACAGTCAACGCAACCGCCGCTGCGGCTTGGACCGCGACCGCCACTACCAGTAATTCCGGTACTGCATCGATCACCGCCGGCGGCTTTAACTTGGACGTGAGTTCGGCCACCGGCAGCAGTGGCTGGACGTTGACCAACAGCGGCAACGCATTGGCAGTGACCCTCACCGGATCGGCCAACGCCGATGTGCTTATCGGTGGAACCAGTAATGATACGCTCGTCGGCGGTATTGGGAATGATACGCTCACGGGCGGGGCAGGCAATGATACGTTCACAGTAGCGTCAGGCACCGACACCATCACCGACCTTGGAAATGGCTCGGATGTCGTGGTTGTTTCTGCGGGTGCTACGTTGACTACGTCGCCGATTTCCGGCAATTGGACGGCAACTAGCGCGACCACCAACAACGGAACCGCGACCATTTTTGCCAAAGGACAAAATATCAATTTGAGTGCCGTCACAGGCACATCGGGTTGGACTCTGACCAATGTTGGCGCGATAAATCTCGACAGTACGCTCGTAGGTTCGAACAATAACGACATCCTGATTGGCGCGGGGACAGTTGATACTTTGGTGGGTGGTGCGGGCAATGACACGCTCACTGGCGGCTCGGCGAATGACATCTTCTCGGTCACTTCCGGTACCGACACGATCACCGACGTAGGCAACGGAGTCGATATCCTCAATGTCTCTGCCGGAGCCACTGCCAATGCCACCGCTGCAGGAGCATGGACCGCGCCGTCGTCGACCAGTAACGCTGGCACTGCCTCGATCACCGCCAGTGGCTTTAGTATCAACGTCAGCGCCGCAACCGGTTCCTCAGGCTGGACGATCACCAACAGCGGCAACGCGACAGCGGTTGCTCTGACGGGCTCAGCCA
>JBKCUW010000100.1:0-62095 GCA_046318275.1 Pirellula sp. | reverse complement strand
GAATTGCGACAGGTACTCCAGCGCCTCCGACGGGCCCCGGGTACCTGGGAAGCCTATATTAGGCTGCCAGTGCGAGATTATTCTCTGCAGTTACTTTTTTTGATCGAGTATTAACGTGGCCTCTCGACCAACCACGGCATGCCACCAAAATCTTCAATTCATCCGGTCGATTCCAAGTCGCCCCCGGTTCTCCCATTATCGCCCACTTCGCCCTCAAAGAACACCCCATCCTCCCGAACCCTCAAAAAATCCACCCGGGTTACCCCGGTTTTCCCAAGACTCCACGACCTCCCGCGAATCAAAACCATCGAATGGACACCTGCGAACCACTACAATCTACTCCCAAGCGAACTTACCTCCCAACATCCACCATCCCGCGAACTTTCTACGGAAAATCAAACCATGAACGGTCGTAACTGGGCAATGCTGATCCACTTCTCGGTTTTCGCAGGATACGTCGTCCCCTTCGCCGGACTCATCGCACCTATCCTGATCTGGCAACTCAAGAAAGAAGAATTCCCAGAGATCGATGCCCACGGTAAGGAAGTACTCAACTTCCTGCTCTGCATGTTCATCTATGGAGCCATCGCAGGACTGCTGGTATTCCTATTGATCGGGATCCCTATCCTTATGGCCCTAGGAGTCCTCGCTGTTGTCTTTCCTATCATCGGCGGGATCAAAGCCAATGAAGGGACGTTTTGGAAATACCCTCTGATGCTGAGACTACTCAACGACTAAATTCCATCCTCAACTACGGATCGTCACCGGCAACCCGTATGGGAATATATCCAGAATCTCCGTTCCAGTATCACCTCTGAGCGTAGTACTCGCGCACGATCCGACCAATCTCGCGCATCGCATCCGGATCCTTGATTCCCGGTGAAACTTCGATCCCCGACGCTAAATCGATCCCCTCAGGCCTCGCTGCTTCCAAGGCGGCTGCTGCATTCGCGCGGTGGATTCCACCTGCCAATATCAATGGAGTCGGAGATCGCGAATCAACCCCTGAATCCCCTGAGCCAAAGGAACTAGGGCGAGGATTTAGCAATTCCCATCGTGCTGTACGCCCCGTCCCTCCTCGGAGCACAGGATCATATGCATCGACCAACAACCCTATGAGTTGCGTATCGCCATACGCTCCATACGAACTCCACGCTGCCACCACCGGATCATCCTCCGGCCCTCGGTACGGTAAGGCTTTGATGATCCCCAGCCCTCGCAACTCAGGAAGCGTTTGCGACTCCTCCACCCATGCGACCGACTCCTCGCCATGCAACTGGATCGCATCCAACGCGCATTGCGCCACGACCGCAGCCACCTCCAACGGTGTCGCATCCACGAAAACACCCACTCGCAACACCCGACCCGCCATCGCTTCCGACAATCTCGACGCCGCAACAGGATCGACGTATCGCCGACTCTTCTCGTAAAAGTTCAACCCGATCGCGTCGGCGCCGGCTTCGATCGCGGCATCCACATCCATCAGCTGAGTGAATCCACAAAACTTAAGCCTAGGTACTTTATGCATGTCCCGCGCATCACTTGTAGTAGGTGGTGCAATAAAAGCCTATCCGAAAACTCCGGAAACCGCGGCTAACGCGCAAGCGTCTCATGGTTTCCGGAAAGGCAATAACCGCCCGCATTTGTCCCCAATGCGGGGGCTCGTTTCCTGGCAGGACACCGTTCAAGGCTCCGCAGACACAACAGGCCCCAACTCACTGAAATCGGTCCCGAATTGTAGATCGATTCGTGAACCTTCGCTACACGCCACTCTATCCCGCAATCGACGGCGATTAACGAGGCCGAGAAGTTGACTCAACCCAACTCTTTCATCGCCATCGAGCATGCTATCTGTGACCGGATGCCATCACGAAGATGCCCAGCCCATCGGCCGTGCAAGCCCCGTCGACACAATACACTTCGGCGACAGAGTCTCTGTCTAATAAAAAACGTGAACCCAGACCCGACGTCGATGCCCGGACGCGGTCAAGCATCCAGGCACCCATCGAGCTGTCTCACGTTTCGCAAGCCTTCGCTGGGCGAAGAACTTTAATCTTTTTGTGTCGTGCCGTTACAACCGGCATTCGCCCCTAAATGTAATCCACCGCGATGATGTGGCCGACAATTAGCCATACTCCTAGAAAAAGTACTCCCATTGCTGCATTCAAAAATTCAATAGACATAGGTCGCGACCTCTCAAGTTATCGAGTGAGAAACCGCCATCCGTAGTACACCCAGTCTAGACCTCTAGACGGGGACGCCTTCATGCGAGACGGTCGTTATCGGCTCTACGTCGTCCAAATTTGAAAAGAATTTCTTGGCGCCTATTCTCTTCGCCAATCGCTACAAACGGACCGGTGGCATAAGGCGTAAGGCATAAGGCGTAAGCATTAAGGACTAAAGGCTAAAGGCTAAGGCCTTGCGGATTTCGACCGTTGGCTTGGGATCGGAAGCCTCGAGATGATTGGCTGTCAGCAACTGCAGTGGAATGCGACGTTTTGGGAATCGCCGGAATCCATGAGTGACTCCGACGGTGTGATTTGCGAGAAAGCAGATTCGGCATTGTTTACACGTACAATGGCAATCAATTGCCGGGGCGATCCACTCCTAGGGCTCGCACCAGTTCGGAATCGCGCAATAGAGATACCGTCGGTGGACAGATCCGTACCACGACAATTTTTTCGTCACCCGGCAATGGGACCATCCGAAACCTCGATTTTTGGTCGATACCGCGAGGTACCAGCGGGCGTATCGCCATCTTGATTTCATCGATACTCATGCCTTGATCGGTTCGCAGCGCAATAACCCGCAGAATCGATCGTCTTTCTTGATCCGTCGTCAACATCGCGGTCTGGCTGTCGAGCGGCAGCAATTCGACGGAGTAGTCGTCGAAATACCGATTACCGATCTCCTCAAGCGTGCGGCCGCGAAGGACGGAGACCGCCAAGCGGTTCGGATGAAGTCCGTGCGACCATGCCGCAGGCCAATCGATGAGCAATCTATTCTCGGACATCTTGGCGGCTCGCGTCAAAATTTCCGCAATCGGCCGATCCTCATAGATAACCGCATCGGAAGGCAATGTCTTCTGCAGACGATGGTGCAGTTCCACCCAAGCCGCTGGACGGCAGAAATCGTAGGGGTCTTGCCCAGGCGTAAATTTCTCACGCGGAACGGTTCGAGCTTCCCGCACCGAGTTTAGACTTGCCAGTAATTGCATCTGGGCGTACGGGTTGGAGGAATCCTTCCATTGAAGCTTGCCAGCCTCAAACGCACATCCTTCAATCTCAAGCATCTGGATCAAAAGATCGACGATGTCTTTTTGAGATGTAGAAGGAAGGGTTTGTCCGAGACCTTTCTCGGTTTCGTTGTTCCAACGCTTAAGCTGTTCATTGACGAGAAGATCGTTGGGACGGAGGTATGGGAAACCTTCATTGTCAAAGATCAGCTCCAAGCCTTTGGCTTGGCACAGTGTCTCCAACAATCCGCCCACTGTTTGGTCTTCCCCCGAGAACACGATCGTTTCTTCCGACAAATCGAACCGAGCCACATTGAGCAAAAACCAATCGAGCGATATTCCAGCGCCCGTCATCTGATTGATCCAGTCGATCGCACGAGGCAACGACATCGGCTTTGTTTGAACCTTGGCCAATTTACGCTTTGCTCGCTCCGTCCAAACGGGGATATCGATTGCCGCAGGGTAGTATTCGTCCTTCAACAGCACATCCGCGTTTTCGATCGCGAGTTCTTGATCGAGCGTTCGTTCCCCTTTGCCCACGTCGTCCCATTGGCCTTGGCTCGAGCGATCAAACATTTTTTGAAAGTCTTTGAAAATATCAGGCAGGTTCTCGTCTATAGGCCCATTGGCCGATTCCGAGGCCGGTTGTTCGGTATTGCCAGCCATGTTTGTTCCCGTGCCAACGCCACCGACATTGGTATCGTCCGTCGCACGTGCAGTGCCAGGTTTGTTATCCCCAGTCAAAGGGGCTGGTTCCTTGTTTTGGCCCATGCCTGGATCCACCGGATCCGATGCCTCGGATGTCGTAGTGGTTGCGTCGCCGTTAGCACTTGCGTTTTCCGGGTTTTGGTTCGTTCCACTGCCGGACGCTTGGTCGTGAGTGGGCTTACCTTCAGTACCATCGTTCGCTTTTTGGTTTCCGGTGGCAGGATTGGCCGCGGGATCGGGATTTGGAGCAGCTATCCCACCCGGCTTCACCGCCGCGATGGGTGCCTCGGTCGATTTGCCAAAGAACTTGATGAAGGCTAGGAAGCCGAGAACGGCGAGCAGGCAGCCTGTGATACCAATCACCGACAATAAAAGAAGTTGCCGTCGTGCTTGCGAAGTCTGACTTTCCCATGTCGCAGGTGAAAGTCCGGCCGGCTTATTCGAGTCGGAAAGCACATCCTGACTTCGAACCGAATCCAGCCCGTCATTGAAGACAGGGACAAAGGGCACGTCGCCTGTTTGCTCGGCAGCGGTGAAATCGGGTAGTTCTCCATCCAACCCACCGCCGAGCGGTGCCGAAGAATTTGAGGGTTCGGCCGGTTGGTTGCTCGGCGCTAGTTGGCTCTGAAGATCCCCTAAATCCCAATCCGCAGCATCGACTTTGGTGATCGCGTCGGAATTGATGATCGGTCCACGCGGCGAAGGCGCAGGCTTCGCCGCTGAGTTAGGCTTGGCTAGAGGTGCGTTGGTCTGAGGATTCGATTTCGGCGCCGTTTCTGACTTCGCCGTAGGTGAACCCGCAGGGGCCCCCTTGACCGCTGGGTTCCCAGTTTTGGCTTGGTCGAGCCTATCGTCGGCAATGGGTTTTTTGGGTGCTGCTGACGGTGGGTTGCTGGCTAAGGGCGGGATCGGCGGGTTAGCGGCAGCCTCCCCAGGTGGCGGTGCGACGACCAGGATCTTGTTTTGGCAACGAGGGCATGGAAGCGTTTGACCGACCAGTTGCGGATGACGCACAACAATTTTGCTGGTGCAATTCGGGCAAACGAGTCGAAAAGGTTCCAATTGCCTGTCGTCCTATGAAGAGAATGTACCCTGCCCTATAGACGTTTGGGTCGAACATCCGTTCCATTGTATTCCGACATTGTATTGCGAAGATCCCTCGCGGGGCAAACCGGAGCAAACTTTACCGAAAGGATAGCTACAATAGGCAACATGTGCGGGGTTGGCATCAGAGAGGGGTTCGACGATTAGCATTCATGTGGATTTGATCGTAGTTGGTGGCGGGATCGCGGGCTGTGCGATGGCGTGGCAAGCATCCCAGCGGGGGTTGCAGGTGGCGGTCATCGACGATCCAACCCTCAGCAGTTCCTCACGCGTGGCAGCTGGGTTGGTGACACCGATCACCGGGGACCGCTTGGCACTGTCATGGCGATGGGGTGAGTTCTACCCGGCGTGCAACGCGCTCTACGAACAGACTCAGCGTATTACCTCCACCGATTTTTGGCACGTTGCGGCCGCTTGGCGAGTCTTCCAAAGCGATTCAGAACGGGACCGTTTTTACCATCGTTGGTGGAGTGAAGAAGGCAAACGAGAAATGGCCGCAAGCGGCATCGCTCTCGAGCCGATGCACGAGGAGCAGTTACAACCCTTTCATGCCCCACGAGGTGGTTTCTCCATGTGGCCCGCTGGCCGCCTGGACACACAAGCTTATCTCGACGCGACCGCAAACCACTTTCGAGCCAAAGACCGTTGGTTCCCGTTGCAACTGGATTGCGACGAGGATCTGGAATGGGCCCCAGGTCACGTGCGTGTACCGCGGCTGGGATTGCAAGGAAGCACGCTGGTCCTCTGCCAAGGAATCGCGGCCCGAACAAACCGTTGGTTCGCTGATTTGCCGTTGCATCCTGCTCGAGGAGACATCCTCGAGTTATCGACCGATGCCTCGATTCCTGCAGTCGTGCATCACGAGGCGTGGGTAGTGCCAATACAACCTAATGACAAGCCAAACAATGATAAACGCTGTTGCCGCGTTCTCGTCGGCGCAACCTACGATCGACAATGCTTGGATACCAGCATCGATCACGCGACCGCCGATCGTTTTCGAGTCGAGTTGCTCAAGCGTTGGAAGGATATGCTAACTGCAGCGCCTCCAAAAACCGGGAGCAATGGTCCAGGCTTTGGCGACGCTGCCAATGGCGGCGACGGATGCAATTCCAGCATTCTCGGACATCGTGCAGCCGTCCGTCCCGCATCGTACGACCGCCACCCTTTGATCGGTCCGCATCCAACCCAGCCCAATTTGTACTGCTTGAATGGGCTCGGATCGAAAGGGAGTCTGATGGCACCCCATCTCGCCAGTCTGCTGCTGGATTGCATCTTGGAGAACAAAACCATCGAAAGGTCTCTCCAATGGCATCGGCGCGAGGATAAAGCGCGAGGCGTGGAGGATTCGCGGGAGGAATCCCATCGAAAACCTTAGCGATAGGTCCGCGTGGCGGTGAGGCGGGTTGATCGTGATGGGGTTATGACCGCGACCAAAATTTGGATGTCGGGCACAGCCAGTGTCTGGCATAGCTACTGTCGAGTATAGCCAGTTACGAGTGTGGCTAGTGCCGAACGATATTGTGTTCCCGCGCCCAGTTGCCTCTTGCTTACACGCCTGGCGCGGAATTGGCGTTTATCTATTTGCCGTAGAGAAGCTTGAGCGCTTTCTCAAGGTTCTTCGAATTGGTCGATTCCAACCGTAAAACTTGGATGCGTCGAGACGGAGCAACCTCGGATTGCCGATCGAGACTAGCGATGAATGCTTTCACTTCGTCGGTCAAATCGGGCGGGCCTCGCAGAATAAGGGAGTTTGATGCGTCGTCGATCGAGAGTGAAAGAAGGGGCGCGGATGCCTGTGCATTGATCTGTTGCAGTATCGTCGCGACATCTGTCGAGACACCTTCTGGAATATCCAGTGGATCGCGGCCGGCACCGCTGGATAGTTGAGATTTATAAACCTCTTTACATATGTCGGAAACACTTTTGGCGCTAGCGTTTTGCAATGGTACAAGGATCGGAGCGATTCGTTGCAAGCGGTCGATGAGGTCTTTGGAGTCGAATACACCGAGCAGTTCCTCGATAATACGCCGATCGGGACGGTTGCCTCCGATAACCAGTGCATTGATCCGCGTATCCGCGACGATCTTGAGCCGTTGCATGGTCTCGGCAAGTTGCGAGCGACTTCCTCGTTCCGATGTCCGAAACAAATCCGCGAGAAGTTCCGCGAGCTGCTTGGCATCAGCATGCCGGAGGATATAGACCGAGTAATTGCCAGCCGTGGCATAGGGCTCCATGACAGGATTGAGAAGGGTCGCTAGTAATTGCTCGAGGCGGCCGACGGCGTCGGGGTCATCCGATGCGAGTGTCCACTGGCTGTCGCCGGTTACGATGACAACCGGTGGTTGCGGGTCTATAGCGATTGGGGATTCGGGATTCTCCGAGGGAACATTGGAAGGGTCTTGAACGCTGGGTGCGAGGGACACCACCAACTTACCACCCAACCCACTGGCTACAGGCTCAGGGATCAGTCCTGTGTCGTTCGAAGGCGTTGGCTGGACGGGTGGCCGCTGGTTGATCTCCTTGGGGTTGATCACTTGGATTGGATTGCTGCGGATAAGTGGCCACAACCGCTCGACTTCGTCGAGCAGCGCTTTCGGATTGCGATGAATGGGAACGAAACGCAGTCGCGACTGGCCGGTAGGGAATGGAGCTACATGATTCGGAGTGGCAGGAGCGTTCTCACCCATTTGACCAATCAGTTTTCGTACGCTTTCGATCTGTTCCCTTGTGCCTCTCACCCAAACCTGCTGCTGGTTGGTGTCGGTGGTGATGTTTGGCATGGAGATGACAGGCTCGTCGGCAAAGAGCGCGTCAGCCGCGATCTTGATCGAGTTTGGATCCGCGTTCTCGAGCTGAAAAACTTCCAGATCGCGTTTGGGAGGAGTTATCTTTTGCAATGCTTCGGAAACCAGGGCCATTTGTTTGGCATCCCCAGTGACGAACAGTTGCTGGTTGAATTGATCAAATTTGACTTCCGCAGGCATCGTTGAATCTTTGAATAGACTCTCCAGCGATGTTGCGACCGATTTGCCGTCGACACCTTTGAGAGAGAAAATCTCGAGTCGTCGCGCGTTATCTCGAGATTCGGGGGTATCCATTTGCGCGATCATCTGTTCCAGGTTGGACAGATCTTGTTTGCTGCCAACGGCGAAGACACTTTTAGCCTCTCGATTGAAAGTGATTCCAGCGGTTGAGCGGGCGCCAAGGGCTGTGGTCAACGATTTCGCGAGAGTCTCAGGATTTGCGTACTGCAACGGAAATGCTTTAAACGAGGGTAGTTTTCCAGGTTGTTGGTTCACGTCTTGGACAACCTTGGTGATCGCCTCGTGATCGAGTTCCGTTCCCGTGACAAAGATGCCTCCATTGGTGGAGTCGGCGCCGATTTTGGCTTTAGGGAAACTTTCGGTCAGAGCCCTTGCGAGCGCTGTGGGTTCGGCCGAATTGAGGGGATAGTACTTAGACGTTTTCCCGCTGCCGTCTCCTTGATCGATCGCTTTTACGACCCCTGCGATCCGTTCCATGTCGCTTGTTGGAGCGGTAACAATCAAGCTGTTTGTCGCGACATCGGCTACCGCGTTGATCTTTGTGGATGACGCTGCGAGAGCGGTCCGTAACGTCGTTGCGTCAGCCTTGCCGATCGGGAATACCTTGGTTTCAATCCCTTCGGCACCTCGGTCGTAACCAGAAATGATTTCCTGAATCCGGGTGTGTTGTTCTTTTGTCGCTGTAGCGACCAAAATCCCATCTTCGCGGCCACCATAGAAGGAGCCTTGGGGCATCAACGTAACGAGTACCGATGCTAGCCCATAGGCGCTTCCTTGTTTAAGTCGATAGACCTGGGTTTCCAACGCTTCTTGGCGGGGTATGTCGTAGGTCGCTATCAGTTCACGGATTTTGTCATGATCACTTTTGCGTGCTGTTGCGCCGATGGTCCGCGATGTGGGGTCCTGGACAATCGTTGCACGAGGTAGCAACGTGGTGAGCAGCGCGTAAGCGCCCGCTGGTGTGCCGTGGTTCAACGGATATACGACGGAGGTAATGGGTTCCGGGATCGGTAGTTGTTTTTGCACTTCCTCAAGTTTTGTGGCTACGAGGTCCAATTCCTCAGGCGTGCCGATGGCCAATATCGTTTGGCTACGGTTGCTAGATTCGAGCCGGATTTGAGAGGGGAGTGTGGATTGCAACGTGTTGACGAGGGCCGTTAGATCCTCCCGTTCGGATGCGACTTTGAAGACACGAACCGTTCGCTCGGCGGCATTGGGACCGCTTCCCATCATCTCCACAACTTTGGCGATTTGCTTTTGCTGTTCTTGCTCCGCAACGACGACGAGTTGGCCTGTCGTAGGATCGGAGGTGATGTCGGCATAGGGGAATAACGCCTTTAGTGACGTTTGCACTACCAAGGCTTGGGTAGGTTTCACCAAATAAGTCGCTGGTTCCCGAGGCATGTCGTACGATTTCAAAAATTCGGCAATCCGTTCGTGCTCTCCGATCTTTGCGGTAGCGGAGATCGTGCGCGTAGCGAGATCCTGGACGATGGTGGCTTTGGGAAGCATGGTTTGGAGGACGGTTACCGCTCCGAGGGTGCTGCCATGCCTCAATGGATAGACCCGAGTCGCAGAGAGATCCGGTTCGGGGATCTGTTGTTGAAGTTCTTCGATCTTCTGGGCGACCTGTTCTAGTTCGCTTGATGTTCCGATCGCGAGAATCGTATTGTTGGCAGTGTTGGGTTCCAAACGGATCTGCGAGGGCAGGACAGCTTGCAATCCGCTCATCATGCTGGTCAAGTCGACGCGTTCCGGATTCAATCGAAAGACACGCACGGTGCGGTCAGCGGCATTGGAGCCCGATGAAAGCATCTCAATCACTTCAGCGATCTTGGCTTGCTGCTCGGCCGACGCAACCACGATGATCTGCCCAGTGGTTGCGATACTAGCGACGGACGCGGTTGGGAACAGCGTTAAAAGCGACGTTTGCACGGCAACTGCTTGCGCCGGCTTTACCAAATAGGTTGCTGGCACTTTCGAACTTTGCGCGGTCTTGCTAATTTGTTCAAGGGCCTGTTCGATTCGAGTATGCTGCTCGTCATTGGCCCACGCGGTTACCGTGCGCGAGGTCGCATCGGTGCTGAGGATGGCTTGTGGAGCAATCTGCCCCAGGATCGTTGCCAACGTCAGCATGTCTCCTGCGGGAACGGCATAGGTCTTTACCGTTTGCGGGTTTCCATCGGGTGCTGCTACGAGCCGCTCCATTGCATCGTGGAGTTTCTCGAGCTCGGCAAGGGTACCCGAAGCGATGATCTTGTTCGCGGTTGCATCTGCCGCCAACTCCATATCGGGCCACAGTTTTTGCAGGACCGGCAATAGGTAGGAGGCTTGGACTTTCTTGGTGTCGTAGCTTCGAAGTTCCTTTACGCCGCTGTTGGATTTCGGACGATCCATTTGCTCGATCGTCGCCTTCGCGGTCGCTTGAGCATCGATCGTGCCCGTAGCGATGACTTGCTTGAGCTTGTCGTCGGCCAAAACGACGGTTCCGACCAAAAGCTGATCGAGGATCGTCTTAATCTGAGTCGGTGTAGCGTGTTGAACTGGATAGACGACGACGACTTTTTGTTGGTCGGTACTCGCTGTTTCGTCGAGCGCCTTTACCAATGCCTTGATCTCCTCATGCGTTTTGGCATCGGCGGAAACGAGAAGCCGATTCTTCGTGGCATCGACATTGACGCGTGCTTTGGTCAGCAATGGAGTCAACGCGGTGCTTAAGGCGGTAGCGGTCATTCCCGCAACGGAATACGACTCGAGAGTTGCTTGACGTTTCTTCGGCAGCTCCGCAACAACGGAAGAGAGTCGTTCAGAAAATTTTTGTTGAATGGCTTCCTCGGCGATGACAGTCAGGGCAGTACCCTCAGTATCCGCAGTAACCTTAGCCTCGGGGAATTCGGTGGTCAGCAACTGCACGACGATGGCTGAGTCCGTGACTTCGATCGGATAGATCTTTGGAATTGCTTTGGTTGGAGGTGGGCCGGGTTGGTCGAGGCTTTCGAGGAACGTTGCAAACTGAGAATGCTGGTCAGGAGTTCCCCAGACCATGATCTCTTGCTTATTCGTTCCATCGACGAGTTTCATCGAACTCAAGTCCGCAGGAAGTTCCGAGGTAAGCAAGGTGCGTCGCGCTTGTTGGTTTTTCGACAGGACGTAGACTTTGAGTTGTCGGTCGCTGGTCTTAGGCAACAGAGAGAGCAGTGGCGTCAGTGTCGCTTCGACGCTTGCCAAATCCCCAGGGGTGGCCAACAGCATGAGTTGCTTTCCATCGGCGCTCAGCCAAGCGTTTGCTTCGGGGACCATCTTTTGGACAGTAGCGAGCCACTTCGCATCGGCGACTCGATCGAGCGGGAATGCTTTCAACTGAATCGTTTTGTTGGCTTGGGAGCGTTTCCAAAGTTCGAAGATTTCGGTGGCAAGTTGTAGATCCTTTTCGCTGCCACGCACGATCAAGCTGCCTGCGCGACTGTTGGCACCGACCTGCGCTTTGGGGAGAAACGCCTTCATGGCCGTTTCTGCGATCGTCGCCATGGCTGGTTCAATCTCGAACACTTTCATCGATTGTGAGTCGACTACGGGAGTTATATCGAGACCAGCCAGACCGGCTTTGACAAGTTGCTGATCAGCAGCGGATGCAGACACCAGCACGCGGTCTTGGGAGACCATCACCAGAGCGTTAGGCGCGATGCTGAGGATTTGTTTTCGCAAGTCTTCCGGAACCGTTTTTCCGGCTTGGTAGGCGACGGTCTCATTGCCTGGAAGTGTTGCCGTATTTGCGATCATTTGATCGATCGCCGTTTTGATCGCTGTATGTTGATCCGGGACCACAAAGGCACTGAGGACACCCGTTTTCGGATCGACAGTGATTTGATCGCTGGGAATCAGGGTTTGAATCGTCTTCAGGACACTCGCTGCGTCTAATGTTCCGAGGGAGTATGAGGTGAAAACGGGTTTGGGTGGTGGCGGTGGCGGTTCGGGTTTAGGGGTAGATTTCGGTACCGCGACCGAGGCGATCAATTCATTGATTGTTTGCATTTTGCCCGCGTTTTCGACCACCAACAATTGCGATCCTTGTGCGAGCGGTATCGCGCGGCCGTAGCTGCTCAGGTATGGCTTCACTTCATTGAGGACATTGTCGATAGGTCTTCCACCGAGAGGGAACACAACCGAAACCAATTCAAACCGTCCACGATTAACGAGGTCCTCCGTTTTCACGCGAGGTATCAACTCGAGAGGGATGGTGTCGCTCAATTCCATCACAACGAGCATTTTGTCTCGGCGTACCAAGGCAAAATTGCGAGTCATCAAAACGCTGTTGAGCAGATCGATCCCTTCGGCGGGCGAGTAGGTCCGTGTGTCGCTGTAGGTAAAGACGCCCGGCGGGGTACGATCCATGACCAGCGTAAGGTCTTGTTGATCGGCGAACCAATGCAGCACATCGTCCCACTTCATCTCTCGGAACTGGAACATCAGTTTTTTAGACGGAGTGAGCGCAGCGAACTGCGCCTTTTGCTCGTCCGTCAGTGTTGCAAGGATCTTGGAGTCATATTCCTTGCGGACGGCTTCTTTGGCAGCGGGGTCTTTTGCTGCCACCAACGCCTCAGCGCGGCTTTGAAGTAATTTTTGGATTTCGGTGCGTTGGGGGTCGGTCAAGCTGACCCGTTCGGCCACCTCTGGGTGTACGAGGCGGGCGATATCGGAAGATTGCCCCTGAGCGAGCGCCCCCGATGCGAGAAGCAAGCCCACGAAAATGCAGGGTATTTGAAAGGAACGAACGTTCATTCGGAAAACCATCGAACGAGTTTTGGGGGCGGCTGGAGGGTTAATTAGCCGCGCAAGGCGGGATAGGCGTATGTCCCACTATAGTCAAAACCAACGAAAATGGCATCTTGAAGAATGGTCAACTTGAGGAAGGGATGTCCCCAATCGAGTCAGGAATACCTAATTACTTCGAAAAAATCTGCCGCCAGTCCAATTCCATGTTGGCAACGGTCCAGCCTCGCCGGGGGGCTTCCTGGAGCGCCTCCACCAGTTTTCCGGTGCTTTTAGGGGCGGAATCGTACGCGTATTCGCGTTGGTCGTCCGTGTGGTGAACGATCAAGCCGAAACTCGGTTTGGGATTGCCGATGGTTGTGTACTGAAGCATGGCGTGATCACCATCGCTATTCCCAAAGCAAGCGATGGGGCGACGGCCCAGGAACTGGTGAATACCGACGGGCTTTCCTTCTTCATCGTCGACAAATAAATGGTCCAAGGTCTTTACGAGGACGGGGATTCCATCTCGCAATTCAAACGATGTTCTCGCTGTGGACCCGATGACTTGTTCGGGCGGGACTCCGTAAACCCGTTCGGACCAGACTCGCATGAAGTCTGCACCACCCCCGGAAACGATGAAGACTTTGAAGCCCTTGGCTTTGAGCAGTGCCAACACCTCCTGCATCGGCTGGTACGTGAGTTGGTCATAACGCAGGTTGTACTTAGGATGTTTAGCCGACGCCATCCATCTCGAAACGCTCGATGCAAATTCGTCCGTTGTCATCCCCGTGTGGGTCAATGCCATGAGTTGGAATAGTCCGTCATGGTGTTTGCCTGCGAGTAATTTTTCGATATCGCCAGCAAGGGCTGCTTGGACCATTGCATCTTGAGCAAAGTTCGTATCCGCAGCGGCCCTGGATCGGACTTGATCGACCATGTACGCCAGTTGAAACGGCATGGGGTTTTCAGGCCATAGGGTCCCATCGTTATCGAAAACGGCGATGCGGGATGCTGGATCGACATAGTCTTTGGAGCCCGGCGAGGTGACTCGCGATACGAATCCCAAGATCGACTGTTTGGCAGTTCCTTCGTTCCACGATGGCAAGGGATCGTACTGTTGAGCGTTCGCGGTATTGGGCGATGCGATCCATGCAAGAACACAAGCCCCTAGGAACAAGACATAGCATGGTTGAGCGAATGGGGGTTTCATGAAGATCGTCCAAGTTCGATTTTTGCGGTGTGTCAAATGTTCGAATAGTAAAAAAAAAGAGCGATGCTTATGGTATCACAAGCATCGCTCGTTGAAAGATTTTCATGCGGGATCCGCGGCTAGCGCCTTGCGGCTCACGGTTGTGTTGCGGGACCCGCGGCTGGCGGTTAGTTGCCGGTTCCTTTTTGGGAGGTGACCGCTTCCATAACCCGTTCCAAATTGAAGCTGCCCGGTTTCTGACGAGGTGGGAACTCGCGGAAGCTTTGCAGCCATTGGCCAACATAGGCACCTGCTGGAGCGATCATGAACATGTGCTCAAGGTACCAGCGTTGGTAATCCATCCCGATATCTTGCGCGAGTTCGAAAGGATCCATACGCAGGTTGACCAAGGTCGGAGCGCGGAGCACTTCGAATGGCTCTTGCCAGACGTGCATGCCGTGAGCGTTTTGCTTCAGAAAGGTTGCCTTCCAGTTGCCATAGCGAAGGGCGGCGACACTGCCGTCATCCGTCCAATAAATGAACTCTTTGCGAGGCCATTCCGCTTCGCCCTTGAGAGATGGGATCAGGTTGTAACCGTCCAAATGGACTTTGTAGTTCCGATCGCCAATCTGACGCCCCTTGAGCAGATCTTCCTTGACGGTTGTGTCACCGGCAGCGGCGAGCAACGTGGTAAGCATGTCTTCGTGGGCACCGATGTCATTAATGATTGTGCCTGGTTTGATCACTCCTGGCCATCGGATAGCGCAAGGCACTCGGTAGCCACCTTCCCACTGGGTGTTCTTCTCACCGCGGAACATGGTGGTGCCTCCATCAGGCCATGTGAACGCTTCGGCACCATTGTCGGTCGAGTACATGACAATGGTGTTTTCCTCGAGTCCAAGCTCCTTGAGTTTGCCCAAGATTTCACCGATTTGACGGTCGTGTTCCACCATACCATCTGCATAAATCCCCAAACCGGTCTTGCCCGCTACACCTTCCTTCAGGTGGGTGAAGATGTGCATCTTCGTCGAGTTCCACCAAAGAAAGAACGGCTTGTCGGATTTCTTGGCGCGCTCCATAAAGTCGATCGCCATCGAGTTCACTTCTTCGTCGAACGTTTCCATTCGTTTTTTGGTGAGTGGACCCGTGTCTTGGATGCGGCCGTCTGCATAGCTGTGGATCACTCCGCGAGGACCAAACTTCTTCTTGAACTCCGGATTTTTTGGATAATCAGGGTTCTCTGGCTCTTCTTCTGCGTTCAGGTGATAGAGGTTCCCAAAGAACTCGTCAAAGCCGTGAGCGGTTGGGAGCATGTCGTCGCGGTCCCCGAGGTGGTTTTTGCCGAATTGCCCTGTCACATATCCACGCGCTTTGAGCAACGTGGCGATGGTCGGGTCTTCTTTCTTCATCCCCTCAGGTGCGCCAGGAAGACCAACTTTGGTCAATCCCGTTCGGATGGGTGACTGCCCAGTGATGAATGCGGCACGGCCTGCCGTGCAACTTTGTTGTCCGTACCAGTCGGTAAAAAGAGCACCTTCCTTTGCGATTCGGTCGATGTTCGGGGTCTTGTAACCCATCATCCCTTGGTTGTAGGCACTGACATTGAACTGCCCAATGTCGTCTCCCCAAATCACCAAGATATTTGGCTTCTTCTGTTGCGCCTGTGCGTTGCTCAGCAACGACATCGCAAAAAACGCCATGAAACAGATCACTCCGGGGATCCGCCAATTTCTGGTCATGGAAACTCCTTTGAAAACTTGTTGGTTTTCCGAAACGTGGAAAATGTGACGCTACCCGCGCCGCGATGGTGAGATTCTAAGCATTTCCGCCCATAAAGCTAATGCATTCTAATTATTAATTTGATAACATAAATGCATGGATATTTCCCTTCGAAGCCTACGTCATGTGTTGACTCTCGCACGGATCCGTCATTTTGGTCGGGCTGCTGAGGAGCTTGGAATTTCGCAACCTGCGTTAACGCGCAGCATCCAAAGCTTGGAGAGCGAATTGGGGGTGGTTCTTTTCGACAGGCAAGGGCGAGATGGCATCGAACCGACTGCATTCGGAAAAATGATCTGCGAGAAGGGGCAGGGGATCTTGCTGGACTCGGAGGAGTTATGGCGGGAAATTGAGTTGGTTCAAGGTCTCGAAACGGGGGAGTTGTCGATCAGCTGCGGGCTTTATCCCGCGGAGCTATCGGCTGCCAAAGCCGTTGGGCGGTTGATGGCCAAGCACAACAAGCTTCGCTGCCGATTTCGGATCACCGACTGGAGACAAGCGACCGCCGACGTTTTGAATCGGCACTCGGACGTAGCGGTTGCCGAGATCAGCGAAGCAGAAAAAATTCCGGAGCTTCAAGTTGAACTCGCGGCAACGCACCCTATGGTCTATTTCTGCAGGCCTCGGCATCCCATCTTGAAGAAGAAGGGACTCACCCTCGTCGATCTCATGGAGTATCCCTGGGTCGCAACGCGCGCCCCTAGCAGGATTTTGAGTGTCTTTCCTAAGTTCTTGAATCGATCGGGCGGGGTCGACCCGGACAACGGGGATTTTGTCCCCGCCGTGGTCGTCGATGATTTAACCAGCGCGAAAAAAGCCGTCTCCATGTGCGATGGAATCGGCGCTGCACCTATCGGTCTATTGACGGCGGACATCGACCGAAGGGAGCTTTGCCAAGTCCCTTTTGATCCACCGTGGCTTAAGCTCCGATATGGTTTTATTTACCTAAAGAATCGAAGTCTCTCACCATCGGCTAAAGCCTTCATCGATGCAGTGCGCAGCGTTGAGGAAGAACTCAATTCTGAAGGATCGGGACATCGCTAAATGTGAGAGCCGCAAGTCCATTCGCACCGACGAGCAATCGGTCTTGACTCCAAGCGCTGCTATCGAGGTAAGTGATCTCACCAGACGAAGGGGGCTCGGTGTTGAAGGGAGCTTTTAGTTGCAGCACGATTTTCCGACCGTTAGCCGATCCCGATTCGATCTCCAATCGTTGCTTGCCTATATAAAACTGATTGTTGCATCCTTCGTTCCAAAGGATCTCGGAGTCAAACTCAAGTTCGATGGTTTTGCGTTCAGCACCCATCCATCGCGCTGCTTGCAAATTAGGGGGCGTCAGGATTGCAGTCGGAGTTCTTCCGTAGATCTTCTGTTGGACGAGTGGAAGCATCATCGTTGCGAACTGAGAATATCCATCTGCAGGGTAGTGACAGCCACCAGGAGGCTTGATCCCCAATGTGGAAATGACGCTTAGGTTGGAAAAAAGATTGGGCAATCGACGTTGCACATCGCGTAGGCGATTGTCCGACCCATCGAAACCCATCGCACACGCCTTTGGCCAAATCTGAAACGCAAAGTAATGCTCGATGTTGGGATAATCATCTTTCCACGCCGAAGCGAGAGACACGAAGAATGGCTCATACGTTTCGTACCCAAACCGATTGGTCGGACCATCAGCGCCTTGATCGTTTTCCCCTTGATGCCAAAAGATTCCTCGCACACCATGCGTTAAACCAGCTTTTTGGACTCTCCATAGGAGTCGCCCATAAATCGTCTTCACGTCGGTAGGATCGAGGGGATTGCGTTGATGCTGGTCGATGCGCGTGCCACCGACCGCTCCGTTGACAATGCATATCGGTAGCCCTTCACGCTCCGCAATCGCTTTACCGAGTTCTAGTCCCCAATATCCGATCTCAAGTTCTCCACCCGGTGCCCGTGCTCGCGCGTCCCCCCACAGCTCGCGCCTTGCACCCTGTTCACCGCCTTCCGTTGTGCCAAAGGTGCGCACCCAAGGGCTCGTCGATGGTTCATCGACCTTGCCAAAATCCGTAGCCACTGCGTTCGACTGCCCGATGATTAAATAGACATCGCCGCACAGCAGATCCGATGCGCGATGAAGGATCTCCTCTCGACTCCCTTGGACTGCGATCAGCTCACAACGGTACTTCTGGAGTGCTGCCGGCAAACTCACCGACAACGCGTATTCCCCATTTGTCGACGGTGCTACGGTGCTCTCCGCGATCCGTTTCGAGTCTGCAAACGCTCGAAGCACCAACCGGTCAGGCTTGATTTTTTGAAGTGTATCGGCGTCGAGGACTCCTCGGTAACGAAGTGTCCCCGTGCGCGTCTTCGCATCTCCCCACCCGTCGCGAGGGATGAATTGCCCATCGCGAGGCCGCTCGTCGGCGGTGGCTGGTCGTTCGATCCATGACTCTGTCTCACGCTTGGGTTGCTCAATGCGAATGATGGTGGTCGTACTTACTTCTGGCCCACCGTTATGGACGCTGGCCTTGACGGTCAATTCGCCGTTTCCTTGTGCACGCGTGAGTACCAATCGCTCTCCATCGGCCCGACTGCCGACGGCAACACCTGACGTGGTCCACGAATAGGTTAATTCATGAGAAGGCTGCGATTGCAAAGCCTTGGCATTGTCGATGATAGGCTCAAGGATCAAATCCGATCGACCATCCCATACCAGTTTTGCTTCCGTTCTATTAGCGTTAACACTTTGTTTTCCCTTGAGAATCGTTTTGATGGCGGTCAGCTCCGGCTCTGGGATGCTGTTTTGAATGACGATGGGAACAACGATCTCACGAATGCTATTTTGGTAAACAGCTTTTAGCGTTAGCGAAGCGGTCTCGCGGTCGGTGACTCGCCCAGCAGGGATGGAGCAACTCCATCGATCGGTTTCGATGATTTTTTTTGTTCCATTGCGGTCGAGTTCCCAGTAGATCTTTTCGGCACCTTCGGCAATCGCGGTCACCTTCCCAATTTCCCCTTCGTTGATCTCTAAGCTTCCAGGCGTGACCTTCAACTGCGGTTCCGCGTTTGCACTCCCCTTCTTGACCAACGAACCACAAAGGGTTGAGTTCGGTTTTTGGTTTTCGTGCTGCAGATGAATCCAGGCCGCATCGCGAGCAACGCTCGAAAGCCTTAATTCGTCGATGATTCCTTCAAAATCATAACGATCGTACCAGCCACCGACGTAAAACCGCGCTGGGCTTTCGATCGCGAGAACGGGCTTGCGGTTAAGCCCCTCGTCGATCAATTTTCCATCGATGTAGATACGGGTCGCTTCGGGCGAGTATGTGTAAACGATATGTTGCCATGTGTGCATCGGAACGTCTCGCGAGGTAGCGATGTTTCCACCCGAGAAATAGCAGTCCATATTGATGCGCGATGGGCTGCGATACTGCATTACCACTTTGCCTTGAGCTTTTTCATTTCCCCAAGCGACAATAGTGCTGTTCGGCCGGTCGATCATTACCCAGGCTTCCGTAGTGTGCGGCTCGGAGCCGATGGGAAGCCCCTCGATCTTCTCGCCCATGGAGAGTCCGTGGTTCTGAGAAAAAAGTCTTGCTTGACCGAGCGTCCCTGCAGTAACACGAGTCCCGGTATCCTTGCTTTCCATCGCACCGGTGGAATCGGCGAGCGTCTCGCCAAGATGCCAAACCGATGCGAATCCATTGGACTCATTAAAAACACTCTGACCCTTGGAACCTGGTCTCGCGGCTGCGTTCCCCCAGTGAAGCGTGATCTCTTGGCGGTCATTCCCGCGGATGGTGGGGATTCGAACCCAAAGTACAGCAAAACCCGCTTTGGGATCCCACGTGTCAATTTCGTAGGCTAGGGATGTGCCAGTTTCCGCAAGGGTGAATCTCAAATCGTTTCCATCGTTTTGGCATTGGCTGAAATCAAACGTGTCGCCATAAAGTCGAACGCACAGCGGAAATTCGTGGACCTCGGTACCAGCAGTGGCATTCGCACCATCGGGCGTCGTGTTAATCCAAATGGATCCCTTATGCTTCCAATTCGCGAGGTCATCCGAGTCGATCTCGGCGGGAGTGGATGATGCTTTGCTCACCCCCCAAAGGTCTGCTAAAAGCTCCGTCATCTCCGCATCATGCCGGACGAGTTGTTCGCGGTTGAAAGGAAAAAAATCGTTGGTGGAGAAATAGGCTTCGGTGCTTTCGGCAAAATATTCTTGCGGTGTTGTCATCGCATACGCCTTGGTCGTCGTAGAGCGACCGTCCCCGAACCGCTGCTCGACCGCGTCGTACTTTCCACTTGCCTTCGCTTTTTTGTACGCATCACGGATGGGGACGTTTGTAAAACCATCTTTGAGCACGCGGTCGTGGTAGGCATGAGCGAGCTCGTGCAGTACGAAATTGGGCATCCGTCTTGTTTCAGCTTCGAAGTTTCGAATGTCCGTGAACTCGACGCACTGAGCCATCGCTGGGTCGCGGCCGTTGTTCTTTAGCCAGTTTGCATCAGGATGGTACTCGGCTCGCGGTTGGACGTTGGGATATTCTTCAGATAGCCAAAGCGGGACCTTTTTGAGTTCTGCAACTGCCCCGGCAGGGACGACGCGGATGATTTCGCGGAGCTGCCCCGCGAGCAGTTCGATTGCCTTGGTTAAACTCTCTGCGGCGTTATCGTCGAGCGATTCACTGATGTGGAGCGTCCAGCCTTCGCATTCCGCAATCCGGCGCTTCGGATACGCTCCAGGTTCTGCGCTGGATTTTGTCGTTCTCTCCTCTCGAGCGGGTTCCTGCGATTCCCCGATGGGCGAGAGAGTGAAGACACAAATGGTTGCGAGCAAAAATCCGCCGAGGAAGTGCTGGGACATGGGATGAGCCGATCCGGTGGGTTTTAGTGTTGAAGTAGGAAGCTTTGCCAGCCGTGTTACTAGAGTAGTTTTTTGTACCGAGTTGCGATGGCAGTCGGTTCTCAGTACGCGATGCCATCGCGTCGCCAAACGATGCGTTTTAGGGGATTCGGACTCCCACGGCATCTATTTTCCACGAAATTTTGGCGGGCGTTTTTCGACGAAGGCTTGGATGCCCTCCTGGGCGTCGTGAAGTTGCAAGCATCGGATGTATGCCTCTGTGTCCGCGCGATGGGCCACCTTTGGCTGAGAGCCTTCGTCGAGATGGACCAGTCGTTTCGTGGCCCGCAACGCCTCGGCGGGCATCTGAAGCATCTTTTCGGCGATCTGTAGTCCGCGTTTGGTTAACGCAGCGCCGGGGACGACTTCGCTGACCAAACCCCACTCGAGAGCTTTGGTCGCACTGATCGGTTCCCCCATCAAGCACATTTCTAAGGCCCGTGACTTTCCCACCAGTGCAGTGAGTTGTGCAATGCCATATCCAGGAGGCCATCCAAGTTTGATCTCTGGCATGCCGAACCTGGCGTCGTGGGTTGCGATGCGCAGGTCTGCAGAATACGCAGCCACACATCCTGCCCCCATTGCGTCCCCGTGAACCAAAGCGATCACAGGTTGGGGGATGCGTTCGAGGGCCAGATAGAGTTCCGCTTGGCGGAGGCTTAATTCCCGTGCGAACTCAGGAGTAAAACTAGGTAGTTCCTTGACATCATCCCCCGCGCAAAAGGCAGCACCTGCACCGCGCAGCATCACGATCCGAACATCCTCAGGGTGTCCTAGTAGCCAAGCGATGACTTGTTCTAAATCCCCGGTCATCTCGGCGTTTACTGCATTGAGAACGCGCGGACGATTCAAGGTAACTGTCGCGATGCGTTGCACGACATCGACGTGCACGGTCTTTAACGCTGCCAACGATCCGGTATTCGCTTTCAAGTTCATGGCTCTCTCTCCGCTACCGTTCTGTTTGGCCAGGTTTTCAACCAACCGATCGACGCTGACGAGAGCCCGCGAATGCGTTCCCCGCCCCAGCAACCGGTCTCCTTCGAAGGCCATGACTTCGAAATGGATTTTCTTGCCGTCGATTCCGGTCACCCGAGCTTCGCCTCGTACGGTGGATCCTATTCCTGCGCCTGAGAGGTGCTGAATATTCACCTCGGTTCCCACCGATTCTTCGCCGGGTTCGAGATAGGGGCGAATCGCTTCTCGAGCAGACCGCTCCATCAAGAGAATCATATTTGGGGTCGAAAAGACAGTAGCGCGAGCGTCACCACCCAGCGTGATCACCATCGATGGGTCGACGATCCAAACGAGACCGCCGACATCACCGATCTTCAAACCAGGTTTCATACGTAGACACTCGATACGACAATGCTCAAGACCCTGAAACGGCTGCATGGAAGATGCAGCCGCGAATTGGCAATCTAGTGACCGCCGTGGCCGTGGTCGTGACCTTGGAAGGCAGCGTCTTTCTTGTCGCCGCGAGCCAAGACATACGCCATCAGGTCGAGGATCTCTTCCTTGGTCAACTTGTTGAGCAAGCCTTGTGGCATCGTCGAAACCGCAGATTTCTTCTGTGCCACAATTTCGCTCTTGTCCAAGACCGTCGGGTCTCCCTTCGCCAGCGGATCGACCATGACCTTGATTTGGTCGTCGTTTTCCTCGATGACCATACCGGTGATGATCGCGTCGGAATCCATTTGGAAGATCCGTGCTTGGTATTTCTCTTCGATATCCGCCGAAGGTTGCAGGATCGATTTGAGGATGTAATCGGCAGTCATCTTCTTATCATCGAGCTTGCTCAAGTCCGGCCCGAACTCTTTTCCTTCACCACCCAGCTTATGGCATCCCACGCAGCTGGCCGCAGAGAAGAGGCTCTTACCGACCTCGTACGATCGACCATGCTTGAGTTCCTTCAGGTCGGCAGCGAGATCCTCAATCTTCCACTCGGTGTTTCGTCCGATACTGTTGAGCAGTTCGTCTTTGACGGCGAGCGGATTTGCCGCCAAATACCCAGCAGGATCGGCGTTGTACTGTTCGATATTTGCAACGACGATCAGGACACCGAACATTCGGCGCCAGTGACCTGGGTAGGTGCAAACATACGGATACATCCCAGGTTCCTTAGGAACATCAAAACTGAGTGATTGGCTTTCGCCCGCATTGAGTAGCTTGCTCGCCAAAAGGACCTTGTCGGATTTCGGAACAAAGTTCCGGTCGCGTGCATCTGCGTCCTGAGCCGATGCTTCTGCCTTGAGGCCAACTTCTTCGAGCGACCCAGGAGTGACGATCACGAAGTTGTGGGGCATGTTGTCGATGTTGGAGAATCGGAACTCAACCGACTTGCCGGCTTCAACAACGATTTGTTCCTTGTCATAGTTCATTCGTTCGACGACCGTCCCGATCGCGATGGTGCGGACATCGAGGTTCTGCAACCGATCGGCAATCCGTTTCGCTTGGTCCGGTGACAGTTTGGAAGCGAATGACTTGATGAGTTCTGCGGTTTCCACGGCGGATGGCGTGGTTCGGAGTTTGGCTGGGATGCTGCTTAGGTACCCGACGAGATTGTCGGCCAGTCCTGGCAGTTCCTTGGAATCCCACGCTGAGTCCGGGATGGACCGCAAGGCGGAGATCGCCGTCGAACGTTGCTTGTCCGATTTAATGAGTTTCGCGAAGTCCGCGAACTTCTCTTTATCGAAACCAGGAATCGTGTTGGCGGCTCGGATTGCGAGATCGTGCAACGTTTCGCCGCTGCCCCCGACAGAGAGTTGTTCAGCCGGGATCGCCTGTTTTTGGATCCCCGGACCACTCCATGTTACGCTCAATCCATCACCGCCACCGTTGTCGAAGTAGGTGACAACGATCTTGTGCAATCCGGCGGTCAGATCCACGCTGGCTCCTTGTTCGGTCATGCCTTGAAGGCGATCGTTGTTGACGAGGAGTTGGTCGTCGATGTAAATCCGCGAACCGTCATCCGATGCGACAAAGAAAGAGTACTTTCCTGGAGCTGGGATTCGGATGTTGCCCGTAAATCGCAATGCGAAGTTGTCGGCTTGCTTTCGCTGGGGAACGTTCATGACAATTTGAGGAACGATACCACTTTCACTCGGCTTCATCGCTGCCAGCGTTTCCAGAGCCACATTGTTAGCTGCGGGATGGAAGTAGTCGACTTGGATGCCAGGCTGTTGTAGGCCGGCACCGGTAGGTTCTGCGGCGAGCGAAGCTGGGAGGTCGAACATCAGCCCTCGAACCGATGCGAAAATGTTCTTTCGCACGTCGGCATTGGTGATGCCTGGGACGGCATTGAGCAGATCGCGAAGGTTTTCCTTGGACGATGATGCATTCGCGAAAGCGGCATCGCCGTTTCCTTCCGCGGTGATCCAGGCTGCATAACCCAGTTGCCGCGTTTCGGCTTGCTTGGATTTCAACGCCAAATTCTGCAGCGCCCCGCGGACTTTTCTAAGTTCCGGTGTTGGTTGTTCGACGAGCAATTCTCGCAAGCTCTTCAAGGCGTCCGTTTGGCCGGCTTGGTCGCGTTCTTGAGCGAGTGCCAAGATCAGCGGTACAGAGCTTTCCTTGCGGAGGTCCGCAAGTCCCTTGAGGGCTTCTCGCAATGCTCCTGTCGATGCATTAGTACGACCGAGGATGGCTTGGAAGACCTTTTCGGAGCGGGGCAATTTCAGCAGGCTCTCAGCCGACGCATTCTTCAATGCATACTCCATAGCTGCATCGGAAAGCTTTTGGTTCGATGCGATCGCATCTTGAAGTCCTTGATCGATCTTGATCCGCTGCTTGGCGAACTTGAGAACGGTATCCAATTCCGGATCGGTCGGACGAACGGCGGCTTCGAAGACGGCTTCGATCGCAGCAAGACCATTGAGATCGACAGCCGACTTGACTGCTTCTGCACGCACGAGGGCCTCATCGTCCTTGGCGGCTGCCAGCAGGACAGGTTCCCATCCTTTAACTTTGCCAGCCCAGTGACCCAGCGTTCGGATCGATGCAGCGCGAACGCGTGGCTCTTTGGCGGTAAAGACGCGTTGGATCCAAGTCAGATCGGGGCGGCGGTGCTCCTCGAGCACCCAAAGGCCTTCCAAGAGTGCTTGCGCGTGATCTGGGTTGGCTGGATCGAGCTTCTTCGCCCATGCATTAAGTTCGGTGACGACTTGGTCGGAGTTCCGTCCGCTCAATTCCAATCGGGCGCGGTAACGCGTGCTGTTCTCTTTCGCAAAGAACGCGTTGCATACTTCGGAAATCGGTTTGCCCTTGAGCTGAACCGGCTTGAGGGGGGCCTTGCCTTCCGGCATCACACGATAGACACGTCCATGCTCGCGGTCCCGGTTCGGATCGCGCATGTTGTGCTGCATGTGACCGATGATCGCATTCGACCAGTCGGCTACGTAGAGAGCGCCATCACCGCCGATTTCGACGTCGGTGGGACGGAAGTTTGGATCGCTCGAGACCAGGATCGGCTCAATTTCTTGGGACGTGATATCCGCGCCGTTGTACTTGACTTCATGCTGTAGAACACCGAGGAACCCGATGCAATTGCAGATCAGGAAGTTTCCTTGGTTCTTTTCCGGGAACAAGCTGCTGGACAGGAACCCGTTGGCGGCAACCGGCCGGACACGCATCTTGAACCATTGCTTGTTGCCGACCCCTTTGCCGATGTTGACATAGGATCCGGTTCCGCTGGTCCCATCGTTGGCGAATTGATAACCCCATTGGTCGAACGAGTCGCCGTGGGGGTTGGGGCCGATTGGGAAATGGAACTCCATTTCAAACGTCCGAGGATTGAAACGGTGAACACCGCTTTCTCCTGACCGAACGGTTTGCGTGGGGGTTTCCATCGCGGCGACGTTGAAAATACCGCGGGACCAGTAAAGCCATCCATCGGGTCCGATCAGCATGGCGTTTGCCGAGTGGTGCGAATCCGCGCTGCAGACACCCTGCAACATACGGATCTTGAGATCCGCCTTGTCGTCGCCGTCAGTGTCCTTCAAGAACCAAATTTCAGGGAGTGCTGCAACGAGCATCCCACCATTCCAGAACTCAAAACCGGTGACGCTGTTCAGTTCGTCGGCGAATGTCACGCATCGATCGGCGACGCCGTCCCCGTTGTCATCTGGCAAGCAGATGATTTTGTCGCGACGGGGCTCGGTTGGATTCCAGTGGGGGTACGAGGGCCACACCGAAACAAAGAGACGGCCATTGGTATCGACCGCCATTTGCACGGGGTTGATCAACTCCGGAAACATTTCTTCGGAGGCGAACAGATTGACCTTCATTCCTTCCGCGATCTTCATTTTACTGATCGCTTCCTCGCCACCGAGGTACTTGTGCTTGCCGTCGGGCAATGCTCCAGGAATATTGGTTTTGACTTCGAGCTCCTTGGGGAGATTGTCGTCCTTAACCACGTATTCTTTCCCTTGAGCGACCCCCCAAAGGCCTTTATCGCGGTTCTCCGTCTTCACATCGAAGATCTCCATTTCCCGCATCATGACGTCCGCGTTGGATTGGCCAAACCAGGCTAGTTTTGAACGTCCACCGAAAACGTTGTATCCATCCACCACCCGATAGCGGCTGAACCATTGATAGTTTTTATCGAGGACAGCCTCGCGAAGGCGTGCGAGTTGTTTCGTATCGGTGGGGATTTTCGCGTTGGGGAAAAGGTCCTTTAGGATCACTTGGGCGACCGCGAGGTCACCGTTGTCGAGCAAGTGGACACCGTTCATGGTCAACGGTTCCTTAGCAGCGGCGTAGAGCTTTTGCGTCGGCGTGAACAGATCGACGAACAGGACGTTCTTCGACGCGCATACTTCCTTCATCGCTTGAGTGTAGAGAGCGATTTTGGCGTTATTCTCGGAGCCATCAGGCAGGTGTGGCGACTTCAGGTTTTCATGAGCGATCGGCGAAAAGAAAACCAAACGAGGAGCCGACTTGCCGTCGTACTTCTGCGCAAGCATTCCGTCGATGGTCTCAGCGAGGTCCTTTCGAAAGCCGTCTAATCCCGCTTGGCCTTTGAGCGCTTCGTTGTACCCAAAGAAGGCGAAGACGACGCTGGCTTTAACTTTCGTTAGCCATTCGTCGGGACTTCCGAAATTATCTTCGCGAGCCCTCAGCTTCAGTTCGTCGCCGGGATACCCCAGATTTCGGAACGTAAGCTCCAAATCGGGGTTCATCGCATGGATGTACGTTTCGAGCCATGCCGAGTGCTGCATGCGATCGGCCATGGTATTACCGATGTAAGCGACATGGTCTCCTTTTTTGAATTGCAGGGGTTCTGCTCCGTGAACCGAAGGGCATGCGAGAGCGAAGCCGCAGAGAAAGAGCACCAACGCGTACGACCAAGATAGGGGCCGAGAGATCATTGTCATGGAATATCTAGTTACCGAGGAAAGGAACATGGATTCGCAATTGTGCAAAGTCGCGACTCGCATTGAGTGCGCACGATCGTTGCGGATGAAACCGCGGGGGAAGGGGCCAGGGCGGGGGGAATGGATTTAGGGATTCGGTATCGAAGCATCCCCAAACCGAGGCCCTCCAATCCGAGGACCCATTGTAGATTCTACTCAGCCCGATGCAATCAAGGGGGACCATGCGATCCATGGGATGCTCGCGATCGGAAAAGTCTGCCTGAGGTTGATAAGACGGCCATTGGCTCACCGGCGCGCCAACGGTTGTGATTCGAACGCAATGAGGAGAATGTGCGTTTGGAGAGAGATCGCAGAATGGAATCGCAGAGTGGAATCGCTGAGAATCTCTGCATGAATCCACGGATATCGGGATTCAATTCGTGCAAATCGTTCGCGAGCTGGGATTTTTTTAACGGGCAGAATTCCGCACGGCCAACGGGGGATTAACCAACCTTCGGTTCGCCGGTGTTTTTTTGTTGCCTTGAGCCCGTACGCTCGGAATGCAGGAATTTATTTCTGGCACGAAGAGCAGTTCGAGCTGCCGGGGACCATAGTTGCTGCGGGCGCGGTCGCGTAACCCGAGGGGACTCCGGCGTAGGTAGCAGGTGCGCCGGTGTAGGCGGGTTGGCCGTACATCATGGCTGGAGCAGGAGCATACCCGGGTTGAACGGCCATCGGCGAGTAGGTGGCTGGTCGTTGGGTCGCGAAGTGGCACATCCCCCAGTTATCGCACTTCCATTGTTCGATGCTGCGAACGGTGGCGCAACCATTGGCAGAAGTGACGATAGCGAGCAAGCCGAGTAGCTGAAGGAACCGCATGATTTGCATTTCTTGAGGCAAAGTGCTTGAGTAAAAATAACCCTGCGAGAATATGAATCACGATTCCGTACATTCCAAAGAACCGGATCTTTTTCACTAGATTAAAGTTGACCATTTTCAACAGAGACCCCGTTCGGATCGGTGCGACCGTTACAAACGGAAATGTGAACTGGGGATCACGGAAATTTGAATAGGGGATCCCAGGCCACGCGGTTGGTATTCGATTCGCGATATGAGTTCGATTTGCGCTATGGAGCCGTGCAACCCATTTGGGGTCCTTCATGAATTTTAGTGGGTAAAAGCCCGGATTTTTCGTACTCAGCTTCGCGGTACTCGTACTCGAAAACGTTTGAATCGATGCACGGCGATCACCTTTTCAAGGAAAGCTTTACCGCCGGTATTTGGCTCGTATGTCAACGACATCCCAACACTTCCCTTCGAGCACGAGCACGAGCACGAGTACGACCACGAGTACGTGTACGAATAGTACAAGTGGCATTAATTCACAGCCACGATAATTCCCGAAGAACCCCATTTGGAAATTCCCGAAGAACCCCATTTGGAGCCACACGCTCAATCTATTCAAGTATCTATTCAAGTGGCGACTGGAGGCCGGGACCTGATATTCCCCGAAGCTTTTCATGATCAATCGGTACCTGCCTGCACGCATTTTTCGTGGGCTTGTGCCTAGGTTTCGGTCCAACGACAATCTTAAGCGGAGTTGTTCTGTTTCTCGCAACCAATAACCGACTGCCATTATTTATGGTTCGTACTAAGCGTTCCTTCGTAAAGCCTTTGATGCCGAACACTGTCCGCATGATTGCGTTGGCGTTGTTGGTCGGAGCTTTTGGAACCGCCTCTGGTATTCAATATGCCCATGCCCAAACCAACGCAGGTCAAGGGCTCGCGGATCACGCGGCACTCGGCAAAAGTATTGAGGAAGCATTCACCAAGGACGCTGGTCCTTTTTTGTCGAAGTACTGCACCGAATGCCATAACGAATCGGATCGCGAATCCGGGGTGCGCGTCGATGATCTCGATGGATTGCTCGCCGATAGAACGCTGATTCTGTGGGAGTCGATCCTGCGGCAAGTCGCAGAGCGAGAGATGCCGCCTGAAGATTCACCACAACCCAACGCGGACGAACGAAAGCGTTTTGAGGATTGGCTGGCTAAGGCTTTGGATCTTGCAAGGTCCCGGAACGTCGCCCGCAATGGGTCGGTCCGCCGGCTTACGGTGGACCAGTACCGCAATGCCTTGCGCGAACTGTTAATGCTCGAGGAAAACCTCACCGATATCCTGCCTCCTGACGGTGTTTCGAAAGATGGGTTCACCAATAACACCGCCACACTGATGATGTCGCCGCTTCAACTCGAAGCCTATTTTCAGATTGCCGAGAAGGCGCTTCGGCTATCGGTAGTGGATGAAGATCAGCCTCCTACGATCCAGCACTTTCGGATGGAACTCGGCCAAGGAATCAATTCCGAACCCTGCCCCGATAATTTGATTCTGGGTGCCAACAATCTGCTCTTGGCCAACACGGACTTTGTGGTCACCGAGCCACTTCTTTCAAAGCCGTTCCCGTTCGCGCCGTTCGCCATGCAACGGCAGTTCAAGTTCATCGAAGGGTATCAAGGAAACGATACCGTGCGCGGATGGAAAGATTTTAATAGTATCTATCACGCTGTCTTCGCGTGCATGCGAGGGAGCGAAGGGTACCCGAAGGGACTGGCCTACGAAACCGTACCTCGTGGGTTGTTGCTGCGGCCTGCGATTCCCAGTCGCGAGATCTTCGGGGAATCGAATACCTACGGTCCGCACGCCAATTTTAAGATCTCGCTGCGTGAGCTCCCCGAACAAGGAAGGTTTCGGGTTAAGGTCCGGGCGGCAAAAGAAGTGGATGGGCTTTTGCTCGACCGTCGCATTCTCGCCGCTTCTCATGTCGGTTCGACCAAGGATGGTGTGCAAGGCGATGGGGCGATCCCCGAAGTTCCACCCACCCATACCATCCAATCGGATTTCCAGTCCCCTGCATCGATCGACATTGCCGATGGAGGGATCTACCAACTGGACCTTTATCCTAAAGGCATGTCCAAGCCATCGGTTGTTCCTGATGCGAGTCGTCTAGGGGAAGACTGGATCGGATCTTGGGACTTCGAGGATTCTCCCAATGGTCGTGGTCCAGGCCACGAGTTCGTTGGAAAGCTGGTGGGAGGTGCAAAGCTGGTTGAGTCTCCTTTCGGGAAAGCGCTTTCTGTCGATGGGAACGACGGAGCGGTGGTGGTTCCTCGCGACGAGAGGATGAATGTCGGCGAGGGGGATTTTACGGTGACCGCTTGGATCAATCCCCACGAATTGCGACAAGGGGGCATCGTCTGCTTGGGCGAATACAACTACACCCACGGTTGGTATTTCGACATGCCTGACAACCGTGGCATCCTGCGAATTGAAACGATGAACTCCGAGCGTAAGCTCAACGGCGTGGTGCAGTCGGCCCCTGGGATTCTGAGAACACATCGATGGCAGCACGTTGCGGCCGTTGTCAAACGGGGTGAAAACCAAACCAAGCTGTACGTGAACGGATATCACGTTGCAACGGGAACGATTCAAGGAGCCAATCTGGATAACCCTTCGAAAGATATGCATCTAGGAAGGATTCAAGGGGCTCAGAAATTCCTTGGCGAGATCGACGACGTTCGGTTGTTTCGCCGCGCTCTTTCGGAATCGGAACTCGAAGCGATCATTGAGCCGGGCAGGCAATTTGCGACCGCTCCATTCCCAGAGGGAAGCCAACAAGCACGCATATCGGTGTCGCAGCCGGGTAATTTCGAAAAGCGATTGAGTGGGCATTGGACTCATGGGCCATTTGCGGTGATTCGATTGGATCGCGGTCCTGTGGACGTTTCGACCAAGGTTTCCGGCAATACCCCTATCGACCGCATCGAATTGCGGCGCCTGGATGAAGCGAGCCCGCTCGGACGGAGTTTTCTTGCGTTCGAAGCGAGGTCCCCGAAGCTGGGCGTGCACGTCGGGTTGCGACGCGACTGCGGGAGCACGTTGGCTCCTGTCGGTGAGCCGCAGGTGGTTGCGAATACCGACTTGCAAGACTTTATCTTCGAAGGGGCGATCCAGAACTATCCCAGCCCCGAAGTCGAGAAAGACAATGTCAATTATCTCGCCGGCATCCGAGAGATAGGAGTGCGTAGCGAGTATACGGACGATCGTGACATGCCTCGATTGCTCATTCAAAGCGTTGAGTTCGAAGGCCCTTATTACGATGCATGGCCTCCTGCACCGCATCGAAATATTTTTATTCCAACAGAGCATTCGAGCGACTGGGAAAGGTATGCCAGGGAAATCATCACTTCGTTCGCATCGCGAGCGTATCGGCGCCCAGCGAACGGCGATGAGATCGAGTACTTGATGAAATTGTGGCAAAGAGACTTTGATGGGCGGGGCGATAAGAACTCAATCGGGTTCCGCGATAGTGTCCTGGATACCTTGGCCGTCGTATTAACTTCACCCCAGTTTCTCTTCTTGATCGAACAAAGCGCGACCCCGGAATCGGAGCCGATTGATTCTTGGGAGTTGGCGTCCAAACTCTCCTTTTTTCTTTGGAACTCGCCTCCTGACGAGGAGTTGCTAGAGCTGGCCGCATCGGGAAATCTCATGGATCAACTCGACCGCCAAATCGATCGGATGATCGACGATCCGAAATTGCGACGTTTTACGGAGTCCTTCGCATCGCAATGGTTCAGCTTGGACAAACTCGATGCGGTGGAGACCGACGCAAAGCGATTTCCGCGACTGACCAAAGAAGTAAAACACGAGCTGCGAAAAGAACCATCGCGGTTTCTGGAATACCTGGTTCGTAGTAATTTGTCGGTTTCGAATCTCGTCGCGTCCGATTTTGTATTGTCCAACGAAGTCGTGGCTCAGTACTACGGTTGGCCGGATCGGACCGAGAGTGGATTCGATTTCGTTCCCATAGCACACGGCGATCCTCAGCGAGGCGGTGTACTCACACAAGCTGGAATTTTGGCCGGATTGTCCGACGGGCGAGAACCGAACCCGGTAAAGCGTGGGGCCTGGTTCGCGCGTAAAATCATTGCGGAACCCCCCGAGGATCCGCCTCCCAACGTCCCCAAATTGGAGGACCTTACGCAACTGACATTGCGTCAGCGATTGGAAAAGCACCGGAGTATCGACGGGTGCATCAAATGCCACACAGGCATCGATCCGTGGGGATTGCCCTTCGAACAGTTCGATGCCGGTGGGATCGCCCTTGGAAAATCAAATGACAGTTCCGCCGATCTGCCCGATGGCAAGCATGTCGCAAACTTCAACGAATTGCGAGCTTATTTGCTCGCCGATCGGATAGATCAAATCGCTTTTAGCGCTATGAAGCACATTTCGGTCTACGCTATTGGACGCAGTTTGACCTACAATGAAACCCGTCAACTCAAGGAGCGGGCTTTGGAGTTGAAGAACGACGGATACCGGATGCGCGATATGATTCGGTTCGTGGTTTTGAGCGATTGGTTCACGAAGAAGTAGAAGACGTAGAAGCAAGTGTAAGGAATGAGGACGGACACGATGCCAGGCGCGATGAGACTGAATCGACGAGCGGTACTGCGTGGAGTCGCTGGTGCGGCGCTCGCCCTGCCGGCCTTAGAGGCGATGGGAGAAATCGTCACGGCGAATCCTCCGAAGCGTTTTTGTGCGCTCTACACTGCGAATGGGATGTCCCTGCCGAAACCTGAGCATGGCATTAACGATTGGAGTTGGTTCCCGACAGCCGAGGTGGATGGTCAGTTTCAGTTCGGCAAATCGACGGAACCGCTCACCCCGTTCCGAGATCATGTCAGCTTTGTTGGAGGTTTGTACCACGAGAATGGCACGAAAGCAGATCCGCATGTCTGCTCGGACATGTGGCTGACCGGCGCACCCCTTCATAGTCCCAAGCCCGGTGCCTTCAACTCGGTGGGTCTCGATCAAGTCATCGCGTTGCATACCAAGCAGTACTGCCGGCAGCCTTCGTTGGTGCTATCGATCGATGCGGGGGTTGGATTCCTCTCGCGGACCGGCACGATTTCGTACGACCTCCAAGGCCGACCGGTACCCGCCGAGAATCATCCGCGTCGCGTCTTCGATCGACTGTTTCGAGCCGATCGATCCTCGCTCGAGGAGCAGCGGGATCAACTGAAATCACGCATGAAGTTGGTCGATGCTGTCCTGGAGAGCGCGAACACGTTGAACCAAAAGCTCGGAAGTTCCGACCGTGACAAAATGGAGCAGTATTTGGCGTCGCTCAGCGAACTGGAGTCTCGACTGATAGCCTCCGAAAAGTGGATCGACATTCCACTCAAAGAACAGGATTACTCCCATTTGAATTTGGATGCGTCTCCCGAGGGGGAACCGGCCGAGTACTACCGCAATATGTTCGACTTGATTGCACTCGCATTCGATGCCGATATCACACGCTCGGTGACGTTCATGCTCAATCGCGAAGATGGCATGGGAATCAGCGACACATTCCCACTCAAACTCGGTTTGACTCGAACCCATCACAACCTGTCGCATGCTGGGGACAAGGATGGGCAGTTGGAATTTGCCAAGTACGATCGCTTCCTCAGCGAACAGTTGGCTCACTTTTTCCGACGCATGGAAGAGTACCGAGATACCGAAGGTACCGTGTTCGACAATACCATCGTGCTGTTCGGGAGCGGGGCCAGCACCACGCATTGGCCTAAGAATCTCCCAACCTTAGTCGCAGGAGGAAACGCCATGGGATTGCGACACGGCCAGTATTGGAAGCAAGGTGAAAATCGGATGGCTAATCTCTTTTTGAGCATCCTGCACAGCATGGGCATCGAGCAGAATGCCTTTGCAGACAGCACCGGGACACTTGCAAATAGCATCTTTACGAAAGTGTAAAGCCAAGATTTTCTCACGCGAAGCCGTGAAGCCGTGAAGCCGTGAAGAGTTGGTTGTGTATTGCCGTTGAGATCTTCTCGCGGAGGTATTTGTGTTGAGCTCACTATTCAATTGGCTGATCGCGGGATTTGTTGTCTATGTGATTTGGTCCGTTGCTAGGCCACGATGGCATTACCGGATCATCGTGACTCCAGATGCTGTTCAGTTTGTGCACGGAGTTCCCGATTCAAAGCGGCGTTCTTACGAAGCGTTTTTTCTCGAGGACCTCAAGCTGCGACAAAAACTGACGATTTATGGTCGGCGCGAAAAGAATGGGCGGCTGACTACATCCATCAAGGGGACGGATGATGAAGGGCTCAAGCAGCGAATTCGGAATTTCTTGATTTCTGAGAGCTAGTTTTCGCGTCACGGGGGCTGTTGCGTGCTCCTCTGCGAAACAAAAATGGGCTAACGATGTTGCAAACGCACAGGGGAGTTGGCCGTCGATGTTTACCTTCCTGCTTTACACGACGCGCCCGACTGAGTCCAATCAAGTTTGTTGAAAACCGGTTTGTTCGCCTTGGTGAACACTTTTCTTCAACCCTTGTTTCAGAATGGTGCCACTGATGCTAAGGCCACCCACGCTCGTCCTTCTTTCGGTTCTCGCGTTGAGCGGTTGCAACGTGCCGACGTTTACCAACCCCATCATCGACCCAAATAAGGCCGAGCGGTGCCTGGAGTTGTATGGAACGTACCAAGCGGTGCATCCTGATTCTGGTGAAATTGTTTGGCTGCACGTGGGAGCATGCGATGAGAAGTTACCTCCGGGGTTTCATAAATTCGTTTCCATTGTCCATCGTGGTTCTGCGACTGAGTTGACGGTCGATGCAATGATTGGATTTTTCGACAAGGTCGGTGATTCGTATCTGTGTCAGATTCCGATCCCTGAGATTCTCGAGGGCAATCAAGCGACTGCGGTAACTGAAAATTGGGGCAAATCCAAAAACACTAAGTATTTCGTTTGCCGGTTCCTCAAGCAGGAATCTGGATTTCGGTTGGATTATCTCAGCGACGAGAAACTCGAGGCGGTTATCCGAGAAAACAAATTGGCTGGGCGAATCGAGCAGAAGATCGACCGATCAGTGGAGCCACCAAGTGTTGGGAGTAAAACGCTCGTTGTCACCGCCACTACGGAGGAGTTGGGGCAATTCTTTTCAACCGCAAACCTCGACGATATTTTCGAGATTTCCGGTCACACCTTCACAAAGCAATCCGCGCTGCAGCGCGCCAGTACAAGCGGCGACCGTTAAATTTCTAGCATCCTGACGGATCAAGATTGAGCAATCTGTGAGCAATCCCTATTCACCAACGACGACTCAATCGATCGGTGGAGCAAAGGCTCCTCGGTGGTGGCGTCGGTTTGCAATATTGAATGCCGCCCTCATTATTGCTCCAGCCACTGTGGTTCTTTTTATCTATCTGTGGGTGAAGCTTTTCGGAGGATTGGTGCCGGCGGCGACCGAAGGTGGCCCCGTGCTTTACGAGCACACGGTTTGGATCGAGGTCGACCCGTGGGGACTGGCGGCGTTATTCCTGATTCCCAATGGAATCCTTTTGGCGATGTTTGTCGCTTGGTGGCTTCGTTTGCCGAAGCCTGAGTCTGAAATCAAGGATTCAACAGAGTGTTTCTAGCTGGGCTATATTCTAGTGGTTTGTCTGTTTAGCAGGATGTTGAAAAACGTAAGCGGCACGGCGCGAGCCGTCCGGTAAGTCTGGTTTTATCAGGCGAGACCGGGCAGCTTGCGCTGCACGGCTACCAGTTCCATCGATTTTCTACGGGCGGACTAGGAGCCAGTTGGGGGAGGCGGAAGCTGGATCGCTGAGGATGTTGGAGCTAATGAAGCTTGGTAATGTTTAAGAAGCCCGTACACGGATTGGAACTCGGGACGTGAGGAAAGGGAATTGAAACGTGGATCGCGGGCGACCGAGTCGTACCGTGCGACGATGGCTTTGATGGTTTCGGCGTCAGGCGGTGGGCCCCCGAGAAACATGGAAGCGGGCAAGCCCAGGAACTGCTTCCACTGATCATCGAGAATGTCAAAGAGCTTGGGGGCGAGTTGCACTAATTGACCGCGAACCACCTCCGATTCGGTCGCGCCGACTTGCTGCGCGGAGGTGGGAGGAGCGGTTCCTGCGGCGATGGTGGCCGCGTAGCGAGCTACGGTTTCCGTCAACTTTTGAGCGGCAGGCGGAACAGTGGGTGTTTGGTTGGTCGCAGTGATCTGATAGTACTGGCCCGTTGTCATTCGGTCGACTTGCAACACGGAGCCATCGATAGATACGCCCGCAAATAGCCCCCTGCTGCGAGAATACGTGTAGATTTCCGCTTGCAACTGACCATCAGTGGCAACTGCTCCTTCGCGTCCAACAGGACCAGCCGCAGCGGCGGCATCTGCGCCGAGGGTCAGTTTGCCATTGAGGATTCCTTGGATGCTGCGCGGTGTTTTGAAGACCAGAATAATGTCGGAAGATTGCACGCCGACTTGCCAGCCGATGTTGCCTCCCGTCAAGGACACAAAGACCGGGGCATGCCATGTTCCATTGGGCTCTTTGACCAGCAGGACCCCTTTGCCGTGACGGGCGCCTACGATAAAGCTACCTTTGACCACGTTGGGGATGATCGCAACACCGCTGGCATTTTCCACCAGCGATTGAGGAACTCGCGCGATTGCTTGGGCCATCGTCTCGTCGAGCAATTGGGCCGATTGCGCGATGACTTCGTCCGGCCTCATTTGCGCCTGTGCGTCGTTTGTCGTAAATAAGGCAAAAATCGCACCTGCGATGTATACAGCGAACGATCGGCGTACAGTCAAAAAAGGTTGCCGTGTCGGGGAGAGAATTTCCATCATGCTCATGCTCCGTTGTGCGTCGTCGATGCGATTTCGTAAACTTCCGTGCGATCTTTATAACTCCCTAGCGATATCGATCGCGCGGTCCGGAGGATACTCAGTATGGAGGGTTTAGGTAAAGAGCGAGTTCTGGGAGTTGAGGTTGGAAGCCAATTGGTAGCTTTTGTTGCAGATTGCATCGGGCACCGTGAAATAGCTGCCAACTCGAGGGGAGCATGGTGTAAACTGTTGGGCTGGAAGTGGATCGCCGACTGCCTTATCGGGGCGTCGTCGTCGAGTAAGTTGACCTCGTGTTTTTGATTTTGCTTCGTATTCGGTTTGGTTCCAGCGAGGGATGTCGCCCGTGAAGCGAGGGATGCCACCTATGAGATATCGTGAGCTGCAGTTGGAGCACAGCGGTTTTTCGCGCCGCGAGGCTTTGCAGATCGGTGCCGTGGGGATCTTGGGGCTTGGGGCAAACCATTTGGCCGGACTTCGCGAAGCATACGCGGCGGGGGGGCACAAGCCTCTCGCCAAAGCGAAATCCTGCATCTTTATTTTTCTGTCGGGTGGGTTGGCCCAGCATGAGAGTTTCGACATGAAGCCGAATGCGCCCGAAGACATTCGCGGCGAATTCAAACCGATTGCTACTCGGACACCGGGGCTCCAAATTTGTGAGCATCTCCCAATGCTGGCTCAGCAGAGCCATCTTTGGTCGTTATGCCGATCGCTCACTCATCCGTCTAATGATCATTCGGCCGGCCATCACATCATGCTTACGGGGCGGAGCGCGTTACCGCCAGGGTTCAATCCAAACACGGCCAATCGGACCGACCATCCTTCGATCGCGTCGACGGTTGCAAACGCAATCACCCGAGAACGCCCCATCGCAAAGAACAATTTGCCTCCAGCCATCGTGCTTCCCGAGCGATTGGTGCATAACACGGGGCGAGTGCTTCCAGGTCAACATGCGGGAATCATGGGCCAGAATCATGACCCGTGGTTCATCGAAGCTTCTCCGTTCCACACGACGTCGTATGGTGCGTTCCCCGAGTTTGCATTCGACCATCAGCAGCGTGGAAAGGGCGACGATCGCTTGTTCCAAGCCCCCCAGTTGTCGATGCCGCACGGATTGGGGAGTGGGCAGCTGGCCGATCGAATGAGGATGCTCAACAAGCTCAATGAGCAGCGGCGATTGATCGATCAGATCGCTAACTCCAATCCACTCGATCGGCATCGACAAGCTGCCGCGTCGTTGATGGTGGATCCCAACGTCCATTCTGCACTTGATATCCGACGAGCGGAGGATCGAACGCTGGATCGTTATGGCAGAAATTCTTTCGGTTGGTCGCTGTTGATGGCGAGGCGGTTGGTCGATGCTGGCGTGCCGTTGATTCAGGTGAATCTCGGCAACAATGAATCTTGGGATACGCACGGAAATGCGTTCCCGCATCTCAAAGATCGCCTATTACCGCCGACAGATCGTGCACTATCCGCGTTGCTTGAGGATTTGCATCAATCGGGAAAACTCGACGAGACTTTGGTGGTAATGGCAGGCGAGTTCGGGCGCACCCCAAAAATCACCTTGCTGCGCGAGCATTACAAGTTGCCGGGAAGAGATCATTGGGGTGCGTGCCAGTCGGTCTTGTTCGCTGGGGGTGGTATTCAGCCAGGCGTGGTCGTCGGACGCTCGGATGCCAAAGGGGAGTACCCCGTGGATTCGCCGGTCAAGCCGGAGAATTTTGCTGCCACTATCTACCATTTGATGGGTATTCCAGCCGAAGCAACGTGGCGGGATTCCACGGATCGACCTCATTTGATTTATCACGGAGAACCGATCGCCGGTTTAGTGTAAACTATTTCCTGGTGCTCCTCGAGTCGTCGGGTGCGCCGTCCCGCCTATACCGCGGTCACTCGCGGCGTCACGATTTCTCCCCTGCCTCACTCCTCCCCTTCCTCACTCCTCCCCTTCCTCACTAACCCATCGGACATTGTATGTGGATCCGATTCCATGTGTTGCGGTCGTCGATCGTCTGGAACCTGTCGCCATGTTTGCTTGGGCGATGTTTGCTTAGGCCATGTTTGATTGGATTGATGCGAATGAGCGATAGCTTTGGCATCGCACTGGTGGCAGCGTTGCTTTTGGCTGCCTCGCTGAGCACCCAAGCGACCGCGCAGCCGGCGCTAACCGGATCATCGTCCTGGGCCGTTGCACCTGGCAAAAGCACCCGATTGGAGCTTGTTGGTCAAAACTTCAAAGCGCCGTTGCGGGTCGGTTTAACGCAACCTGCCGATGTTCAGATCGTCGCCGTGGAGCCGACAAAGGCTTCGATCGACGTTACAGTTCGCGAGGGAACCCATCTGGGGCCGATAGGACTTTGGGTCGGGACCGATGACGGAGTTTCCGATGCGTTGCAAATGCTGGTCGATAACTTGCCGAGCATCACCGACAACGGCGCCAACCACGTTCGAACTCAAGCCCAGAACTTGGTCCTTCCCTGTGCGGTAGATGGCAAGTCCGATGCATCGCAGAGCGATTTTTATTCGGTCCATCTAGGGGCTGGAGTCGGGCTTTCCATCGATGTAGTGGCAGAGCGGATCGGTTCGACCATGGACTCAGTGGTACGCGTATACGATGGTGCCGGCCGATTGGTGGCTCAATCCGATGATAACGAAGTTGGTCCGGACGCTCGGGTCCGATTTGTGGCCGCAAGCGAAGGTGATTTTGTCATTGAGTTGGTGGACAGTCGCTTCGCAGGGGATGGTCGCTACCGATTGCGGCTCGGCGATTTTCCACTTGGAAATATCCCTTACCCTTTAGCCGTCCGCCCGGGTGTGACGACACCGTTAACCTTTCTCCAGAACGACGCACCGGCAAGCATTCCGGGCAACAACATCCAGCAACTACCGAATCCGTTTACGGTTGTTGCAGGTACGATTTCGGACCGTGTGAACTTCGGTCCGTCCGTGCCAAATGCGGTCGGAGGTGTTTGGTCCGAGGTTTTAGTGCGAGACTTTTCGCTGCACGTCGAGCCATTGGAGGCAGTTCCTGAGCCTGCAGTTGCAACTCCTTTGCCTCTACCCGTGGGAATCAGCGGGCGACTTCTGAACGCCCGAGAAAAAGATCAGTTTCCGATCGCTGGCACCCAAGGCCAAACCGTGCGTATTTCGGCGCGGACTCGGAGCTTGGGAACGCCCACACTGCTTCGGATGCAATTGGTAAACGCTGCTGGCCAAACCATTGCTGAAACCGCAGTCAATGAATCGGACGAATGGAGCATGGATGTAACGTTTCCAGAGACGAACGTTTACCAATTAAAGGTCTTTGATTTGCTCGACCGTGGAGGCCCTGCGTATGCCTATTGGGTAGAGTTGCTACCGGCTGGCCGCATCTCGGTTGCGATAAAGCCCGATGCGAATACGCGCGAGAGTCGTGTGTTGGAGACAGCCGTCGGCGCGACATTCGTCGATCTGTTGATTCAACGTTTTGGGTATGATGGCGCCGTCCAATTGGAATTGGTTGCTGCACCACCTGGACTGCGCATTGTGAACCCAACCATTCCAGCAAAGGGGGCAGAGCATCGAGTCTATTTCGCCACCGATGCGCAGTGGAATCCGACGACGATGCAATCGCTGCAATGGGTGGCAAAGCCAGTCGATATTCCGGCGCCAGCAGTTGCTGTCAACAACCTGGCGCTAAGACGTACCAAACTGGCTAGCCAACCGTATCCACCATCCTGGCTTGAGGGAAGCTTGACGCTTTCTGCGATGCCGGCGAAGCCATCATTTTTCTCGTTGGAGCATCCTGCTTCTATCCCATTAGCGACGCCGCTGCAGCAGCATGCAGTGTCGGTGACGGTAAAGCGATTGGTACCTGAGTTCAAAGAGCCTGTTTCCGTACTGTCGGCGACTGGGCCCGAGGGTTGGACGGTTCAGCCTGCTCTCGACAAAGATACGCTCAAATTCACTTTGTCGCGAATACCCAATTCGCCAGCTTCCTCCGGGCCATCGGCAATCGGGGTATCCCTCTACGGGCAGATGGCGTCCGGGCGTATCGAGAATTTTACAATCCCGATCGCCTGGTACGATCCACTTCAATTGAGCGTGGAGCAGCCTGCGGCGGTTCTTGCTGGAACCCTGGTTCCTCTCAATGTTCGGCTTCAAAGGTCGGGTGAGAATCCGCAGCCGGTGGTGTTGAATATTTCGGAGTTGCCAGCGGGAGTGACGGTAGCCGGGCCCGTGACGGTTGCCGCTGATCAGTCGACAGCGACCATCGGACTGCAATTAGCACCTGAGTTTGCAGCAGCGACCCCTGTGTCGCTGCAGGTCACTGGGACCAGCAAGATCGGGGATGCCGAATACAAAGTGCAAAGCAATGCAGTACGTATTGTCACTGAAATCCAGCCGATTCGTATTGAACCGTATCCCTCAAAAATTTCGCTCAATCGCTCTCGAGATCGAGCACGCGTTGTATTGACGGGATGGGACGCGGCGGATCATCCGCAAGATTGGACGGAGAAAACGAAATGGACCTCCTCCAATCCCGCCGTCTTTCAATGGCAGAATGGGGTTGTGGTACCGACCGGAAACGGAAACGCGGAATTGGTCGCTGAACTGGGTGCATCGAAATCGGTAATTCCTGTGAGTGTTGAAAATTTCGAGCAGCCAGCACGCGTCGAATTCGAGAATGAAGTTTTGGTCGCGCTGTCAAAGCAAGGTTGCAATTCGGGTGCATGCCACGGTTCGCCGAGCGGCAAGGGGAATTTTCGGTTGTCGCTCCGCGCTTTCGATCGCCAACTCGATACGTTGACTCTCGTTCGTGAAGAAGCAGAGCGGCGATTGAATACGATCTCGCCTGACGAAAGCTTGCTGCTGCTCAAACCGCTCATGAAAGTACCCCACGGCGGCGGTGTGCAGATCCACAAGTCCGATGCCGCGTATGCACTGCTTCGCGATTGGATCGCCCAAGGAGCCCCGCTCGATCCGCCGGATCAAAGCCGCTGCGTGAAGCTAGAGGTTTATCCAAACGCGCAGCGAGTCGTCATGCGTGAGCGCGGCGAGCAACAGCTGGTTGTCGTAGCTCACTATGCGAACGGAAAGACTCGCGATGTGACTTCGCTCACCGTCTTTGAAAGCTCCAACACCAGCGTGGCCACAGTATCGCCGTTGGGCCGTGTAACACCCATCGCGCGGGGTGAGTCGGTGATCATGGCAAGGTACCTGGAGCACATCGAGTCGGTACCTTTCATGTTTGTCGATCAGATCCCAGGGTTCGAATGGAAATCGCTTCCTGAGGTGAACTTTGTCGATACCTTGGTCGATGCGAAACTGCGTCAATTGCAATATGTTCCGGCCTCCGTTTGTACCGACGAAGTCTTTCTGCGGCGAGTTTACCTGGATCTCATTGGAATCCTGCCCAGCGTTGAGGAAACAACGGCGTTCTTGTCTGATACGAGCGGCGATAAACGCAATCGTTTGATCGATAGTTTGCTGGAACGCCCAGAGCATGCCAAATTCTGGGCGATGAAGTGGGGGGATCTGCTTCGATTGACCGGCAAGAGTGTAGGGAATGATGGTGTGTACAAATACCATCGATGGGTGGAGCAATCGATTCGCGACAACATGCCGTACAACGAGTTTGCCAAACAACTCCTCTCGGCGAGTGGCAGTACGTATTCCAATCCACCAGCGAATTTCTATCGCACCGCTGGCGATATGAACGACTGCGTTGAGACGATATCCCAAGTGTTCCTCGGTGCACGCTTGCAATGTGCGAAATGCCACAACCATCCTTTCGAACGGTGGACGCAAGACAATTACTATGGGTTGGGTGCGTTCTTTCAACGCGTTCAGCGGAAGAAAACGCAACGGCCTAATGAGATGCTGGTTTGGTCCAGCGGTAACGGCGAGGTCGTCCAGCCGCGTACAGGACAGACTATGAAGCCATGGGTTCCTGTCTCGGGCGAGTTAGCACTCGACCCAGCGGACGATCGACGTCTCGCATTCGTGGATTGGCTAGTGCGTCCAGACAATCCGTATCTGGCGAGGGTTGAAGCCAATCGGATTTGGAGTCAATTGTTCGCCAGGGGCATTGTCGATCCGATCGACGATTTTCGGGATTCGAACCCACCTACCAACCGGCCTCTGCTCGACGCACTCACCAAATCGTTCGTCGAGTCGGGCTTCGATCGCAAGGCATTGATCCGAACGATACTCCAAAGCAGGACCTACCAATCCACCTTTGAAACGAATTCCTTCAACGAAAAGGATACGCTGTATTTTTCCCACCAACAGCCACGGTTGCTAGGGGCCGAGCAATTGCTCGATGCCATCAATCAGTTGACACAAGTTGACCAAAACTTCGGAACTTTACCTCCAGGCACCAAAGCGACACAGATCCCGGCGCCCGATATCGCCAAAGTGGACTTCCTCAAAGTCTTTGGGCAACCGGAACGATCCACAGTGTGCGCCTGTGAACGCTCGGAGGATTCCAACTTGAGCATGGCCATCGAACTGTTCAATGGATCGACCATTTACGAGAAACTCCGAAATCCCAACAATCGATTCCGCAAGGGTGTCGCGGCAGGCAAGTCGATTGAGGAAGTTGTTCGTGAGTTGTACCTCGCCGGACTGTGCCGAAATCCGACCCCCGACGAGTTGGCGGAAGCGGTGAAGCATTGCCAATCCAAGCCGGATCCGATCGCGGGGCTTGAGGATCTCTGTTGGGTATTGATCAACACGGATGAGTTTTTGTTCCAGCACTAAACATACAATTTGATTGGCAATTTGCCTCTTCGAGAGCCAGCACCTTGAGAACTCGTTCAATATCAAATCGATCCGTGGGTGGGTCGGCCAAGTATATCGCTTACTGTAATTTGTTGGCGATTGGACGGACGTTGCTGATCGCAACGTCGGGTGCATTGGGATTTGAGGCCGATTCGCTTCTTGCACAAACGCCAGTATCATTCAAGGAGCAAATTGCTCCCATTTTGCAGGAGCATTGCGTCGCATGCCATGGTGCTAAGCGGTCGGAGGGTGGCTATCGACTTGATGCGGCAGAGCAGATGCTAAAGCCGGGTGACGGTGGAAATAACCCTGTTGTCCCAATGAAGAGCGCTGACAGCGAAATCGTGCAGCGGATCCGTTCTCACGATCCGGATGTCCAAATGCCGGCCGAAAGCGAGCCTCTGGCAACTGAACAAATCGAATTGATCGCGAAATGGATGGATGAAGGGGCGAAACTCGACGGTGTGACGCTGAGCGATCCACTCTGGTTGGTAATCCCACCTGCGGCAACTGCAAAATCCCCCGAGCATTATCCGAACGCGTTACCGATCACCGCACTCTCCTTTTCGCCTGATGGTAGCCAATTGATTTCCTCCGGGTATCACGAGGCTTTGGTTTGGAATCCTGTCGAGGGTAATTTGGTTGGGAGATTGCCCAACCAAGTGCAACGGGCCTATGCGATGCTAGCCATGAACGCGGGGAATGTGTGGGCGGTAGGTGGTGGTACTCCGGGTGCCAAGGGTGAGTTGCGATTGGTGGACAAGAACTCAGGGGCGACTCAACATGTTTTGGCCAGATCGAACGATGTGGTACTGGACTGCGTCATGCGACCAGGCAAAAACGAGTTGGCGGTAGCCTTGGCCGACAACACGATTCGAATTATTGATTTGGACAAGATGGAGCAGCGCAAGTCGCTCGCTAGCCATGCCGATTGGGTGACGCAGTTGGCGTATAGCGATGATGGTAAGAGGTTGGGCTCATCGAGCCGAGATAAATCCGCCAAGGTCATCGATGCGGAAACTGGAGATCTGCTAGTGAGTTATCCAGGCCACGCAGCAGCCGTACGGGGAATTGCCTCGATCGGAGATGGTTCGCAATGGATGAGTGTTGGAGCGGATAACAAGTGGCATCGCTGGGAACTTGAGGGTGCAAAAAAGGTTGCGGAGGTTCCGTTGGGGGGCGAGCCAGCGAAATTGCTCAAGATCGACCAAGCGGTCATTGTTCCATGTGCGGATAAGCATTGGGTTAAGATCGAATTGAGCAACAACGCAGTTTCGCTGAAAATTCCAGGGCATGAGGATTGGGTTGTGTCCGTTGCCTACACTCCGGCTACGAATAGGCTCGCGACAGGTGGAATCGACGGTTCCATCCGCGTTTGGAACGCCGCTGATGGAACGTTGGTAAAGAACTGGATGGCTAAGCCGTAACGACGTTTCTAGTATTCACTGACGCTTGATGGGCTTTGTGAGCGACTTTGGCGCTAGCCGTCGGTGTCTCTAGGAACGTATCAACCTGCGACGACGATCATGTTGATTGTCGCGATCAACAGACCACCGGCTAGTGCCTTGCTGTTCACAACAGTCAGTGGAACGCTGTCGCTTGATGGGCTTTGTGAGCGACTTAGGCGCTAGCCGTCGGTGTCTTTAGGGACGTATCAACCCGCGACAACGATCATGTTGATTGTCGCAATCACCAGACCATCGGCAAGGCGCCTTGCTGTTCACAACAGCGGGCGCACTTGCTGCTCGCGGATGAATTGCTGCACGACTGGTCGCTCCAATAACTTTGCGTTCACATGTGGCCGGCATCGAATCAAATGCTGTTGCGCCTCTTCTGGCGACATACGCTTGTACTTGATCAACCAACAGATCACAACAGTGGCGCTTCGCGCCCGCCCAGCTTTGCAGTGGACATACACAACCTGTCCACGCTGGACATGCTCCTCCAAAAACTCGACGCCCTTGCAAGTATCCTCAAAACTCGGCGGATTAAAATCAATCGTCGGCAACCAAAGCTGTTCGATCCCGAATCGCGCATATTGCTGCAATGGCCCTCGGTATTCGCGACACATATTGATCACCCCGCGGACGCCTTGATCCGCCATCCTGGGGACATCTCGTTTCAAGGGCAACGCCCCCAAGATCACATGTTCGTCTACGCGATCCCACCAATGCCTTCGATGAAACACACGCGCCATCCCGAAATTCCAAATGAATGTCGGCAGGAATAAGGCTCTTGAAAGGAATGGGTGCATGGATTGGATGGGGCAAGAGAAAGGATACACACCGTCGGAAGATTCTAATCCTCGAGGGGACCTAAAGCCATGACGGAGAAATCCCCCTTGAAACTGTTTTCCGATCGGCGACCCAATGTCGGCTTAAGGACGATTCATAACAATCGCTCACACCTAACATGGCCGCTCCAGATCATGAGTTGGAGTATCGGAAAACTCCGACGTTGCAAAGGTCACTCGCTCATCCTGGGATGTGTCGACGTCTTCGGTTGGAAACGGTAACTCGTGAAATAGGGACTCAGGGGTTTCGACGGAGGTGTGGATCTGCATGGTGTGAACCGCACCCAAATCACGACAGCGTGCCGCAACCACCGTAATGTTGTCCGATCCCCCGCCATCCTTTGCCATGGCCACCAAGGTTTCACATATCTTGGTTGGAACCGATGAAGCGGATAGAACCGAGCGGATTGTCCGGTCATCAACATGCTTATTCAATCCATCGCTGCACAGCAAAATCACATCGTCCGCCAGCAATTCGACTTTTGTGATATCTGCAAATACTTCACTCGCCCCCGCACCTAACGCGTTGACCAATACGTTCGACCAGCGCGATCGTTCTGCGGAATCGGCATCTAAGCGACCATTTTGAACCATTTGATTGGCAAGCGTATGATCATGAGTTAGCAACTTCAGCTCCCCACGACGATACAGATAGCATCGAGTATCTCCGGCGTGAAGTACGATCATTCTGGGCCACGCGATATAAGCCAAGGTAAACGTTGTCCCCATCCCCTCCAAGCTGCGATCCACCTCCGATTGCCTTTGGATCTCTCGGTGGGCTTGTGTGAGCATCAACTTCAGATCCTCAACGAGGTCCGCATCATCCCCCAGGGTCGACGGATGATTCCATCGCAATCGATTTAAGATCGACGCGAGGAAAAAGCGGATGGCCAATCCGCTAGCCTCTTGCCCGCCGCGATGTCCCCCCATCCCATCGGCCACCATCATGACCAAGCCGAGCGAGGAGCCTGCCAGGGTCGAATTGGCAGCAATGGGAAGCGAACTTGCCCGCATCTGCAAACGACGACTCAATTCCGCAATAAAGAATTGATCTTGGTTTTCGTCCCGAACGACTCCGCGATCGGTGATTCCAAACGTTTCAATCGGAACTCGACTCATGAGGTGTGTATTGAGAAAACATGGGGAATGGATGGATTCGTTCCGGTCGCGGTCAGCCGACTCCGTTGAATAGTGTCATTTTGAACAGTGTTATTTTGAACAGCATCATTTGTGAGGTTTTGTTGGAACTTTCTCGGACCGCCATTTCGATCGCCGCAATTTCGATCGCCGCCGTTTCGATCGCCGCCATTTTCGACTGGATAGTGGATTGATGGCTATCCGCACCGATTGCGATAGACGCCCCACTTGGGAATCGCTACCCTCGGCGTCGGTAGTTCAGACGGATTTCCGGCAACCCGGTTTTGCTCTATCCTTCTAATCTACCCTAGATTCCCACAACAATGTGTTTCCTTGCAACGCGTTCTACTGCAATTTGCCATGTCTGAAACCCCATCGGTATACCCACTTCGCGTCTATAACACACTTTCGAAAACCAAGGAACCTTTCGAAACACTGGTTCCAGGACATGTTGGGATGTATCTATGTGGGCCGACGGTATACGCCGAAGCCCACATTGGCCATATGGTTGGCCCCGTGATTTTCGACACGGTCAAAAGGTACTTGGTCTACTGCGGATACGATGTAACCTGGGTGGTCAATATCACCGATGTCGATGACAAACTGATCGTGAAATCTCGCGAAAAAGGGATCTCGATGTTCCAACTCGCGACGCAGATGACGGCGGACTATCTTTCCAACCTTCAATCGCTGGGAGTCGACCAAATCGACCGGATGCCTCGAGCTACCGATTCGATGGGGGAAATCATCCAGTTTGTGCAGGAACTGATCTCGCGAGGATTCGCTTACGAGAGCGGTGGCGATGTTTTCTTCGACGTAACGAAAGACCCTGAGTATGGACGACTCAGCAACCGTACCGCCGACGACCAGCAAGGCGAAGGGGGCGAAGCCGCCTCGAGAAAACGATCCGCTGGCGATTTCGCCCTTTGGAAGTCCACAAAGCCGGGCGAGCCGAGTTGGCCGAGTCCCTGGGGTGATGGACGACCCGGTTGGCATATCGAATGCTCCGCCATGAGCCGCGGGATCCTGGGGAAAACGTTCGACATCCACGGCGGAGGACTCGATTTGGTTTTCCCACACCACGAAAACGAAATGGCGCAACGCCGATGTTGCCACGGGCAGCCCATGTTTAAGTACTGGATGCACAACGGACTCAGGCGCGCTGCCAACGACTCTGGGAAGGTCGGTGGTCGTTCGGACCGCGATGGCGGCAACGATGACGTCTCTGGAAAAATCTCCCGCAGCAAGGGAGCTGGCGGATTGGCCGCATTGATCGCCAAGCACACGGGCGAACGCATCCGATTCTTCCTGCTCCGATCCCATTATCGATCCACCACCGTCTTTGGCGATGAGCCGTTGTCTGAGGCCGGCGCATCGCTGGAGACTTTTTATCGGCTCTTCGATCGCTACGAACGTATTTCAGGATCGTCCGTCTACGACATCCCTTACTGCAAGAAACGCTCGGAGTTTACCGCTCCGGGAACCCCGACTCCCCTTCAGTCCCAATGCCTCGAATTGCGCGACTCGTTCTTGAGCAAGATGGATGATGACTTCAATACCGGTGGAGCAACCGCCGATCTATTCGAAATGGCCCGGGCCATCAATCGCTGGATCGACCAGGAGAAGCTCGAAGAAACGAAATCGGCTACGGCAATTACCGAACTGCAGTCCGCTCTTAGCATCCTAAGGGAGCTATCCGCATTGCTGGGGATCTTCATGAAGCCCGTTCCCAAAGCGTCCGGGTCCGATAGCAGCGCCGCTATCGTTAGCGGCCTGATGGAGTTGGTCCTTAAGCTTCGAGCGGAAGCTCGGGCTCGAAAGGATTTTGCCACCTCCGATGCCGTACGAGATGGACTCGGGGCTATCGGCATATCGACACAAGATGGCAAGCAAGGGACCACCTGGCAAATCAACCGGACCTGAGTTCTCCCAAGCATGTAACGCGCCCTTCAAGCAGTCGCCCTCCTAGAACTCCGTACAATACAGAACCGCATGATGAAACAGGTCTACTTGCTTTTATCTGCCATCGGACTTGCCGCACCGATGATCTGCTTTGGAATCCATTTCACATCACGCCCTGAGTCGGCGTGGACCGAGTTCTTTGCGGCACCGTTTGCAACTTGGGTGATCTCTGGCTTTTCATGGGATCTTATGATCACTGCAACGGCGGCAACCGTCTGGATGGCGAATGAGGCCAAGCGATTAAAAATGCCTGGCTTTCTATTTCATTTTGCCGCAATCTTTTTGGTAGGAATTTGCTTCGCCTTGCCCACCTTTCTTTACCGCCGCGAATTCTACCGGCGCGATCTGCAAAGCACGCCGTAACTAACATCACTCATGCGAGTCCAGTAGTCCGCGCAAGGCGGAAGGTATTGGGTTACACTGTTCGTGTGTTGCTTGAGTTCGCGGTTCGCGCTTTTGACTTGCATCGCGTCCATTGCCATCCCAATCATCTATTGTTTCCATGCTGCAGTTCACTTCCAGCGGTCTGGTTTGCGCCACGATCGCTTTTTGCTTCGCTTCGTTACATCCTATCGCGACTCCGACGGGTTCATCCCAAGAGGTAGATGCGGGAATCAAGCCTCGCATTCACCTCGACGCAAGGCAACTCAATGCACTTCGCGAGCAATCGGGCTTGGCGCCCCTCAAGGATGGGGATCCTCTCGAGCGATGGATCGATGCGTCAGGCAATCAAGCTGACTTCACTGCCGTGTCGAGTGACGGAGAGCCGAAGTACATTGCAGGAGACGGATACAACAGCGTTCGCTTCGATGGAGTCGATGATGCATTGCGGTTCGCCTCGTCGATGACTTCGATGTCTAGAGGTTCGATCTGGATCGTCGTCGCGCCGCATGCCAACCCAGGTGACTTCAGGGGATTGTTCTCTACCAATGCCCCGGACGAGCGGGATTACACGTCTGGAATCAATTTCGATTTAGGCCCAGGACCAACGCTCCGATGGGACATGTTCAATGTCGAAGGAAGAGGGTTCTCGGGGGCTCGAAACCTCTCCAATAAGTCATTCCCCTTCGCAACGTTGCATACCGTCGAAATCCGATTGGATGATAGCGCGGACCAAATCGCAGTTACCGTCGATGGTGAACAACGCGGGCAACGGGAATGGACCGCTGAAACTATCTCGACTTTGGAGTGGACCCTCGGCGCTCGCTTTTATACCAATGGTCCAGGCGCTCAGCAGGTGCGAGGTCACACGGCTTGCGATATCGCCGAGTTTCTCGTCTTCGATACACCACTCTCCGGCGAACAATCGAAAGCCCTTCACGAATCGCTTCAAAAGAAACATGCCAAGCTCGCCGAATCGATAGCAACGCAATTAGCTCCAACCATTGCGACCGAACCACTGATCAAGCATTCGAACCCTCCGGTGGTCCAAATGCTACAACCAGGATTTGAAGTACGGGAAATCCCCGTGGAAATCACCAACGTGAACAACGTCCTCATCCGAGACGATGGCGCCCTCATTACCCTCGGCTACAACGGAGATATCCACATCCTCCACGATACGGACGGAGACAACCTCGAGGATACCGCAACCCTGTTCTATAAGAACCAAGGCTCCATGCGTGGGCCTATCGGCATGCAATTGACCTCCGTGAATGACCCCCGAGGTCGAGGCGTATTTGTCGCCAGCAAAGGCAAGGTCTCCTTTTTTATCGACAAGAACGGAGACGATGTTTCCGATGAAGAAATCATCGTTGCAAAAGGCTGGGAGGAAATCGTCCAAAACGTCGATGCCGTCGGCTTAGCAATAGGCCCCGATGGCTGGCTCTATTTTGGTTTAGGCACCACCAATTACGCAAACGCCTATCTCGTCGACGATTCCGGCAAAGGCCATTACGACTTGAATAGCGAACGCGGAACCATCCAACGGGTTTCCCCTGATTTTTCAGTGCGTGAAACGGTGTGCACCGGTGTTCGCTTCCCGATCGGAATCGCATTCAACCGACGCGGGGATTTGTTTTGCACCGATCAAGAAGGTGCGACATGGCTACCAAACGGAAACCCCTTCGATGAGTTGCTTCACATCGAACCTGGCAAGCACTATGGTTTTCCGCCAAGGCATCCCGGTTTCAATCCGACGGTAATCGATGAACCATCAGTGTTTGATTACGGACCTCAGCATCAATCGACCTGCGGATTGTTCTTTAATAAGCCGATGGGCGATCCTGGACGATTCGGTCCAAAACTTTGGGGGGACAATGCAATCGTTTGCGGAGAGTCGCGGGGCAAGCTTTGGCGTACACAACTGGTGTCTTCCACGCACGGTTACGTTGCTCAATCGCAATTGATTGCTTGCTTGCAGATGCTGACGGTGGATTCCTGTGTCACCCCCCAAGGCGACCTCATCGTCGCCTGCCACAGTGGGCCTCCCGACTGGGGGACTGGACCAGCGGGCATTGGGCGGCTTTTTAAGATTCGAGCGGTCCCCAAACCTGTCCCTCGCCCGGTCCTGGCCTGGGCAAACTCCGCCAACGAATTTCGGATTGCATTTGACAACCCAGTCGATCTCACGCGATGGAATGATGTCACCAAAAAACTTCAAATCGATTTCGGCACCTACGTGCGAGCCGGCGATCGCTATGAAAATCTCATCCCTCCGTATGCCGTTGTCCAATCCCAACTGCTAGCTCCACGCCGGTCAATACCGGTAGCAAGCGTGGGCGTCAGCAACGATTTGCGAACTTTGATTGTTCAAGTCCCCAAACAGCAATCGGTTGGCCACTATGCCGTTTCCCTACCGAGCACTTGGGCCGATGACAAACATGGCAAAGCAGAGGACCCGAATCGGATTGAACAGCGATCGGAAATGGAAGTCGATTTTGGGACCCATGGAGTACTCGCTCGCTGGAGTCCTTTGGATCCAAAGGAACCAACATGGACTGGCTGGATCCCTCACATGAATCTCGATATCGCCCAGGAGATGACTCGTGGTAGCGCTGAGCACGACCGCCTCTGGGAATCGATCCAGCAGTCAGGCGAGTTAGACCTAGTGTCCGTACTGGACCTGCGCGATGTACTCCGTCCCAAAGTCCAACCCGGGGCGAAGATCGATTACGTGTGGCCCCAGGAAATAGTAACACTGACGCTGGAGGTGATGGATCCCAATGGCACCACCAAAGAAGTATCGCTGGGTAATCATCCAGGCAAACTTCGCCTGGACCTCGAATCTGCGGAGGAATCCGTCAATAAGCATTCATTCCAATTAGAATGCGCTGATTCCGATTCATCGACGGTCGCAAAACTTCAAGTCCAGATCAAAAAAAATGCGGGAACGATCGGAACAGCCATCAGCATGTTCACCGCAGAGTCGCCAGTTCCTCGTCCTATTCCCTTGAATCGCTTTCGATTGCCATGGGTGGAGGAAAATGCGGCGGCGGATGCAGCGACTGAGAACGCGCCGGAGATCGCGTTATTGGACGGGGGCAACTGGGGCCAGGGCCGCAAACTATTTCACAGTTCGGAGGTAGGCTGTTCCAAGTGTCATACGTCACCTGGTTCCGGGGATATTCCAATGATCGGACCGGATCTATCGAATCTTATATTCCGTGACTATGCATCCAACCTGCGGGACATCGAACAGCCAAGTTACGCCATCAATCCGGAGTTCATCGGCCACCAAATTCGGCTTGACGATGGCACGGTACTAACAGGTGTCGTGCGTGACCGAGGGGAAAGTTATTTGCTCGGTGACAACAACGGAAAGACAATCGAGTTCGCGAAGAGCTCCGTCGCCGAAATGGTGCCTTCGAAACTCTCGATCATGCCGACCGGATTGCTGGAAAAATTAAGCAAAGAACAAGTCCGTGACCTGATGACCTATTTGATGAAGCCAGCGCCGCATATGCCGATCGAAGGTCCGATCGCGGCGCCGAAAGTGCGAACAGCGGCGGAAGTAGCTGACGTGCTCGCAGGATCTGTAACGCCAACGGCTCCGTACAAAGCAATGAAGATCGTGCTCGTGGCAGGTCCCAAAGACCACGGTCCAAGCGAACACGATTACCCCGCTTGGCTAACGCAATGGGGGCAACTCTTATCTGCCGCAGATGCGACCAACATCGAGGTCGCTTGGGAGTTCCCAAGTCCGGAACAAATGCAGAGCGCTGACGTGCTCGTTTTCTTCCAAAAGGGAAGCTGGGATACCAAGCGGGCTGAGGCGATGGATGCTTACTTCCAACGCGGTGGCGGTGCCATCTACTTGCATTGGGCCGTGAACGGAAACGATCAAGTCTCCGAATTCTCCAAGCGAATCGGACTTGCATCCTGGGGAGGAAAGATCAAATTCAGGCACGGCCCACTAAAACTCGATGTGCGCGACACGAAACACCCGATCATGAGGAACATCCGCGAACTCGATTTGCTCGATGAGAGCTATTGGTTACTTACCGGAGATCCCAAAGGAGTCAATCTCCTGGCAACGAGCGACGAGGAGGGAGCGCCACAACCACAGCTTTGGACCTACCAACCGGGTAACGGTCGTGTCTTGGTCAGCATCCCAGGACATTACTCATGGACCTTCGACGACCCAATCTTTCGGACGATCGTACTCCGCGGGATGGCATGGGTCGCTGATGAACCGATCGATCGGTTTAATGATTTGGTACCCTTGGGGGCTCGGATGACGAACCGCAGGCAAAGGGGCGGAGAAGCAACGAGCGAGTGATAGATCTTGCTTGCGATATGAGCCGTTGAGGCCAACCGTTCGACATTGCGGCCCCATCGTTGCACGACAGTCCCTGTCGTAAAGCGTTCTGCCGGCGACGATCATTACCTGATCGCTACCCATCGATCAATATCACGCAAAGACACTACGTCACAGAGTCGGAGTAGGCAAGGAAACAGCGACCTGAACGCGCAACGGTTCTTCTCCGTGCCTCGGTAACTCTTTGAGGGTTTGGCTGCGACTCCCTCGATGCGCAGTAGTTGGTAGCCCCCTCTATACACCTCCATACTCCTCCATTGGAATCGCTAGCTTACCGCCACTCGCTTCACCTACGAAAAAACCCCAGAACCGTTGGGCAGTCCTGGGGTTTTCGAAGAAAAATCAAGAGTGAACGGGGAGTGACTCGAAACTTCACCCCCACGGATGATAAGGCCTGGCCGCCTACTTCACATCGTCAGAGATCTGTGGGTATGCAACTCCGGCCAGAAATGCGCCGAGGATGGGAGCTACCCAAAAAAGCCAAAGCTGCGTGACTGCCCACATCTCACCTGAGAAGATCCAAACCATGACCGCTGGGCCGGTGCTGCGCGCTGGATTGACGGAGAGATTGGTTACAGGGATGCCGATCAAGTGGATGAGTGTTAAACCCAAACCAATCGCAATCGGGGCGAAACCCGCTGGTGCTCGTTTATCCGTCGCACCCAAGATGATCATCAAGAAAAAGAAGGTCAGAACGACTTCAGCCACCAAGGCCGAGGCAAGCGAGAACTGGCCAGGCGAATGAGCATCAAATCCGTTGCTCGCAAAATCACCGATACCCTCGAAACCGTCTTTTCCCTTGAAGATAAAGTACAGCGTCAACGACCCTAAAAGGGCACCGACGACTTGAGCGATGATATACGGGACCACATCTTTCGAAGGGAATCGCTTGGCGACGCACAAACCAATGGTCACCGCAGGATTCAAATGGCATCCTGAGATATGGCCGATTGCGTATGCCATCGTCATTACCGTCAAACCGAAAGCGAACGAAACCCCCAGCAATCCGATCCCGAGATTGATCGGAATCTGATTGGCCTGCTTGTAGAACGTAGCAGCTAAAACCGCGCTACCACATCCGCCGAATACAAGCCAAAACGTACCGATCGCCTCGGCGGCACATCGTTTCGAAATATTCATAGAACACTCACTTCCATTGAGAAATTTAACAACCAGTAAATCCAACGCAGGGAACCAACTCCCGCCTGAGTGCTACCAATCGCACCCTGCCACAAGATTCGGCAGTTTACACATTTCATCGATACCATGCAGGCCTAGAGCATGCTACTGATACCACCATGAAGAAAGATTTCCTTGGAACTTGACCAGCCCAGCCTAAAGGCTTCTGCCATGCGACTCGAAAGAGGGGGTACGCAGCCAGACTAAATCCAGTAGAAACCCCCTTGCACGCCAGTTCGTATCGTGTTCCGGAACAGACTGCACTCGGATGAAACTGCAGGCATTTCCGAATCTAGGAATACAAAAAGCCGCCGGTAGGACCGACGGCTTATTTGAGCTGGAAGAATCGGGACACTACATCACCGAAACAGGACGATCGATCTCTAGCTGATCGCAAACGCGTTCGAGGAGGCGATCGGTCGTGAATGGCTTTTGCATGAAGTCGTTCGCCCCGGCCATACGGAGGTCCGCGATTTTGTCCGCGTCAACCATACCTGAGATGCACAGGATCTTGACAGAGTCCATCGTACGATCCGATCGAACGCGCTGGCATACTTCGCGACCATTGATATCTGGCAGCATCACATCGAGCACGACCAGGTCCGGTCGGAACTCTTTGACCTGCATTCCAGCATCGAAGCCATTGTTGGCGGTGCGGATATCGAAGCGGCCATCGCGTTCAAAGGTATCTCGCATCAAGTCTACCAGGTCTTGATCGTCGTCGACGATGAGCAACTTCTTCTTGCCGCTTTCGAGCGCATCGGTCGGGATGCCGTTGTCTTTCATGAAGACGAACAGCTGATCTCGGGGAATCCGTCGAAAACGGCTTCCAGGTACGCGAAATCCTTTCAGCGAACCATTGTCAAAGCAACGAATGATCGTTTGTTGGCTAACCTTGCAGATCTTGGCAGCCTCGCCGGTCGTAAAGACTGTTTTTGTATTGGACATGGAACTCAACCATCCTTGTTGAATGTTCATAACCGTGCGAGCCAGCCGCATCAGCATTGTGCCTGACGCATCGCCCAAACGGACTCGATCGGTGTATCCTGCGACTCCAACCAGGCTAGCCGAGTTTGCCGAACTTGCCTTGGTCGGGTCGGAGGATAGCTAGTTCACGAAAGACGGGTCAATACGGATTCAAGCCAAGTAGAAAAAACAGTCTTAACAAGATACGCAGAAGGCGGGCTCTGAAAGGGCGTGGTCGGCTTTAACGCCTGCTTTCCGCTGGGATTTTACAGGGTTTAGGCAACTTCAGCCCTTCCACAAAATGGTCCCTCGATGGCAAAACCCTCGTTGGTTTCAGCGAAAATCCTACCGGCTTAAAGGGAAAGTACGTACTTGAACAGCTCAATCCTTTGCCGTTCGTCGAGCGTTTCCAGCAATCCTACGGGCATGAACGAGTTCTCCGAAACTCGTATTTCGTCAATCGAATCTTTGTCGACCAGCAATGTCTCGGTGGTCGTCCGTAACTCAATCGAGGCGTCGGTTTCACGCACCACCAACCCGGTGATGACTTGCCCATCGTTCGTTCGAATTATTCGCGCTTGGTAATCTCGTCCAATGACCGCGTTGGGATCGATCACGTTTTCAATCGCATAATCCGCCCCTTTGGCGCCGGTTCCTTGAAGCTTTGGCGCAAACTCGACAGCTCCCTTTTCCAAGGAGTGGCATGAGGCGCATAGCTTTTGGAAATGCGCTTTCCCTGCATTTCCATCAAAGGCCCAAAGCGGAGCCGCTTTGTACGCTTGGGCGGTTTTGCGGATCTCCTCGCGGAGTTGCTCTGAACTCGGACGGACTTGCCCCCACACCCTAGCTAACGATGCCGAAAGTTTGTCGTCTCCCAGAAGGGAGATTTGCCGGGCGTAAAATGCCGTCAAGCGACCTTTGTCCAGTTGCTCACTTTCGATGGCATCGAGCAACTGGCTCGCCCAAACAGAGCGGCTTGATAGCAATTCCATCGCTGCCGCAGAAAGTTCACCGCTCCATGCGTTCAACCTCTCGAGAACCGCTCGCCCGATGAGCTCCGAATCGTATTGCCGAAGGAGCGGTATTGCTTTTAGAGCCAACTCCGGTCGATCCAATTGCTCGAGGAAGACCGGCATATTGTCCGGTCGGTTGTCGAAGGCCAATAGCGACAGCGCGTGGAGTTTTTGCGGGATCGATTCGGAGGAACGCAATTGCGCACGCATACGATCGAAGAGCGAATGATCGAAAAGCTGCGAGCCAATTTGCTCGGCGGCGCGTCGAAGTTCCGTATCGGAGGACTGGTATAGGGAATCGGCAATCGCCACCCAGTTCCGAGGTGCCTGGGCAACCCGCGTTCCCCGCAGCGCGTATTCGAAAAGCTCCAAGAGTTTCTTTTGCTCCGATGGCTCTGCGGAACCGATTGCTGCCGCGATCTTCTCGCGTCCGTCCAGCGAGTTCTTTGCGGCGAACCAAAGGATCGAGTCGCGAACCACGGGAAGCTGGGTCTTTTCCGCAAGGTCGAGGGCCCGTGCCTCGTTCCCATCCCAATGCGATGCAAGTCCTTGCCAAATCATCACCGGCAAATCTCGGTCGATTTCGTTTTCAGGCTGGAGTGCCAACCTCGAACCTAAAACCCACGCTTTGCCAGCGGACAATCGCGTCATGGCACTGGCCAAATACCGACGCACCAAGAACGATGGCTCGTTTTCAGCATGCTCGACCACGATCGAGGCAGAGGCCTCCGATGCTTGTTCGGTGAGCGCCTGGACAGCCCACGCTCGCACGAACTCGTTGGGATCTCGCAGCAACTGTTTTCCAAAATCGAGTGAAAAAGCTCTGGTCGACATCAATGTCCATATCGCCCGAAGTCGGTCGTGGTCGTTATCGCCAGCGATCGCTGCGTTCTGCAACTCGTCTTTGATTTCGCCAGGAAGTGTCGCGGCAGCATATCGCGATGCCAGCTCAAGCCTAGCAGCACGCGCGTGCCAATCGTTGAGATGCCGCTGAGCTGCAACCAGCTCCTGATCGCTGGCGCGACGATAATCCACCTGCGCGGGTTTATAAGTGGCGTCGTATTTCATCCGATAGATACGACCATTCCCTCGATCCCAATGTTCGATATTCGGATTGTGGCACAACCGCGGATCGTACCAATCGGTCATGTAGACTGCGCCATCGGGTCCCAGCATGAGATCGACCCCAATGAATTGCGGGTCGGAACAAAACAGAAGGTCGTTTCCCGCGTGGATGCTGTTGTAGCCACCCGCTTCGCGACGATTGATTTGGTGGTTGAGCTGATGACCATGAAGGTTATGGGTCAGCAGATGGTTTCGGTATTCGAGGGGCCAGTTGTCCCCCAAATAGATCATGGTGCCCACATGCGAGTGACCACCGTAAACGTCTCCTGTGCCAGGCTTACCAGCCCCGCCTTCCCCCGAATCGTATCGAGCAGAAGCGAGCAGGAAATTTTGAAGATGGGGATGATTTCGCAATCCGTTCGCGGAGATAAACGGCGCATAACCACCGTTGACTTGATTCCAATAATGCCCACCGAGCATCACATGCGTTGTCCCCCCTCGCCCCCAGAAGCTTCGGCAGTGCGTCATGAACAACTGCCCGTGCCTATCGTAATCGAGCCCCCATGGATTACTCCCACCGTGGGCAAATACCTCGAACACGTGACGCGTAGGATGGTAGCGCCAAACCCCGGCGGCCAAATACTTCCGATCTGTCGCCTCGGCACCCGGCTTGCCGATGCTCGATGTATTGAAGACACCTTGGGTGCCATACAGCCATCCATCAGGTCCCCAGACAAAGCTATTCAATGTTTCGTGCGTATCTCCGTATCCGAAACCATCGAGCATTACCACGGGTTCCGAGTCCGGACGATCATCTCCATCTCGGTCTGGAATAAAAAGCAGTTCGGGAGCGGCACCGATCCACACGCCCCCAAATCCAAGCTCGATACCGCTGGCCAAATTCAGCCCTTCCGTGAAGACCTTGCGAGATTCAAAGCTACCGTTCGCATCGGCATCTTCGAAGATCACGACGCGATCGAGTCCTTCGCCGACTGGTCGTTTTTGCGGATAAGAGTGGGCCTCGACAACCCACAATCTCCCGCGAGCGTCCCACGCAAACGCAATCGGCTGATGAACTCGAGGTTCGCTGGCGATAGCATCGACGGAGAATCCGGGTGGAACGAACATACTCTCCAGTGTTTTTAGCGCCGCGCGTTGATCCTGCTCAGCCCCAATGTTTGCATCGCTCTCAATCTCATTGGGAATTAGCGTATGCAAGATCGCATTGAACGTAGTCCGCTTGGAGGTATCCGGTTCAATCGTTACCGGCGGTGCATCGTAAAAACGAAAATCGTCGAAATTCAAATGCCCCCAACCTCCGGCGTTTTCGTCGACGAGTCGCACAGCAATCAACGCATCTTGGATGGATCGAAGATCGATCGCCACGCGCCGCATCTGCTCGCGGTTATTGCCGACTGCTTGAGCATGAACCACCGGGGGTTCCGTCTGAGACTGATAGCGGAGTATTTCGACACGCGTGCTCACCGCTTCTCCACCCGACAATAAAAATCCCGCATAGGGATGGGATGCGCGGAACCATGGGGACTGCAACGTCCCCACCCCCGCGTCTTTTTCGAGCTCATAGCCCCCAATGAAATAATCACCAACCTTGTTGCTGACCTGACCCGGCCAGCGCTGCGAAATGCCGTCGACCTTGACCGGTTGCCCTCGAAACGCCGTACCGGTCGCTTGCCACCCTTCAAGATTTCCAGATTCAAACCCAAAGTTCAGTTTGTTGCCTTGGGCATCCGTCGGAACTAATCCCTCCTGCTCCTGCGATGGAACAGCTTCGTCATCGCCGAAGTCCATCGCTGTTAGCCGATCGCTGTCCGATGCTTGAAGAGATTCCAACCAAAGGTCTTTAAATTCGATGCGAGTTTCCGGCCCGCTGTGAAGTTGGAGGGCCAAGGATCCGGAAAGATCTCGCTCCCCTACCTGTTGATCCCATAACGACGAGAACAAACTTCCGTTCACATAGACGTCGATCCGCTCTCCCACAGCAACAATCCGATAATCGTTCCACTGGCTCTCTCTGACGAGAACCGGAAACTGATGGAGAGGAGCGAAGGCATGTTGTCGGCGTTTCCCATCGGGAGCGATATGAACCCGCACCCCTCGTTCGACCAGCAATGCGCGACCATGCTCGTCGTAGATTCGCCCCAACCATGTCGATCCCATGTCGAGATCCGCTTGGTACCCAGACACATGATCGACGTTTTCCACTTGGCATCGAATCTGGATTCCAGAGTTGGCCGCCGGCAAGCCCGTCAATCGAAACTTCAAATGGAGCTCAAAGTCTCGAAGTTCTCCGCCACGGTAGACGAGCCACGTGTTTTTGTTTAGCGTCTCTCCGCGGGGAATCGAACCAACGATCGCACCGGACTCAACTCGCCAATGCGCCGGATCTCCTTCCCAGCCATCGAGTGTCACGCCATCAAAAAGCGGTTTCCCTCTCTCAGTTCCGTCGGCTCCGTCCGCACGTGCACTCTGCGGGAACCAAACCAACATCGCTGCAGCAAAGCAAGTGGCGATTAGGAGACAAGCGGGATAGAGCCAAGGCTTGCAAGCAGCTTGTCGTGAACAATCGATTTGCATGGGGGATATCTTTGTAAATTGGGATCGCAAGAGTACCCCCATAGGATAAACGCAACGCATTCCGATTCCTATGGGCTGTCAGCCGCCAACGAATCCTCCCCACCGTCGACAGCCAATTTCCGACGCCCCCCGAGCTTCCACTGGCTGCGCCACCGCCGTTAAACACAACACCGTTAAACACACCACGGTCTAACACACCACCGTCTAACACACCACCGTTAAACACACCGACGAACCCACCGTCAGAGAAGCACCGTTCGAGAAACTACGCCTAAACGTGCTGTGATCGATGTGTGGATTCTAATTGGACGCCATGCGAATCAACGCGCACTCGCGTGTTCTCGCCTTTCGAGATGGCGTTCTGCATCGTGAAGGCCCTCATCGATCCAGACCGACGGTCCACTTCGCGGAATCGAGAACACCTGTTGGCTTTGCGGCTTGACTAAGCAACTCGACGGCGATCCGCGACAGGTGCAGTGTCTGGCGTTCGCATCGGGACCGTTTGGCTTTCCAAGCTCTGGCGAGCTTTTTCGACTCGATCGCTCAATCGAGCGACCAACGATCGATCGCGAACTCCAAGAACCCAACCTAGCCGTTCGGCGGCAAGCTTGGGGTTCATCAAGCCGGTTGCTAAATGCCCAAGCCGTCTGGCTAATGGCTCCAATTCGACTCCTGAATCAGGAATCTCGCTGTAAGCGCAAGCGATCATGCCGCACCCCTTGCCGATTTCGAAGTTCGAGCTGCTCGGGGATAGCGACGGCAATGAGGACTTCACGATCGACTCTTCGACGACTTCATACCTCAAGTCGAGCGCATTCATCAGCAACGTCAGCTCGAGGTCGATTAAGTCTTGATGAACAGCATTGGACCAACCACCCATCTTCAAGGCGGATTTGCGTCGCAGGATTGTGCCTGCCAGAATAGGACCCCCGCTCGATTTGGCTTTCTTTGCCAATCGTCGATGGGGCAACTCTCTTCCATCGAGACCGAAAACACGGTCTCCCGACTTGGTATCCAGGACCGGAACGCACACAGCGTGCACTTGCGGATCCTGCAAGCATTCGATGGACGCATCGGACCACCCCGCCTCGACCTGGGTACCAGCGAGTAGGACTTGCAGGAACGGTGAGCATGCAGCGGCAGCGGCGACATTGAGCTGGTCCGCAATGGATAGCCCCGGCTCGGTCTCAACCACGACTGCTTCATCGTCCCCCAATTGATAAGGGTCCGAATATTCACCGGAGTGAACAATGATCAATTCGTGATCGTCCGTCTTCGCCTCAAGCACTGAGAGGAGCGTTGATTCCAAAGCAGCTTCGTCGCGTTGGAAAGGGACGATGATCGACAGTTGCGGCACTTGCTGAGCCTCCGGCGAATCGTTACAAACGGCCAAGAACATGGCTGGTTACCGAGTGAAGATCGGCGGGATTGCTCTTTCAATTCAGCCAATTCGAGCTTTGCTGAATAGTGAAACTTGGCAAACTATAAGGCCAACCTCCTCGACCAAGAGCATTCGCTAGCAATCGCTTTCGGGGTGGCACGACCGATCGGCTGTTGCGCGTGCTGGGTTCTGGCCCGTATTGCTCAGGCCCGTATTGCTCAGGCCCG
>JBKCUW010000099.1:0-44228 GCA_046318275.1 Pirellula sp. | reverse complement strand
ATCTAGCTCCATGCCATGGAGCATTCCGAGGCAACCCACGAAATGGTTGCCTCATTTCGTTTCGTAATGGTAGCGAATCGCGGACTGGACACTCTGCTATCGGGACACTCTGCTATCCGGACACTCGGCTATCGGGACGCTCTGCTATCTGGACACTCAGCTATCGGGACGCTCGGCTATCGGGACGCTCTGCCATTGGGGGCATTCCAAGCAAGCTACCTGGGGGGCACAGCTTCTCTTGTGCGCTACAGCATGCCTTCTTCTAGCCGAATCCCATGCGAGCTAGCGTCTCTTCACATGCGGACACTCCGTTCTCGGCAAACTTCGCTTAGCAAGCGTTAGGCGCTGGTGGGCATATTGCATCAACGGTTTGAAATGTTCGGCAATCAAAGTCCAAGTAAAATTGCCCAAATCGTCCGTTCAACGCAAGTCGTGATTCCAGTTTTACCTTCGAAAGAGCCACCCAAGAAATCCCACCGAGGGGGCGGAAACGGAGACACAAGAACAGACTCATTTTTTCACATCCTGAGTATTTTCTAACCCCATGGCGGTTGGCGTGGGGGCTTCCTTTGGTATCCTGAGCCATCCCACGCGGATCAGTTTTCTTGGTAATCGCATATTTCAGGATGGTTGGGGGATGCCGTGACAAAACGATGGATCTTCCGAGGGCATGATTCAGGGGACATTCTTAAACTCGCCGAAGAAGCTCGGTTGGACCCCTTGGTATCTCACCTGCTCTGGGCTAGGGGCCTTACCGACACGGTTGCCATCAAGTACTTCCTAGAGTCGAAGTTTTCTGAACTTCGAGATCCGGAATTGCTTCCTGGTGTGGATGAGGCGGCAACTAGGATTTTGAAGGCGGTCGAAGCCAAAGAGCCTATCACCATTTACGGCGACTACGATGCCGATGGTATGACCGCAACAGCGATCATGTTGAATTGCCTTGACATGCTCGGGGCGGATGTTGACTACTTCGTGCCCAATCGGCTCGAAGATAGTTATGGACTCAGCCTCGAAGCGATCACCCGACTAGCGCAGTTAAAGCGCAAGTTGATCATTACTGTTGACTGTGGGATCGGTGCTGTTGCGGAAGCAAACGCGTGCCGTCAACTCGGCATGGATTTGATCATCACCGATCACCATCAATCCGGCGAACAACTCCCCGATGCCGTAGCGATCGTACACCCAAAACTACCAGGTTCTGAGTATCCATTTGCAGGTTTATGCGGCGCGGGGGTAGCCTTCAAACTGGCGTGGAGGCTCTGCCAATTGACCTCTGGGGCGAAAAAGGTAAACGATCGCCATCGGGAGTACCTTCTTTCGGCAATGACCCTGGCTGCTATTGGCACTGTAGCCGATGTTGTACCGCTGCTCGACGAAAATAGAATCCTTGTGCGAACCGCATTGGGACTCATGCAAAAGCATTCGCCGATTGGACTCTCGGCCCTTTTGATGCAGACCAAACTGCAGTCGAAATCATCGTTGTCCGCTGAAGATATCGCCTTCACCTTAGCTCCGCGACTCAACGCTGCAGGGCGACTCGGTCAAGCCCAACTCGGCGTGGAACTATTGACCACACGCGACCCGCAACGAGCACAAACGCTCGCACAGTACTTAGAACGCCTAAACAGCGATCGCGAGTCGCTCGAACGCAGCATCTCGCTGGCGGCTACGAAGCAAGCCAAAGAGCAATACGACCTCAACATCGAACCAGCACTGGTCCTCCACTCGCCCGGTTGGCATTTAGGGGTGATCGGTATCGTGGCGAGTCGCATGGCGGATAAATTCAACCGCCCGGTCGTAATCATTTCCGTTGATCCCACCGGACAGAAACATGCCACCGGAAGCGGTCGCTCGGCAGGCCTAGTCAATCTCTATGACGCGTTTGAAGCGTGCCGAGATCACTTAGTCGGTTGTGGTGGCCATGCTGCCGCCGCGGGCCTACGCATCGACGAGCGAAAAATCCCTGAGTTTCGAGAAGCGTTCTGCGACCATGTCAAGAAGGAACTCGAGGGTCGCGATCCCCAATCCACGTTGACCGTTGACGCTGAGAGCTCATTCCAGCAATTGAATCTTCATACGGTTTCGATGATCGAAAGCCTCGCTCCATTCGGCGCGGGTAACCCTCGGCCGATCTTGGTGGCAAGCGATGTTGAACTGCACGAGCCCGCCAAGCTTTTTGGCCAAGGGGAGCGGCATGTCGGGATCAGGTTTCGTCAGCATGGAACCATTTTACGAGCGGTCGCCTTTTCCCAACCGGAATGGGCCGAACAAATCAACTCCCATCAAGGCAACTTCGATTTGGCATTCCGACCGACGATCAACGAGTTCAACGGGATGCGAAAAGTCGAAATTCAACTGATCGATTGGAGAGTGGCCAAGCAATCTGCGCCTGCCCCCAAAGACCGCAGCACGAACACGCTCTCACAACCTGATCCGCTATAAACCGAGAAGATTACGAAGTGCCTCGTCGAGTGAGGTGAATCGGAAACGGTACCCCGAGGACAGCAATCTCGAAGTAGTCACTCGAGTACTAGCCAGCAATAGCGGCCCTGCCATTTCGCCTAGCAAGAGCTTAATTGCAAAGGCCGGTGCGGGTACGCACGAAGGTCGCGATAGGACCTTGGCCAGAGTTTTCGCGAAATCGCGATTGGTTGGGACTTCTGGGGACGCCACGTGGTAAGGCCCCTCGCATGCAGATTGTACCGCCAAATGAAGGAGGATACTCGCGGCATCGTCGATATGAACCCAGGGCCAGTACTGTTTCCCGCTGCCAGTCCTGCCTCCCATACCCATTCGAAAAGGCAGCAACAACTTTGAGAGCGCCCCAAACCTCGGATGTAAAACCACGCCCATTCTCGCAATCGCAACACGTCGGGCTGTGTTCCCAGCGGATGCACTACCGAAAGACATCGCCGCAGCCTCCCAATCCCGGGCCACATCCGAGAGGAATCCGATACCGGCCAATGTCTCCTCATTGCAAAGATCACCCCCCCGGTCCCCGAATATTCCAATCCCCGACGCAGACACCAATGCCTTGGGAGGGGATTCAAGTCGACCGAGACCTTGGATCAACTGCAACGTACCCTGGACCCGGCTATCCCGAATCCTTCGCTTAACCTCCTCAGACCATCGCTTCTCTGCAATTCCATACCCCCCCAAGTGAATAACGGCATCGAGCCCCTCCAGTCGACGCTGATCCTCACGCGTGCCTCCTTGCAATTGCGCCGCGGCAATCCCGGTCGGAAATCTAACTGCCGCCTTCGCACTCTCGGGCCTTACGATTCGGACGACCTCGAATCCTAGCACGGATGCCAACTCGCACACCCTACGACCGATGAGGCCTGTAGAACCAGTCACTGCGATCCGCAAGGGTGCCGCCGATCGACCTCTGATCGCCGCTACTGACTCGCCAAAATTGATATCGTCCGCAGTAATTCGATGGCGAAAACGGAACATCGCTGCGAGCTTAGCTCGAACCCATGGCAACGCGAGATTGCTTGCCGGCGCGAAAGGGAGCTCAAATTCGATGCGATCGTTCAATTGACTTGAATTTATTTCAACGTCGGAAAATTCATGGCGATGCACCCACTTTCGAAACGGTCCATCTTGAAGTTGGTCGACGAAGAGTGAGTCTTCAACTAGCTCAACATGCTCTGCTCGCCAGATTTGACGGATTCCGAACTGACGATTGGCAATTCTCACGACCGAACCCGGAACCAGGGAATCAGCACTTTGGATAACGGTGACTGATTCCCAAGGAGGAATCAGTCGATCGATTGCTCCGGGGGCTCTGTGGTACTGAAACAACGCCTGACGCGAACATGAGAATCGGTGCGTAGCGTTGAAGGATGGCATACAGTCGGTTACACATCTGACTCTGGGAGCGGGGAAAGTTCGGCCATGTCTCGAAGCTTATCGAGGGCTCGTTTTTCCAATTGCCTCACTCGCTCCTTCGACACACCTAATTTATCAGCAAGCCGTTGAAGGGTTTGGATTCGGCGATGGCCACCCAACGAAAACCTGGCTCGGATGATCAATTTTTCACGGCGATCCAGCCGATCCAGCATGGTCGACAACCTTCCTCGGAGCTCTTGCCAGCGCTCTTCGCTCATGGAAGGTGACCGATGCTCGTCACTGATATCGATCCCAGGCTCGTGCACGCTGAGCGTCACTCGCTGACGTTCCTTCTGCTTGTCCATCACTCGGCGATACGAGTTTCTTCGAACAACTTGGGTAGCGTACGTACTAAAGCGGAAACCGAGGCCCACATCGAACTTGTCGACCGCCCTTAGAAGCGCAACGATCCCGTCGCTCAAAAGGTCATCAAAGGAGTTTTGAACGTTTACGAACTTCTTGACGATCGAGATAACCAATCGCATGTTCGACTTGACCATCCGATCGCGATACCAATCGGCCGCTTTGAGCAACGCTTCGATCCGTCGAACCGTCCAGCAGTCAGGCGATTCCAGCGATAACTCTTGACGAAGTTGGTTAGCACGAAATTTCAAGTAATTCATGCGACTAAAAACGAGGTGCTCTTCTTCGGAGGTCAGCAGTTTTGCTTCGCAGAGGCGGGCTAGGTGCGGCGGCAGATCCGGTGTCTTGGTTCGGTTCATCGCATCCCCTAAATCGGGCAGGAGCAAACCGTCCGCAAAAATGCTCGAGCAAGCATCGGGCGTGGCAAAATCAGCACGGCCCATGAACTCAATCTCTTCGGCCAACATTCGCTTGACCGATTTCAGCAACACTTCCGGCGATTTGATCTCCGGCACAACAAGTTGGCAGAAATGAACGAAGGATGCTTCCAAGGCCTTCGACGAGAAGGTCGCTGGCAACTTCGCGACCTTCACCCGAACAGGCTTGCTCTCCCCTGGAACTTCAAGCATCGTGCGTTCCGCCTTCGCTTTGGTACCTCGTACCGACTTCGCGGAACCACACATTTTCGCGGCTCGTTTCGATTTCTCGATCAACTGCACCATAGCACAATTCCCACTTCTGTAAGCCTGAGATTGTTGTTTTCGGCGAGTCCCAAGATCACGCCACATACGAACGTTTTAAAAAACCGCCAAATCGTTCAATTCGTTCACACGTGACCGTTATATCGTTCGTGCAGGTAATGATCAAGCTGAGGAGGATAATTTTTCCGAAATCTTCAGACACACGCAATTCCGCGGAATATGTTGGTTTTTCTCCCAACACGACTTGAAGAAAAACGAATTCACGGTCTACAATTGGCGAGGACGGGTTGGGGATCTGAATCGACCCAAAACGTTCAACCAGGGTTGAAATCGTTCACGCGGTCATATTTCGGTCGAATTCAATGCAACTTGCAGGGGTCCAATAGGTTGGAAAACACCTTCAGTCCGAAACAGGTTGCGCAGGCGCTCCAGGTGAGCGAATCCTCGGTCAAGCGATGGTGCGATCGCGGGGTTATCCGTACGGATAAAACTCTCGGCGGACATCGTCGGATCCCGCTCGAGCACCTTCTTGAGTTCCTCGAGTCAACCAATCGGCGCATCATCGACCCAACCGCGATTGGACTCAACGCGACGCGGCAACTCGGTCGCGATGAATTGACGCGCCTGACGGAGAACCGAGACGCTGGCATAGGGTCAGACCCCGACAGCGACACGGCATTGCGGGAGCAGTTTCAGCGGGCACTGCTAGCAGGAGACGAGTCGCAATGCCGTAAAGCGATCAGTTCCTGGTACACGATCCACGGCGGAATGGCTTCGGTTGCCGACGATTTACTCGCCCCGACACTCCATTCGGTCGGCGAACTGTGGGAGTGCGGTCGTGCGGAGGTGTACCAAGAAAGAAGAGGTTGCGAAATTTGCATTCGCCTGATCCATGAACTCCGCCGATTGGTCCCAGAGCCGAACGCAACGGCTCCTCTAGCTATGGGTGGAACATCGGAAGGAGATCACTACCAGGTAGCGAATCAGCTGATCGAGATCATTTTCCGGGAAGCGGGCTGGAGAACCATCAGCCTGGGATCAGGAGTCCCGTTCAGCAGCATGTTGGCCGCTGCTCAGAAATACACCCCCAAGGTTTTTTGGCTTAGCGCTTCGTTCCTTGATAACGAACACGACTTCCTGAATCGATTCCAATCGTTCTCTCATCAACTACCGCAAGGAACAATGCTGGTTGTTGGAGGCCGAGCCCTAAGCGATCAGGTTCGTCCCAAGATGAAGTTTGCGGCGCATTGCGACAGCATGCATCAATTATCGACGCTAGCTCGAAACGTCTTAACATCCGACCACAATAATCTGAGTTGACACTACTGCTACCTGAGCGGCCTTTTGAACAACGAAAGAGGCAAGGCGCGTTTTATTACGAGAGACCGCGCAGCTTGTGTTGCACCTCTAAAAGCTCAATTGTTTTTCAACGGCAACCATCATCGAGTGGCCATCAAAACCCAGCGTATCAAGCGCCGCCGACCGGCCACTTCAGTGCGTAGTTTTTTCTGGCTGTTTTTCGTACTGGTGCATAGTCCGACAGGACGGTGCTCGCACTCGGCTCCTGTTCCGTTTGAAGGTACCATTCCGCGCTTCACGAAGCACGAACTCGATTGGACTTTCCAATCGGGCCCAAAAGAGTACGGGGGCCAAGTACTGAGGGAGGATCCGTTTAGAACCGCGAGTGGCAATCGACAATCCAACGGTGCCGTGCAGGAGAGCTGATCGATTACAGCACGATCCACCTTCCGCCGCGGCGGACAGAGGACGAGCGCGATGGGTATCGGGTAGCCTACGAGCCAGAACGAGCTGTTAGCTTTCCCGATAGCCAGCCCCTGCTGTCCAGGTTGAATGAAGCCCCAAACGGAATCTCGCTACCTACCCAGAGGCAGGGTCAAAAGCGGGGATTTCGATTCCGTAGATTGCAGCTCCAATCGAGAGACTTCGAGCAGCAATGCGAATGTCGCTTTGGATTCACGATCGCGCTGATCGATGTAGTACCAATGGTCGCGATACTTCACAGAAACGTATGCGCACTCGGGCGGCTTCTTGGTCGCGCACGAATGCACTCGAAAGAGCCCGCCTAGGACTTCTTGCCAGTCAAACACGTTCCCATCATAGCCACATGTCTGCGGCGCAATTCCGTTTCGAAGGTGCGGTTCAGGCACATCGACTCCATGGGAAACAAAGAAGAGGACTTGAAGCAGTGAGCGTGTCTCAAGATCCAATGCGGTCAACCCATCACCAGACTCCAATCGGGTGTACGGAGCCAGTTTTTCGGTCGTAATATCGAACGAACTTAAGGTTGGGTCCAAATGAAACGCAGCGCAGAAAACGCTCCATGCTGGGTCGCTCGAGGCTTCCTCGGAGGCTTTGAGCACAGGCTGCACTTCATGACGCACCAAAACATACCCAGCGTCCGACCGTTTTAACTCCAAATCACTTCTCGCTGCATCGATGGCATCCGCGACAACATCTTTCTCCGACATCAATGGGCCAGCAACCACCACTTCGCGCTCTTCATTGAAAAGAGTTATCAGTTGCTTGTCTTGCAACTGTTGCAGTGCGAGAACTCCTTCGAGAAACTCTGCGTAGACCGGGGGATCAGCTGGGGTGGGGCCACTAGCAGTCTCCGCATTGGAAACCCAGTTAAGATTCTCAAGATAGAGCCGGAACACCGTGGAGATCGGCCAGGTGGTCTTTGATAAATAGATTGCCCCCTCCAGCGAAACGGGAGTAAAAAGACGCCTTGTGAACTCCTCATCATCAAGAGGAGTGTAACTGAGCGTTGGTCGCGATGTTCGCGACACTTCCGCCTGCGGCCACACTGCCCCTCGATAACTTCCGATATCTCCAGCTCCCGCCGAGGTGAAGAACGGGATGGCTTGCAACCCAGCTACTAACTCTTGCTGGTCCGCGATACTAGAGATCGACAAACTGCTAGGTGTATCTGTGTATCGCAGCCGTACGATGTTAAGCAGAAACTGCTGCTCCGAGGTCGTCTTGACCGCATCGTTGTATCGCAACCGAGTTTGCATGAGCGATCTCGGCCCAAACGAGCATCCCAATATGCTCGCAGCCAACACGATCAACTTTGCTAGCGTTCCGCATCGACAAATGCCCAACGCAGACGCAACGTTCCTAGACCCAGCCATGGAACAATGTATCGACTGCAATGAATCCGCAGGCTAGGAAAAGATGGCGGAAACAAATAGGTAAAACAAAAAACCGCCAAGAAGCGGAAGCCACTTGGCGGTTTTACGATTTTGGACAAACCGTCTCAGAGATGAGATGGTCTTGTTAGAAGAGCAACGGACTACGAAGGGGTCTTCGTCGTGGTCTTCTTAGCAGCAGCCTTCTTCTTGGCTACTTTCTTCTTGGTAGCAGCCTTCTTTGGTGCTGCTGCCTTCTTAGCAGCCTTCTTCTTAGCTACCTTCTTCTTCGTTGCTCCAGCTTTCTTCTTGGCCACGGATACATCCTCCAAAAAAATCCAAACCTTAGTTGTCGCAGAGTCGCCAATCCGAAGCAGCAGATTAGTGATCTGGTATCGACAACCGATACAAAAAGTCCGTCGCAGCAAAGCAGTCGATCTGGCTTCTTGACCTGTCACTCCGTGACATGATCGACCGTCTGTGCTAAGGACCACCTTAGTTGCAAGTATTTGTATAAAACCTGAAACTTAATGCAACATCTTTTCGACAATTTTTCCACAAACATGAAACCATTTTTCCACATCGAAGGAGACTTTTTGATCCACGAACATGTGTCGCTGGTGCCTCTGTGGATCGCGAAGATCGCCAATTCAAAATGCGTTGAGATGCGTTGTCAACACATCGTGAATCACAAGCCCGCATGATCGAAAAGAGATGCCGTTTGGTGCCGTGCAATCACGATGAATGAAGCTCGAACCGACGCGCATGCATGCTCGACGAAAAATCTTTTTCACCAATAAATCCATTGACAAAAACGATTCGCTAATTATTCATCTGGGTTCGCAACATCATCGCATGCGCATCGAATACATCGAGTCATCACCAGCGCAAAACAACCTTCGTGCAACACCGACATCATCGTCGCATGTCGCTTGATGCAGACGATAGCAACACCCAATTTCACGCCTCTTAAATCGCCTCTTCGCGAGCTCTCGAATGAGGTCTCAAACGGTCCTCCGAAGCGTCAAAAAATTTTTGATTTTTTTTCGTCGGATCACCAATTTGGAGGTCCCATTCGCCCCTGCAGCGACTGCAAGTTGCTCATCGCGAGCGACAAGAAGAGCATCGCGTTGATCGAAGAGCCTCCCTGATAGAACCACCAAGCGACCAAGAATCCGGTCGCTGCGCCGAGCGCGTGCGCTTCATACACGCCATCGGTACGGCGAATGATCGCAACAAGGTTCTGCACGATGTGACCTCCATCGAGCGGCATGACCGGCAGCAGATTGAATAGCGGCCACCAAACGCTGATCAAGACATAGAACTCGACCATCGCATAGACCCATGCGTTCTTCGGCAACTCCCCAGCGGGAAGCCAACCAAAGGCTCCCGGTTTGACCCCCACCCACTCCATGACGGTCGAGAGCATCGGGACTTTGATACCCATGTAAATCGCAATCCCGGCCACTAAAATCGCGGAAAGAAACTGCAGCAACGGCCCCGCGGCAGAAATGCAAATCTGATCAGCGTGCGAAAGCCTTCGACGGATCCCTCCGCGCCTAAAAATAAACCCCGCGGTAGGCACCGCTACCCCACCCATGTGGTATAGGACTATGTGCGACTCGATCCCAAAGTAGCGGAACGCCAACGCGTGCCCAAGCTCGTGAATCAGTACGGATACAAACGCGGCGACCACCCAAATCGCAAGCAACGACGGCAAGCCAGGGCTCGATACATCTGGTACCACGGCAGCCAAGCGACGATAGCCATTGTCGACCGCCATCGCGGAAGTGTATCCAAGGGCTGCATTGACCAGCCAGAACAACCAAGTCACTCGGATTGGGATCCCTAACAAATTAAATCGCCAGTCGTACTGACTGGGCATCGGTTCACCGATCATCATGACTTTTTTCGCTTCTTTGGTTTTTTTTCAAGTTTCACTAAATCGATTTTTGCATCGTCCCCCGCCAGGCTAATCGCCCGCCGAAGCAACGCAAAATTCACGAACGACTTCGCATCGGCGTTATCTCAGGGTATCCCTCGACGCCGCTGCAAACAGGTGTACCGAATCGAGCAATACATCGTGAGGAATATTGAGTGGTGGAATCAATGCCAAGCGATCCCTGCGAGGCCCCGTTAAATGGACCAGGATCCCAAGATCGCACAACTTCACGGTGAATCTTTTGGCGACGTCAACTCCACGATCGCCGAACGCATCAAAACTTAAGACGCTCGCCATGCCCCGTCCTTCGATCCGTATGCACTCGGGCATGTTATCCCTCAGAAGCCCCCGAAATGCATCCCCTTTTTGAGCCAACGCATCATGCCTTCTGGCCATCGCTCTATGCTCTTTCGGAAACGTACCAGCAGAAATCGCCGGCGAGGGCCCCGGAGCGCATCCACCGGATGAGCGTCCCCCGTTTTGCAACTCCTCCATGACTCCATGCTCGTTCCCACGACTCCCAGCATCCCGCATACCGGCATCCATGACTTCTTCCTCCATAACTTCTTCCTCCATCACACTGAGCACCTCTGAAGCAATGCGGCACGCTAATGGCGTCGCAGCGAAGGTTTCAGACTCGATGGCGGCAGGCAATCGATCCATCCAATCCCCAGGGCCTAAAACAGCTGAAATCGGGACCATCCCTCCACCTAGCGACTTTCCAAGAACCACCAAGTCAGGCGCCCAAAGGTCGTCTATCCCCACCAACAGGGGACCTAACCTACCAAGCCCCATCTGTATCTCGTCGCTGACCACGACCAACCCCAACTGTTTTGCAAACGCGATCAATCGACGGTAGTAATGGACCGATGCGAACCAATACCCTCGCGCTCCGATCGCTGGCTCAACAATCAGCATCGATAATCGATCGGCCTGTTGGCTCAACTGTTTCTTCGCAACCCCCAGCGCTTCATCGCAGACACAGCAATCCTCGCCAGAGCAAACGCTAGCCCCCCCGTCTGCTGCCACACCGTGCCGTGGAAAGGGGATGACTACCGTATGCAAGCAGGCCTCATCCAACGCGTTCGAGCGGGCTGTGTCGCTTATCATCGCACTGCCAATGGATCGCCCGTGGTACCCTAAATCAAATCGTGCAACGCCCCCCGGTCTTACCGCAGCAGCAACTCGCCATGCCAATTCGACCCCGCGAGCTCCTGTCGTGCTCAGCCAAACCTTGACATCGCTTGCTCCATCACCGGGCGACTGCGCCGCTTGATACGATCTCCACAACCCAGCGAGCCTGCTTTCCAATGCATCGCGCCATGGGGACTCGCCTCCATTAGCAAAAGCCAATACCTGAAGTTGCTCCACCGCAGCGGATACCAAACGCGGATGAGAGTGCCCAAGGTTGCAGGCGGAGTATCCACAAATCATGTCGAGAAAACGCCGCCCATGGCCATCCCATACGTGGGGCCCATTTCCCCGAACCAATTGGAGAGCATGGAGAGGATCGTACGATCTCAAGGTCCCAAAAGGACGAAATGGATGCATCGTGTCCCGCACTTATCCCTCATCACCGATCTCTCTTCACCGATCTCTCGACGCCAAATTCGAGTCTTGCCACCTACCAAGAAGCAATCCTGTTTACAGGTCCTGCGATCGGACCCGATCCAGAAGTGGTTCAATGATGGCTCGTGGTACGAATTTTTCCAAGGCTCTGCCGTGCCCCAAACTTGCAATTTGCTTAATCAAGCTGCTCGACACGTGCGCGTACTCTTCATCGGCCATGAGAAATACTGTCTCAATGTCCGGGTCCAGTTGGCGGTTGGCCATCATCATGGTGAACTCACCGGCAATATCGGTCAGTGGACGCACCCCTCGCACCATTACCTTTGCACCCAAACGACGTACAAAGTCAACCGCTAGTCCATCGAACGCTTCGACACGCACTCGCGGCAAATGCGAGGTAACCTCCTCCACCAATCGAAGGCGCTCATCGATGTGAAACAGTGGACTCTTTGCCATGTTCACTCCTATCCCAATCACCAGTTCGTCGTAGAGCTGGGCCGATCGTTCGATAATGTGCAGATGCCCGAGCGTTACTGGATCGAACGACCCGGTATACACCGCTCTGGACGACGACAGCTTGGTGGAAGGTCTCGCTGACAACGTATAGCTCCTATTGAAAATTCGTCAGACTCGACGGCTTGCGAAGGTGCAAAAAGGACCAGAAATAGAAAACAGCACAAACCAGCGCAAACAAAACACCCATCGCAGCCGCGACTGCGAAAAAGCCTTGAAACAACATCCCAAAGTCTTCCGGGAGCTCTTGACCACCAGATAGCTTTGACTGCGCCTTCATCGATGCCATCATGTCGTTCTGAACACCGAATTGGTTGTAGATATTGATGGGTAGAGCAATCAACATCCAAATCGCGGTGGCCAAGCAGGCTCGTGCCAACGTGACCGCTCCCCAGAGCCTTTGTTTCAATGTTCCGATCGCCCCGGCCACCATCGCGACCGAAAGGGCGAAAGAAGCGAACAGCATCACCAAGCCGATCGGCGAAAAGATCTGCTTCGACGCCGACCGCAATTGAGCGGTCTGGGCTTCATCGCCACCAGCCGCTTCTGCGATGAAAAACATCATCGCTGCACTCGCTGGTGCCATCACGGAATTGATCAGCCCGAGAGCACCTAGCACCAAAAGGACAATCGCAAGAGTCTTCGTAGAACTCCTCCCCTTAGAACCATCGCTCACAATCTGAGTCCGGTTGGCCCCCGGAATAAAAACTCCGCTGAACTCATTCGGTAACTCGTCCATCGCAATCCCTCCGCCTCAATCCTGCAAATTTCAATCCCGCAATTTCAATCCCGCAATCGACGATCCCAAAACCATCGACTGTCCCGACCGGACGCGCTTCAACGCCTCACCCTAAAATTGAAATATCGCACCGGATGCAATCTTACCTGCAAGGATTGCGCGCGGAGTAGCCACCCAAGCGCATCGGGGGGCAATTCCTAGAAAATCGGGGTGGATCCCTCGCCCTAGATAATTAATTGCAGCAACTCCACTACTTGCAGGCACTCCGCTACTTGCAGCAACTCCGCTACTTGCAGCTACATCCGGCCACTTCCGGCTATTCTCCGCTTAACTCTAGCCATTCGGGATGGGATTCCGCATGGTCGGCGACTTCGTTCAAGATTTCTTGCAATCCGATGCGTGGATACCAATCCCAGTTGTTGCGTGCCAGCGACGAATCGAGCACGATCCACGGACAATCGTACAAACGAGTCGACGGATCGCGATCGATAACCACCTGTTGATTGCGTCGGTGTCCCACCCCCTCGGGCTTGCCATTTTGAGGCCCCCAGCGTTCCTCACACCAGCGAGTTAACTCGGCGAGAGAAAAGCTCGAATCGATCCCGCCCGATGCATTGCACACGATCGGTATCGATGCGTCTGCACCTACTGCAATCTGCCGCTCAATCAATTCCCATAGATCGCGAGGATGGAGGCAATCCCGAACTTGATGTCCGCCCCCCCCAAATCCAATCATCCTCAGGCTTCCTCGATGCAAGTAGCGATGCAACCAGAACGCCACGATGCCCTGATCCGCTTTTCCAAACTGACCAGCGCCGGCCATCAAGCCGCAACGGTCAATCCAGAGGGGAAACCCAAATGCATTCGCGTATTCCCTCGCCAGCAATTCCGAGGCCAGCTTGCTCGAGCCATACAAGGACAGTGGCGGTTCGGACGAAAAGCTTTCGGAGATACCACGATTGCTGATGCCGAGAGGCAATGCTTGCTCGCTCGCGGCTATTGTTGACAATTCCCAGTTCGGTTCGAATCGCATGGCCTCGACCCTGCATGGAATCCTCGCGAGCTCCTTTGCGGAATAGACTCGCGACGTACTGACCATGATCAGTCCCGCCGAGTGCTCCTTGCAGTACTCTAAAAGATTGACGGTTCCCCAAAGATTGTGCTCCATCGCAATCCGCGACGACGAAAGCCTCCCAAAAGACGAGCCTTCGGTGCCTGCCAATACGCTGGGGTTTGCCGCGCAGTCAATCACCCAATCAGACGAGGGCAGCGACTGCGCGAACGCATCGTCGCGAAGATCCGAGTCAAACACTCTGACGCCGATTGCCTCCAAAGGCAAGCGATTGGTGCGACTCCCTGATCTCAAGAAGTTATCGCAACCGAACAGATTCCAATCCGGATGGCGATGCGCGATGATTCGGGCGAGCGATGAGCCCACGAACCCGCAGACTCCAGTAATGAGTACTCGCATTTCCCAACCGCAATGTAGATTGAGTTTTCGGGCTCTAAATCCGACGCCCTGAGCTCTAAACCCGACGCCCTGAGCATCGTGTCCCTATCACTCTGAGCCTCCTAACAAGACGGCTCCGAGGGATGCAGGCCAGCCGATATGAAACTCCGACGAATCTAACTTCGTCGAGTTCAAGTTGGATTAGGCCAATTTCCAAGCTGCAATCAGCTGCTCGGCGCCTGGGCTCAAGCGACGCACTTTATGAGCGATGATCGCTTTCTCAGACTTGCTCGCCTTTTCCGCTCGCTTCTGCAGTTTGGTCAGCTTGACTTTGCGATTGCGACGACGACGCAATTCTTTGGTGCGTTCAATTCCCATAGTATCGTTGTTGTAATGAGAGTTAGGTCGGTGATCGAAACGAAATCCAGCCCGTAAAGCCGGGGCCAGAACGATAGCCTAAGCCTCCTAATTCGTCAACGTTTGTCCTTTGGTTTGTTGAATGTCGTTGGGCTGGTCGAACAACGGGTCGAGGTGATCGACTGGCAGGTTTATCCTCTGGCGGGTTTATCCTCTGGTCCGAACTGCAAACTTCTGGCAAGATGGTGCAAAGTTCTGCGCACGACGCTTCGTGATCTCCCACACTTTCTCGGCACGATCCTAACTCAGCACCCTCCCAACTAAGCCCCACTTTCACGCATTCTGAGGATTACCAGATACCATGGAAAAGCCCACGGCCATCGTACTTGCAGCCGGTAAAGGAACGCGGATGAAAAGCGACTTGCCCAAGGTCCTGTTCCCGGTCCTCGGCCGAGCCATGATCCATTGGGTCCTCGATGCCCTCGAAAGTGCAGGTATCGAGAGGATGATCGTTGTCGTCGGCTACCGAGCCGATTTGGTGAAGGAGGAATTGGCGCACCGACGCGGTGTCGAATTTGCCGTCCAAGAGGAACAACTCGGGACTGGCCACGCTGTGCGCATGGCGAAGGAACACCTGAAATCCGGTACTGGGCCAGTGCTTGTCGTCGCTGGGGATTCGCCGCTTGTCCAATCCAGCTCGCTTCGGGAACTAACCTCAGCCTTCCATCAGGGGGGGTACGCATGCCTCTTGGGTACCTTGATCAAGGAAAATCCAGTAGGTCTCGGTCGGATCGTGCGTGCCCCGTCGGGTGCGTTCGAGAGAATCGTGGAGCAAAAGGACGCTTCGCCAACACAACTAGAGATTCGCGAAGTGAACATGAGCACGTATTTATTCGATCGGGAAAGCCTCCTATGGGCACTTGATCATTTGAAGAATGAAAACGCTCAATCAGAATATTATTTGACCGACTGCCCCGAATTGCTTTTAACGACAGGTCGACGCGTCGATGCGCTGGCTACCTTGAAGGCCTGCGAAGCATTGAGCATCAATACCGTCGACGAACTCGGCTTGGTCGAGGCGAAAATGAAGGAGATGGGTTACGCATGCGTGAATTGAAGATTTTTAGCGGTCGTGCCAATCCCCAATTGGCGAAAGACATTTGCGACTTCCTTCATCTCGATCTCGGCTCGATTGAGCTCGGAAAATTCCCGGACGGGGAGAACTTCTGCAAAATCCAAGAAGACGTGCGTGGTCGCGATGTCTACCTCATCCAACCCACCTGCCCGCCGGTCAACGATAATTTGCTTGAACTGCTGATCATGATCGATTCGTGCAAACGCGCCAGCGCTGCCCGTATCACCGCCGTGATCCCCTACTACGGCTATGCTCGACAAGACCGCAAGGACGAAGGTCGGGTACCGATCACAGCAAAGTTGGTTGCGAACCTGATCACGCGTGCCGGTGCGGATCGCGTCCTCGCAATGGACCTCCATGCCCCTCAAATCCAAGGTTTCTTCGACGTTCCGGTCGATCACCTCTACGCTGCACCCGCGCTCACCAAGTATTTCCAAAATCAAGCCTTCGATCCCGAGGATATCGTCGTTGTAAGCCCGGACGAAGGAAGTATCAAACGCGCATTTGGCCACTCCAAACGGATCGGCGGAAAACTTGCGATCATCGATAAACACCGAGAGAGTGCCGTTCGAACCCAACAGAAAAACATCATCGGCGGCCCAGTCGAAGGGAAAATCTGCTTGATGTTCGATGACATGATCAGCACCGGGGGTTCGATCTGTGGAGCCGCAAAACTGGTCCATGAAGCCGGCGCTAGGGAAATCCATTTGGCCGCAACCCACGGTGTCCTCTGTGGTCCGGCGATCAAATTGCTCCGCGAAGCCCCCATCAAAAGCCTCGTTATCACCAACACCATCCCGCTCACCCCCGAGAAACGACTGGACAACATCCATGTCCTCACCGTCGCTCCCTTGCTAGCCGAAGCTATCCGCCGCATCCATTCCAATAAATCGATCAGCCAGATGTTCACGACGGGCAGTGGTATCCAGTAGGCAGCGTCGCACCGCCGGCAAGTGAATTTGCTTGAATGCGGACTTGTTGTGTGAGATTTGTTGTGTGAGATTTGCGATGTGTGATTTGGAGCAAGAGATCGCCGAGCAATTCCAACTTGTCAATCTGCGTAATTTCTATGGACGTACCCTGGAGAATGTTCCTTCTGTTGTGCGATTCCGCGCGCAGACTACTTGCAACGACCTTTCAATCTTCGGACAATCGAGCGAAATCGTCGGACCTCGCAGCGATTGTGAGCTCGCGTAGGCCCACCTCCGACAAAAACGGTTGAATGTGCCAAGAAGGTGTTGTACCGCCATGGTTCCCTCGCAAACGGATATGCAAACCGCTTTAAGCTTCGAGCAGCTCAACATCGGTGACCGATGGACCAGCGGTAGTCGAACCATCGCCATGGAAGAAATCCATCTGTTTGCTGGGTTGACCGGCGACAATGATCCACTCCACATGGATCCTGAGTTCGCCGCCAAAGGCCCATTCGGGCAGCCGATCGCCCATGGAATGCTGGGCATGTCCATCTTGATCGGACTCAGCTCGACAGCACCTCGGGTTCGCACCTCAGCGTTTGTCGACATCCGCGGCTGGAATTTCTTGAAGCCAGTATTCCCCGGCGATTCGCTCCACGTGGTCACCGAAATCGTCGATATGAAACCCCATGGTCGACGCCACGGCGAAGTCCATTGGTATCGGCAATTAATCAATCAAAAAGGTGAGAAGGTCCAAGACGGTATCTTGGTCACGTTGATCGCTCGCCAAGCTCCTATCTCCAACAAAACCAAACGGACCGAACCCGCCCACGTTTTGGCCGATTCCTCCGTCGCTGTGCCGCCAAATTTGGCACTGCCTCAGAAACTAGCGCTGTCTCAGAATCTAGCACTGGCTCAGAATCTAGCGATCTCCTCGAACCTCGCCGTGGGCTCCGCCGGTTTGGCTCAGGAAGCCCTTCTCGAAGGCGTTTGATCGAGAAAAGTCTTCTCGCGTTGGAGAAGTAATAACCCCCTTTGCCTGTTTGCACGGCGGGGAGTTCTACGGTGTATAATGGGAATGGCCCGCCACTTTCCCACCCGATACACCATCCCATGCAACGAAGCTACCTCGTGCCAAAATCCATGTTCGCTCCCAGGCTGACACTTGCAGCTTTTGCGCATTCGGCCGTTTTAGCCGCCATCGTCCTTTTCTCGAACACTTGGCTCCTCCCTGCCAATGCAGTTCAAACCCCGGGCCGATCCGAAACAGAAGAGTTCTTTGAAAAGAAGGTCCGGCCCATCCTGGCCGAACGTTGCTGGGGCTGCCACAGCGCCGAAGCAGGCGATAGCAAAGGTGGCCTTCGACTCGATCACGGAACACTGATCGGACAAGGTGGTGACTCAGGACCAGCAGTCGTGGCTGGTAACCCCGAAGACAGCTTGATCTTTCAAGCGGTGAATTATCAGGGTTACGAAATGCCACCCGATGGGAAAATCCCTGCGAGTGAAATCGAGATTCTGCGATCGTGGATCGCCAACGGGGCGACTTGGCCCGATGAACCGGTGCCCGAAGGGACTGGCGAGAAAGAGGCATTTGACCTTGCGGCGAGAAAGGCATCTCACTGGGTATGGCGAGAGCGGTCCCATGCATCCCCACCTGCCATCGATCCCTCCGAGGATAATTGGTCTCAATCTGACATCGATCGCTTTGTTCTTAAGAAACTCCTCGATGAAGGATTGCGCCCCAACTCACAAGCAGATCGTCGAACGTTGGTGCGGCGACTTTACTTGGATCTGATCGGCACTCCTCCAAACGTCGACGAGTTGGAACGGGTCGTCCAAAGCCAAGACCCCGAATGGTACGCCGACCTCGTCGATGACCTTCTGGGGAATCCACAGTTTGGCGTTCGATGGGCGCGGCATTGGCTCGACCTCGTTCGGTTTGCCCAGTCGCGAGGGCATGAGTTTGACGAAGACACTCCGGCAACAGAACCGTATCGGGACTATGTCGTGCGTGCGCTGAACGCAGACGTCCCGTACGACCAGTTCTTGATCGAACACATCGCCGGCGACTTGCTCGAGTCCCCGCGGCTCCATCCTGAGTTCTCGTGGAATGAGTCGATTCTCGGCACCGGATTTTGGCATTTGGGAGAATGGGTCCACTCCCCTGTCGATGCTCGCAAGGACGAGACCGATCGTTTCGACAATATGGTCGACGTTTTTAGCAAAACATTTTTAGGAATGACGGTTGCGTGCGCTCGATGCCACGATCACAAGTTTGATGCGATTAGCCAAGAAGATTACTATGCCATCTATGGGTATCTTCAAAGCAGCGACTATCGGCTGTTCCGTTTTGAAACCGACTCCAAACACCGGAAGCTGGCGAAGGAACTTTGGGCTCTTCGAGAACCCTTGGCGGCACGCGCAGCAAGCGACATCAAGCAGTTGGTACCCTCGATTCAATCATCGCTCCAGCAATTGGACCCCAACGCTTCTCGCTCACAGGAGTTGGCTAAAAAGGTCGCGCAGGACTTGGCCATTGCCAAGTCGGTATTGCCTCTCGAGGACCCAAGGGTTCGCTACGATGCCCGCAACTCGGAGAATCCACTTTGGACGTCCGACAGTGTAATCTATGGTCGCAGGAGCGCACCGGCTCTAAGCGTATCGCTTGCGACTCAAGGTGAAACACCCAAATGGTCTGTCCACCGATTCGAGGAAGGCTACCGAGATCCTTTCTGGAATCCGATGGTTCAAGAATCCCCAGGGGTCAATCGACAAAATCGTTACTCGCAAGTCCAGGAAGCGGGCAAAATTCTGCCGACACCCAAATTCCGTATCGAAAGCGGAAAACTCTCTTACCTGGTTCGCGGTTCCTTTCGCGCGTTTGCGTGTATCGATTCTCATCGTTTGATCGCTGGTCCATTGCACGGCGAAACGATCCTCGACAACGGAGGCTCCGACAGCGAATACCGTTGGGTTACACACTCGCTAGATCGCTATCGAGGGAAAATAGTCCATTTGGAGTTTTCACCGTTGCAGGACAAACCGTTTGCTATCGTCCAAGTTATCGATGGTCCCGCTCCTGCCGTAACGCCAACATCGCTCGATGCGAACAGCATCACTGCATTGCTATCTGGTGCCGCGGACGCGTTGCATCAATGGGTGAACACTCCCGATTTTCCATCCCACGATAATCTCGCGGTCGAACAAAGAATCTTAGCGGCCTCCACCCTCGACACCATCCTTCAGTCACCCCAGGACTGGATCGCTGCCGATAACAACCCGGGACAAATTGCGAGGCAACGACTCGAACAAACCGCATCCGAGTGGGCCAATCAAGAGCGACAATTCGCCAAGTCGGTTCCGTGGTCCTCCAAGCTCGCGTTGGCCATGCGAGATGGGGCGGGAATCAACGACCATTTGCTCATTCGCGGAAACCCCAGTCGCCCCGGCGCCGAAGTCCCCCGGAGAAATCTTGAGGCCTTGGGGGGCAAAGAGAAACCCTTTGTTGGTTTTGGTAGCGGTCGACTCGATTTGGCTCTCGATTTGGTTGCGCCCGAATCCCCGCTCGCATCCCGAGTTGTGGCCAACCGTGTTTGGCACCATCTCCTCGGGCGTGGCCTAGCCCCCAGCACCGATGACTTTGGTGTCCTTGGCGTTCCACCCACCCACCCTGAATTGCTCGATTACCTCGCCAACGACCTTGTAGCTCACCAATGGTCCATCAAGCATTTGATCCGCTCGATTTGCCTTTCCAGTACCTACCGACAAGACTCGCGAGAAAGCGAAATGGCGACGGCCAAGGATCCCAGCAATGTTCTGCTGAGCCATGCTCGCGTCCGCCGACTCGAAGCGGAAGCCATACGCGATACGATGCTTTCCATCACAGGCCAACTCGATCTTCGCTGGATGCCTGATGCCGCGCCAAGCGTTCCTGTTCATCTCACCGAGTTCCTCGAAGGAAGAGGTCGACCAGGTCGTAATGGCCCCCTCGATGGCATGGGAAAACGAAGCCTCTACCTAGAAATACGTCGAAACTTTCTCAACCCCATGATGACCACCTTTGACACCCCCACCCCGTTCAGCACCATGGGTCGTCGGAACGTCTCCAACGTACCCGCACAGTCCCTTATCTTGCTAAACGATCCATTTGTCCACCAACTCGCAGACCGGTGGTCCCAACAAATGCTAAAGGCCTTTGAAAGCGATCAAGAACGCGTGCACTCGATGATGCTGACTGCCTTGTCACGCGAACCTACTCCATCCGAAATGGATTTGATCCTCGCATTCCTCCAATCCAGCGACTTTAAATCTCCAGCCGATGCGTACCGGTCTCTCGCACATATGATCCTCAACAATAAAGAAATCCTCTACAGGTTCTAAAGGGTTTGCTAGCAAAGCATCGATAGGTGTTTTGTATCGTCTTTTGCTGATGGAACAGGGCGTTGCAACTCAGTTCCTTGCAAAACCATGGATCTCACCACCGTCCAGGGCATTTCCCCGGTCTACCTTGCTTGCCAAAATAGTTAGAATTTGCCTTGGTTCACAGGATGATTTGCCTTTACGCAGTCAAATCAAATCCCTTATTATCCCGGCCGAATCGGTCAGCTTGTTGCTGGCCTGTTGACCATCGAGGTATGCCGAGAGTTCGGCTGAAGGTGACGAGCATGAGCGGTTTACTTATTCTGATCAGTTGTTGGGTCGCTTCGGGTGAAATCCTTCCAGCACCTAAAAACGCAACTGCTTCCATTTCATCGGAACGGTCCGGTCCAACGATCAGCGAACGACTTCCGCCTCCGAAATCGATCGCGTCCTCATCGCCAGCGAAACTGGTAACCACTTCAACGGAAGCGGCATCGGCCTCCTTCGATCAAATCGGCGCGGAGACGTGTAAGATCGGTTGGGGAACGGACAAATCGGATGGAACCATGTACATGGTGGTCCAAATCGCCCCCGAAGCGATAGCTGCCTTCGCTGCGGGGGACCGTGGCCAAGAACTTCCATGTGACGTTCCACCCGGACTCCGCAGTCGGATCAGCAAAGTGATCGTTCGGATCGGAAACGGTGTTGTTGAACGGGATCCTCCCGAATCCGAATTGGCAATGCTTCCGCTGCCAACCAACCCGAACAGCAACGCCAGAATCGCTAACTTGGACCTCAAGTCTCAAACGCCTGTAAACGTCGATGCGCCACGGTCCACATCCAGTATTGTCCCAACCGCTTCCACTTCGCAAATACCCGGAGTTACAGGAGCACTTCCATCGACGACGGGCGAAGTTTTTCCGTCAGGCATCGCCCCAGCCATCGTGCCGAATCCGATCGCGACGAATCCTGTACTACCCAGCACTACAGCCTCTAGCAACTTAGGCGCGGGTACCGCACTACCGACTACTTCATCTCCAACCGCGTACAACGCTGCCGGTGGAACACTCGGTACTTACCCTACCACAAGTGCTTCTACGAGTAGCACTGCATGGAATAATAACACTCCGTCGCTCCCATCAACCACAACCTACAGCAACGATGGGTTTTCTCCACCAAAGACGGTACCGACCACCCTGAATCCGTTCGGTAGCTCTCGCACCAGCACAACGCTCCCATCCACATCGAGCACCCAAGGAAACGTAACTTACAACGGCACTAACAACGCGGCAGTTCCAACCGCTGGCTACAGCAACACCTACGGAAATGTCCCGTTGGTCGCGAACAATGGGGCCGCGGGGGGGTACCCTCCCGGCAACAATGGCCTCGTCCTTCCGAACGATCCTAATGGATATCATGCTGCTAACGGTGGAACGCACCACATGACCAATCCCGGCTTCAACGGCAATTTCGCTGCTACGCAACCCACCTACACCGGCCAGCCTTTCAACAACCAACACTTCAACAACCACCAACAAGCGATGACCAACCCGGTGTTGCCAATCCCGCAACTTGCGAATCGTCCACTTCCATCTACCTCTGGAAGCACGATAACAACTGCATCGCTGCCAGGTGGCTATGTTACCGGGAATCGGGATGATCAACTGCAAAGCGACCGCAACGGATCCATCAACGCCAAGGCCGGTAGCTTAGTGCCCTTTTTCCTCGTCCTATCATTCATCTTGAATGTTTACTTTGGACTGTGGTTGAATCACCTCAGCATCAAGTACCGGCATTTGCTCGGTAGTCTGCGAGGACTGACTCCGGCAGAGATGGACCGCTAAGCGACCGACAGCTAAGCGACCTTGCGTCGAGTTCGCCTTTTCGGGGTTTCGGTTGGGTGTTGGGCAGCCATGCGGTACAGTATTGTGTTGCCCCGTTTGCCGTCTTGCTCGATGGCTCCACATCGCCTCAGGGTGTAGGCGATCTGCTGAGAGAACCAACGAGGTTGCTGAATCGCATCGGCAAGCATGGCAGTATCGAATGGCTTGGGGAGAGTGGGCCCACCGAGCAGTCGCCATAGATCCCCTGCAGTATTCAGCAGGATTCGTTCGCCGACTCCAGACAATCTCTGATCCACCATCTCATACGCCTTACGTTTCCATCGCCGCTCACGACGATCGATGCGAACCTCGACCGCATCGACGTGGATCAACTCGAGAATCAAATGCGGATGAGGAAAGACGGAGGTGAAGTGGATCAGCTCTTTAAAAACGTCTACGGGTTGCTCTCGCTTGGGACTTTTTCGTCGGCGCAGAAGCTTCCCACCCCGCCGATCCATGGTCTCAATCGACTTGCTTTGCACGATCGGCTTGACAACCCGCACCCGCTCTCCAGCCCCGAGTAGTTCTGCAACTTTTTTGCTGAGCCCAGACAATGCGGCGTGTTGGATTTCCACCAAGCAGCCATCGGCATCCAACGCATCGATGCGATACCCATGTACAGGAACTTCCACGGAAAGTGGATCGCGCGCATGAAGGTATTTCAACTCTCGATGCAGTGACGTTTCCATGGGCTTCATCCCCGATTCAAAACTACATCCTGTCGACAACCCCGATGCCGAGCAACTCGAGACCTTGTTTCAAAGTCCTTCCGACCAATGCTGTCAATTTCAATCGCGAGAATGCTTCTCGTTCAGTATCGGCTTTTAGCACCTGACATTGATCAAGGAAACTGCTGAATAATCGAGCTAAGTCGAACAGATACTCTGTGATTAGGTTCGGGGTGTAATCCTGCATCGATTGCACGAGCATTTCTTCGAACCGGCTCAGTTGCAAGCCTAGCGACATTTCAATGTTCTCGGAGAGTCGCATCGGGGCCGACTCCCACCGGTCCGGTGTCCAGCCTTGGGCCGCCGCGCGTCGAAGTATGCTCTGAGCCCGGGCGTACGAGTACTGAATGTACGCCGACGTATTTCCCTCGAGCCGAACCATTTTGTCCATGTCAAAGACGTAATCGCTGGTGCGATTATGGGACAAATCGGCATACTTGATCGCACCTAACCCTACAGCTTCGGCGACGGCTCGTTTTTCCGCGTCGTCCATCTCGAGCCCCGCAACCTTGAGCCGATTGGGATCGCAGACGACTTGCCATGCCCGCTCGACCGCTTCGTCGAGGAGAGATTCAAGCCCCACAACACTCCCCGACCTCGTTTTGAAGGGCTTGCCGTCCGTTCCAAGCACCGTTCCAAAACTTACATGCTTGAATTGTGTATGCACGAGCCCTATCTTTTCGAGCACTGCAAAGAGTTTATTGAAGTGTTCGCTTTGGCGGTGGTCGACGACATACAGCGAAACATCTGGCCCAAACTCTCGCTCTCGGAAGAGAGCCGTCGCAATATCGGTAGTTGCATACAAATAAGCCCCATCCTGTTTCTGCACGATCATGGGAGCATCGAATCCGGGCAGGAAGACACAAACTGCACCATCGCTTTGCACCGCAAGCGACTTTGCGAATAACTCTTCGATGACGGCTGGGAGCATGTCATGGTAGTAGCTTTCCCCAAATTCATGATCAAAGACAATGTTCAACCGGCGATAGACCGAATGAATTTCATCTTGGCAATGCGGCAAAAACTCATCCCAAAGCGAAAGATTCGTCTTGTCTCCTCGGTGCAGTGCGGCCGTCTCGCCGAGTACTTTCTCATTCAAACTCGGATGGCTTTCGGAGTCTTGGAGCAATTCGGGGTTGGACTTTGCTTGTGCAATCTTTTCCTGGACCGACACCAACTCCTCGGACGCTTGCTTCAACCCATTGTTGGCAGCTGCAAGCTCCTTCTGGATTTTTTTGTCATTGGGAGCCGCGTTAAGTTTTTCTCCTGTTAAATGAACTTTACGATGCGCGTTCTCAATACCCTGCTCCAATTTCGGAATCGAAGCCACTGCGGCTTGATACGCAATGACCGATTGAACTCTCCGGTACAGTCGACTTAGTTCCGCCACCGGTCGCGCACGGTAATCATCCTCACTGCGGAAGTGTTTGTACCCGTAAATGATCATGCCGAACTGCGTACCCCAATCTCCCAGGTGATTGTCGGTGATCACTTTGTGCCCCAGAAATCGCATCACCTTGGCAATCGAATCACCGATCACAGTCGAACGGATGTGTCCAACGTGCATCGGCTTAGCAACATTCGGCGACGAATAATCGACCACAACCGTTTTAGGCTCCTTGACGCTTGTCACGCCCACCCGTGGATCGACGTACGCTTGATCGAGTTCCTTCGCCAGCCAATCGGGAGACAACTTCAAATTGATGTACCCAGCCCCTGCGATCGAGACAGAAGCGCAGATATCCGAAAGATTCAATCGATCAACAATCGACTGTGCGATTTCAAGCGGCGGCTTGCCCAGAGGCTTTTGCAGCGGCATCGCTATATTGGCTTGATAGTCGGCCAACTGAGGTTCGCGAGACGGGACGATCCTCTCGAGCGACGAAGCTCGCAATTTGGGATCCTCGATCAATTCGGAAAGAGCATTAGCGAATCGTTCACGAATGAGCGCAAGAATTTGCATATCGAAACCAAGGTGGTAAGTGACTAGACAAGATTACGGTTCATGACAAAGCATCGATCGCACAGGGAAGCGATTACGCTTTGGTGGATGCATCTGGCAAAGGTTCCTCGGGGCCTTGTTCGGGGCCTTTGCGATTGCGGCGTTCGTCGGTATGAGGCAAGGGCATCGGCCCTGCAAACGCATCGAAGATAACCAATAGGTTGAGCAGTCCGGCGACCGCCGTGTAGAGGGTACCAAGCTCAAAACCCGCAGAAGCTTCCGAGTGCCATTGCGAAAGCGCTTTGTGATTATCACCTCGCAAAGGATCAACAGGGGGAGCGGCCATAAATCCACCGAGGAATCGGCGTTCTGGATCGCTCTTGGCGACCCACGCTTGGAGCAGTGCCGGTGCAGCCGGCAACCCAATGAAGGCTTGGGCTGGATACTGAACTCGGAAATCATCCCCGGACCAGGATGCGTAGACGACACGCCCTCGCCCAACAACCATCCCGAGGATGAACAAACTCAAGATGCATACGGCAAAAAGATAGGCCTTGTTTTTGCGACCTTGGTAAAAATGCCCGGCCGCAGGAAACAGTGCAGCGAGAACCGCTGCGACATAACGATTTTTCAAATCGATTTCGCAATTATCAACAACGACGACATGACTATTGGCAGGGGTTTCTGGCATAGATTGTACTCATCGAGGTCCACCGGGCGATGAACGCTAGGGGCCGAAGCGATTGTGGAAACTATCGATCTAAGGGAAATAAGTTTGGGTCACTAACGATGAACCATCGCACGGAGTACGAGGGCATAAGCAGCCACATTGGAGCTGACGCATCACATCGACTTTAATGCAGCCTCAATGCATCCACATGCCAAATCGATGTGTGCTTCTGTTGTCACCCCCGGAGGAGGCAAGAAACGCAACCGTGTTGGGTGGCTTCCAGCAACAAATCCCATCAACCCCAGATCGTACAGCTTGCCGAGCATGTTTTTTGCCGTTTCGGCGCTGCCATCTCCTGGGGTAAACGCGACCATCATGCCTTCGCCATAGGGACCACTAATTCGTCCCGGGTATTTTCTCGCAAGGGATTCAAGTCGTTCTTGGAAATACTTGTGGCGGCGCATGTTCCAACCGTCGAGTCCGAAGCAATTGGATTTCTCGAGATGATCCAATACCGCTAAACCACATCGAATCGAAGCGGTAGCGGCGGTAAATGTCTGCGAGAGAATCGGACCTTTGGGTTTTAAACTCTCTCCGAAAAGGGTCGCGCAGACTTGGGTTATCTTCCCGAGTGTCACGATGTCCGCGTACTCATCAAGCTCGAAATGCTGGAATGCGAAAGGCCGACTCAAGCGGGAGAAGGTTTGTACTTCATCGAAGATCACCAAAACGTTGCGCTCACGACAAAGTTTGCACAGCGACTCGAAGTACTCGTGAGTTCCAGGGTAATAACCTCCCTCACCGGCGACGAGTTCGAGCCACAGGCAAGCGTGCTGGCCTGGGTACCGATCAAAGAGACGCTGGATCCCTTCGATAGCCCCGCGGGTTGTACCCTTGGGATCGGACGGGTGAAACATGGGGAGATAGTCGACATCGAGCGCCTTGGGCACACCGGTTCGGTATGCAGGCCGATCGGTGAGAGCAGCGAGCGCGATGGAGCGTCCGGCAAAACAGTTGTCGATGCAGATCACCCGAGAAGCCGGGGAGCGATTATGGAATGCAATCTTTAACGAGTTTTCGTTGGCCATCGCCCCACTGGTACTCAGCAGGCAATGCTCCAACCTCGCACCGGATTGTTTCGCCAACGCAATCAATCGTTCGCAAAGCCAAAGCGACGCTGCGTCGTGCTGCAGGTTTCCTTGCATAACAGTGTCCTCGAGCGACGCGTCGATCGTTGCACTGAGCATCCGAGGGTCAGAATGCCCCATGCCGTGGACTCCGATCCCTACGATGAAGTCCAACTTGACGCTTCCATCACCCAATTCCACAAAGGGCCCATTTCCAAGCCCACTCGAAATGTACGGAAAGTAAGGAGCGCCGCCGCGAGCGGTGGCCAAACGTTCCAATTGACGCTGATAACCGGGAACTAGATCTGGGTTGGGAGGCCTAATCGATTGGATCGCATTTCGATGGGCCTCGAGTGCCTCGAGCAGCAACCCTCGAGCTTGTGCCACACGCGGGTCTGCAATCAACCCCGCATAATGAAGGGACTCGGAGGGAGCTTCAGGCGAAGATTCAGAATGAAACGACAACGTGGCACCTGGGAAACACGATTAAAAACCCAACAAATCAGCGACAAAACAACCGGCAAATTGTAACACTCCCCGCTGGATTTAACCATCGCAGTCCCATGGGGAGGGCCTTCATTCCCTAAAGAGAGCGTCTCTCAGGAAAGAAAGTTCGCAGAAAGAAAGCTTGGGGAGAAAACTTGAGAAACCCGAAGAACTCGGGATATGTGATCGTGTCCAGGGCTTGCCAAGGTCGGCTTTGCACGGCCTGAGCCGATATGAGCCGATAGGAGCCAATGTGAGCCAATATGAGATAGCCAACCTTCTCACGCCACCAAGTTCAAGCTACTTGGCACAAGTAAACCAATGCTCACGTCACCAAGCCGCTGGGCCGACGAAGGGAGCTAAGCCAATCGAGTGGAGCGGCCCAAGCATTCCAAGAGAAACTCGATCACCTCCATATGCCGGGTCGCCTCGGCAAGATCCTTGCCCCAGGTATACATCCCATGGCGTCGGATCAGGTACGCCCAACAACGCTCTTCGGGATGGGCGTGGAAGTATTCGTCAACTTGCTTGGCGAGCGCCGGGATGTCTTGGGTGTTGTCGAAGATTGGAATCCAGCAACTCGATTCATGGGTCGTGATTCCATCAAGCCCTTTGAGCATCTCAAAACCCGCAATCCGTATCCCACCGACCGGAGCAAAGTGCTGGGAAAGCAACGTCCCCCATACGCTGTGGGTATGGAGAATAGCCCCTGCGCCATGGCGAGCGGCCAAGCAATGCAGCAATGTTTCGGCGCTACTTTTGGGCTGCCCCTCAACCACCGGATGTCCGTTTTCGTCGACGAGCACGAAATCGTCCGGCCCCAGATTCCCTTTATCCTTACCGCTGGCGGTGATCAGGATGCGTATCGGGTCGCGTTCAACGACTACGCTGTAGTTGCTGGAGGTTCCTCGAGACCAACCGCGTGTCCAGAATTGGTGCCCAACGCTGCGAAGTCCCTCGATCGATTCGGTATAAGGAGCGAGATGATCCATATTCAAATTCAGAGTAAAAATACAAAAATAGGACCGCCCGGATTCGAACCGAGAACCAAGGGATTATGAGTCCCCTGCTCTAACCGTTGAGCTACGGTCCCGTGAACTGATCTCGTTCTAGGGCAGGCAGGAGTGCTGCCGTCTATCGATCGCTGCTTCGCCTGCCCCTCAAACCCCGAACTGCCGGCCGGCCTTGCGTCAGTGCGACAGCCGTCGAGGTTGTGAGGTTCGGATTCTAACCCCGACCTCGGTCCGACGAAAGCCGGAACACCAATCGACCTGCAAAGTCATGGGTTTTGCAGGAATCCGCGGTTGCGCGGCGATGCTCCCGACGAGCAATCAGGCCGTTCGGCCGCGGTAAATCTTGAGGGTTGGTTCCTCGGCGACGATCGCCGGCAGTTGCGGTTCCTCGCAAAACTCGCGGAGCAACTTGGTACCAATTTCAATGTCGGAGACCCCTTGTCGAGCACGATCTGTGGTCCAACGACTCGCTCCCCACCCTGCTAGTAAAACCGCCTCGCCACTTCGTGACGATCGGATTGCCATTTCAATGGCTGCCTCGCGGTTCGGTACGATTTGGATCGCCGCTGGCCGCTCGCAGCCATCGAGGACTTGCCAAACGGACTTTTGCCCAAACCGCACCGATCGACGCGATTGGGTCAAAATAACATAACTTGCAGCGCGTTCCAAAACACGCCCGTATGCGGCCAGTTGCTCAGGAGTCGCCGCATCAGGGACTTCCGCCACACAAACGACTGGAGTCCCATCCTTGGACAACGAATGCAAGGCAACCGCCAATCGATCCGCTTGGTCGGCGACGTCTACGTACACATTGCGAGTGCCATCGCCGGGAACTCGTTGCATTCTGCCTGGGAGTCGTTGCAGCCGTTCAACGCCTTGGACGGTTTCGTACAATTCAAGTCCAAACGTATACCCGACGGCTATGGCGCTGAGCATATGCCGTGCGTTGTGATCCCCGAGAATCGTACTGGTAAGCGGGGCAATGCAATTTCCGGCCGAAACCATAATCGACTGTTCACCCGTCATGGCGCGCATCCGTCGGCCGGATACATCCGCTACCGCATCGAGACCGTAACTGATCGCTTCAGGTTGATGGCGAGCAATCCATCGGTTGAGTCGCGCATCATCGGCGTTGTACACAACCACGCCGTGAGGCTTGAGTTGCTGGACCAATCGGGTCATCGCATTTTCTACGCCGCGTGCCTGGAGGGAATCGCTCCTCTGGCATTTCCGCAGGCTTGTGAATACCAACACATCGAACTCCATTGCTGTGGCGGCATGCGATCTCAACATGTCATCGCTCAACTCGATCACCGCGGCCGGTGTCCGGTTGTCGACGCTTTGCTGCAACCATTCAGCAATCGATAACGAATCTGCGTTGGATTCACAGGGAAGCCCCGATTCCTTCCCGTTGCTTGCACCTAGGTCGGTAAAGTACGCGACCGTCTTCCCAATCCGCTTTAGCATCGAGGCAACCATCAACGATGCGGAGGTCTTGCCATGAGTTCCTACGACACCAATGGTAAGGATCTTCTCGCAGGGATTGCCAGCCAAGGCCAAACTAAGCTCGGCATATGCATCCCGCACATTGGACACGATGCACTGAGGGACACTGCTAGGCAGAAGCTGCTCGGTCAAAATCGCCGTAGCACCATGGTTGATTGCGGTCACAACATCGCGATCCGCAGCGGTCCAGTCGGAAACTCCCGCAGCAAAAACCCAATCATTCCGGTCGCTCTCTGGGTGCGAGTCACATGCGGAACAATGAATATCGGGCGCGCCTACAAATTGCGCATCGGGAAATAGGGCTTTGAGCGATACAACTGGACGAAGCGATGATTCCACGTTTTGGCCTCCTTGCCATGGTGCGGATTTGTTTTTTCGGATAAGGCTCGAAACTCGAATGTTGCAAATTGCGCGCTGAGCGACAGAGTCCTCATGACTCTACCCAACTGCAAAACTGCTACCGCGAAACTAAAATCGCGAAACTAAAATCGCGAAATTAAAATCGCGAAATTAAAATCGTGTTGCCAAGTTCGATACGGTCGTAACTCGACACATCAGCGACTCGATTCTATCCCGAACACCAGACTGGGTCGCCTAAGATTCGGGAGCAAGCGGGCAGTCTTCCCGCCGCGTGCCCTAACAACGTGTCCCGAAACACCCCTTCTCGTCAAGCCGAATCCTGAAAAGAAAAACGTGTTGCAATGCTAGCATTGCAACACGTTTTTTGGGTTTATCGACATTCTCAACTAAGACACTCACAAAAGTGGCGGTGGGGGCGGTAGTGGAGTCGTCGTTGTTGTTTTCGGCGCCGTCGTGGTTGTTGTTGGCGTAGTTGTAGTTGTGGTCGTCGTCTTTGGGGCTGTGGTCGTTGTCGGCGCGGTAGTCGTAGTTGTGGTCTTCGGTGCTGTGGTTGTTGCTGTCGACGTCGTGGTGGGGGTAGTTGTGGTTGTCGTTGTGGTTGGTTGAGTGGTTGTTTTTGGTGCCGTTGTCGACGTCGAAGCTGTTGAGGTCGTTGTCGGCGCCGTCGTGGTCGTGGTTGTGGTCGTTTTTGGGGCTGTCGACGTTGTCGTCGTCGACCCCGTGGAGCCTGTACCCGTGCTGCCACCACCTCCGCCACCACCGGTAGTCGTGGTGGTCCCACCTTTACCCGTTCCGGAGGCTAGGGTTGTCCCAGATCCTGTCCCAGAACCGGTCCCAGACCCAGTGCCTGAGCCTGTTCCTGTACCAGTGCCGGTCCCCGTCCCGGAACCCGTTCCGGAACCTACCCCTGTTCCGGTTCCCGTACCCGAACCCGTACTCGCCGTCGTTGTTGTCGTGGTGGTCGTTGTCGCCGGTTTCGTTGCAGTTGTCGAGGTTGTTGTCGATGTTGAAGTTGTTGGTGTCGTGGTTGTTGTCGTTGGCTTGGTGGTGGTTGTCGAAGCCGTTGTTGTCGGTGGCGTTGTTGTGGTCGGCGGCTTTGTTGTGGTCGTTGGCGTTGTTGTAGTCGTTGGCTTGGTGGTGGTTGTCGACGCGGTTGTGGTCGGTGGCGTTGTTGTGGTCGTAGTAGTCGTAGGCGGCTTCGTCGTCGTAGTAGACGCGGTAGTTGTCGTTGTCGGGGTGGTCGTCGTTGTGGCCGGTTTGGTTGTCGTCGAAGCCGTCGTGGTCGGAGTCGTAGTGGTAGGAACGACGACCGGAGGCGGTGGCAGACTCGCGATAGCGCTCACCTGGGATGCAGGCCCTCGTTCGGTAACGAGAAATGTCTTCGCACCGATGGAGAGGTTTTTGGAAAATGTCGCGGCGGACCAAAGATTGTTCGATGCAGGAACAGAGACACTGACCGAAATACTTTGCGTTGTTTCTAAGATCGGATTGGGCGAAACGGTGACCGTCGCACCAGAAATCCCACCAATTTTCATCACGTTGTTGGCAATCGCTTGCGCTTCGGCAACGGTTGCCCCAGGGACCATGACCGCGCGGGCTGCCTCATACGAAGCATTGTCCGCAAGGTGCTTGATAATCTGCAATCTTGCAAATTCGATTCCACCTAGAAACAACACGAACACGATCGGCAGCATAAACGCCATCTCGACGCTATGGGCTCCTCGAAGACGTTGGTGAGTCCGAAAAAATTTCGCCAAGTTCAGTTCGTCAAGCATAGAAAATCTCCACAAGGATGCGAAACCAAGGCTGATTCAACGGTCGGCAACAGTCGTTACTGGGTCAACAGCAACGGCAATCCCTTTGCGATATCTTTGAAAATATTTTGCAGATCTGTCGCCGATGTTGCGTGGGCGTACTTACCAAGACCGATCGCTGCGATCTGAGCCATGGTTGTCTTGTCTGCTTCATTCGAGAAAGTCACCGTGTAGATGATAATATTCTTACTCTTTGCCAAATTTGCCGCAGCAATCAATTGAGTCTTTGTACCGACGTTATTGATCCCATCGGTCAATACGACCATCACCTTGGCCGCATACGGACGCGACGCAGAACTCAAAAGCGTCAATCGACCACAATCAATCCCTGACGTAATGTTCGTACCACCCGCGTAAAAATTCTGGGTGTACTTGTCCATCGCACTAACGATCTGACTCTGATCGGTTGTCAGCCCAACATCCGTACCAGCATCGCTGTTGTAGGTGCTCAGCGATACCATTTCCTTCATCGGTGTTTTATTGATTTCTGCAAGAAAGACGTTCACCGATGCCACCGCATCGCGCCATCGTGAGTTAGGCGGTGCAGCTTGTCCAAACGTCCAACCAGACGGAGCTGATTTCGGAACCGATCCATCGGCAACCTCCGTGGCCGAATAAGCCATTGAACCAGACCGATCGAGAACGATGGCGATGTCCGCTTCCAAAGGATTGGAACGTGACGTTTTCGTTGCATCTATCGAGGTAACACCGCCGAAAATCATCGGCATCATCATCGCCAAACGACCGTTGGACGATCCGCTAGTCTTGCGCAGCGTAATCTCTACGGCGTTCGGGAATGACCCATTAGGGTCGAAGGTGTATCGCTTCGACAAATCAGGTCTTGACGCCTCTCCGAAGACAAAATCGGTGTTTGCAAGCTGCATCGCTTGCCCGCCTACCGTGTTCAAAGTTGCCGCCTGACGCCCGAGCTTCATCGCATTCGATTTGTCTCCTGAAATTGCGAAATCTCGACCCGACGCTCGTGTGACAGCATCTGCACAGATAAACATTTCTGTACGGCTCAACTCGAGATAAGCGACATTAATTGCGAATGCTGAAAACATCAGTGTGATCGGCAAAAGGATCGCCATCAACGGCAATATGCCGCCGCGTCGATGCTTGATACGTTTTCTCATCATGGCCTTTGCTTCCCATAGAACAGGTTGAAAATCCAGTGGTCGAAATGCTTGTTGGAGTTTGATAGCGATCAATATTCTTTCATGAAGTCGACCGAACCGACGACGTTCATGTTTTGATAGAAGATCGAACCAAACAAGCTATTGTTCGCTACTGGGGCAGAAGCGGTGACTCGGATGAATGTTCCGTAGGCAGCCGACTGGAAGTTGGTTGGACTTACAGTGATCGAGAAATTCTTAACATTGCGAGCAGTCAGCAACGCAGCTCCTGCCGATTGAACGTTTACCAACGTAGTTTGCGGAAGCACAGCAGCACGCGCCGACTCATAGGCGGCCAACTCAACCGACTGGCGCAGGAAGATCATGGAACATGCTTCCATCGTTCCTAGCAACAGCAACACAAAGACTGGCAAAACGACGGCGCACTCGACCGTGGCGGTACCACGTCGCTTCACTCTTCCCATTCGCGGTTTGCACGCGGGCTGCTTTAAAAAAAGCTCATGCATTCGGAATACCTAGAATCATCTCACAAAGGCGAATTCGCAGAACATACGGTTTTCAACTCCGTAACTTCACCCCAAGGGTGTCATCCATCGGAACCCTAGGTCAGGATTCCCCCTCTGTCCAAAAGGATTTTCAGAAACTCGCAAAAAAGGGAATCGCTCAGCCAACCCCCACAAGAAGGGGTTGCCGCTCCGCTAAAATCGGACGTCGTGCTCGAGGGATTGTCACGAAAGCACCCTGTTTTTTCGCTGATGCGGTTCCCTGTGGATTGAGGGAAACACTTGGCAATCCCCTTGCTGACTCCGCTCGCTACCCACCGACACCCTCATTTGATGGCCCTCTCATTTTCTGGAATATGCCGATGAAGATATCAGCCCTTTCGTTCGCCCTCCTTTGCTCTTCGAGCCTCTGTGCCTTCAACGCGCTCGCCCCTTCTTCGCTGGCCGAGGATTCTTCGCAGTGGCTCAGTTGGCGAGGGCCAAACCGGGATAGCTTGATCGATAACCCTACATGGCCCGAAACGCTCGACGAAGACCACCTCAAACTGGTTTGGTCGGTTCCCTTCGGCGACAGTTACTCAGGACCCATCATCACCCCCTCGTCGGTTTACACCACGGAGACGACCGGTGGTAACGAGCGTGTCACCTGCGTCGATCGTCGCACTGGCGAGACGCGATGGAACCGGGAATGGAAGGGCTCGATGAGTGTCCCCTTTTTCGCTGCCAGGAACGGTAGTTGGATCCGAGCCACTCCGGTCTGCGACGGAGAAACGATCTACGTCGGAGGAATCCGAGATGTCTTGGTCGCACTCAATTGCCAAAACGGTGAAGAAAAGTGGCGTGTCGATTTCGGGACCAAGTTCGACAAGGTACCTGATTTTGGGATGGTATGCTCGCCCATCATCGACGGTGATTTCTTGTACATTCAAGCGGGGAAAGGCCTGCACAAGCTCAACAAGGCTACAGGAGAAATTGTGTGGAGCGCTCTCGGAGATGATGGAAGCATGATGAGCAGCGGCGCGTTTTCATCACCCGTGATCGCCAACATCGACGGAAAGCGTCAGCTGCTCGTTCAAACCCGAACTTACCTTGCCGGTGTCGATCTCGAGAGTGGATCGAAGCTTTGGAGCTATGAGGTCGCAGCGTTCCGCGGAATGAATATTCTCACTCCAACCGTTTGGAACGGGGGTATTTTTACCAGCAGCTACGGAGGACGATCTCTCCTGCTCGACGTTAAGAGTAGTGCTTCCACGACCCGGTGGGACAACAAGCTCGAAGGTTACATGTCCTCGCCGATCGTGATCGATCATTACCTGTACATGCACCTCCGCAACAAGCGATTCGCTTGCATCGATTTGCAAACAGGCAAAGAAGCTTGGGTCACTCGTCCCTACGGCGAATATTGGAGCATGGTTAGCAACGGTAAGGAAATCCTCGCTCTCGACCAAACTGGCAAACTCCGCTTGATCGCCCACAACCCGCTCGAGTTCACACTCCTCTCCGAGCGCAAGCTAACCGACGAAGAATCGTGGGCTCACATCGCTGTCGCCGGATCGAGTGTCGCCGTGAGAACCCAAAAATCACTGCAACTCTACGATTGGAAGTAGCCCTTCCGACCTCGCTTGAAAACCACTGGACAAAATGCACCCACCAAGCATATGCTTGGTGGTCCAAGGACCGGGCAACGGACACACGGACTAACGGACACACGGACAATCGTGGTCAGGTCTGATCCTCTCATTCTCGGAATGCAATGCACCGACCATCCAGCCACTGCTGCGGTGCCATGATGAATCTATCCAAATTACGTCGCGCGATCGCTCACGAAGCAGCGCGATTGATGTACTTTCGGCATGAGTCCGAATACTACCAAGCGAAAAACAAAGCGGCTCGTCAATTGTGCAAGGGCTGGGTGAAACCGGCCGATTTGCCTTCCAATTCCGAGATCCGCGAAGCGGTTCAGTCGTTTGCTCGGCTCCTCGAAGGAGACTCGCGGCTCGACGCTCTACGGGATATGCGGCTGACAGCCCTACGTGTCATGCGGCTACTCAGCAAATTCCATCCCCGACTGATTGGCAGCGTCTACACGGGGCATGTCCGAACCGGCTCGGATATCGATATCCATATCTTCTCGGATAGCATCGAGGTCGTTCTGAGTTGCTTGGATTGCGAAGGCTTACCGTACGATGTCGAACGGAAACAAGTCCGCAAAAATGGCGAGAACGCAACCTACACGCATGTTCATATCCGCGAAGCTTTCAACGTCGAACTGACCATTTATCGCGAGAACCTCCGAAGCTACGGATTCAAGAGCTCCATCACCGGCAAGAGGATTGAAGGTGCCACACTACCTCAACTTGAGGAGTTCCTAGCGGAGGTGTACCCAGATGTCCAAGTCGAACACGAACTCGCATCGATGGAGATCCAAGGGGACCCGTATCGCGTTTTTTATTCGTTGCTAGTACCGCTCGAGAACGTCAAGCAGCATCCGAAATACCACCCCGAAGGTGATGTTTTGTATCACTCCATGCAAGTCTACGACCTCGCATGCGATGCAATTCCTTACGATGAGGAGTTCCTACTGGCAGCGTTGCTGCACGATGTCGGAAAGGGAATCGACCCTAAAAACCACGTCGATGCTGGACTCGAAGCGCTCGACGGGTTTATCACCGAACGTACCGCTTGGCTCATCGCACACCATATGGACACCCACAAAATCGTCGATGGCTCGATCGGCGCTCGCGCCCATCGTCGCCTTCGCGAGAACGAGAGCTACGACGAATTGATCCTTCTGGGAAAATGCGATCGTGCTGGCCGTGTCAGCGGCATCGAAACCACGACGCTCGAGGATGCATTATCGTACCTGCAGACGCTCTCGGACTGATCTCTGGCCAGAAACTCTTGCTACCAGCAAACAAGATTAGCTGCCTGGATGTCGAGAATTTCCCTGCATAGGATCGAGTCCTAAGTGAGTTTCTCACCCTTACCATATCGGCTTCCAGTCGATTGGTAGAGGGCCAACGCGTCAGGCAGTTTCGCAGCGAGATCCGAAGCTCGACGATCGTCGCTCGGGTGGGTCGACGCCCATTCCGGCGGCGTATCCGTTCCCGACTTGGCCTGCCCAAACCGCCCCCAAAACAAAGGAGCCTCCGATGGGTCATAACCCGCTTTCGCCATCAACTGCAATCCGATCGCGTCAGCCTCGCTCTCATGGTGCCTACTGTACGGCAACAAGACACCATATTGTACGCCCGTTCCAAACGCCTTCATCGACAACTCTCGTGTCGCTGGAGTCGTCTCGGACATCGCCCATCCTAGGACTGCTCCCACCCCCTTGACTCCTGCTTGCTGGCTCATCCGCTCTGCCCCATGATGCGCCAAGGCATGCGCGATCTCATGGCTCATCACCACAGCCAACCCTGCTTCATTTTCGCAATAGGGGATGATCCCTTCATAAATCGCGACCTTGCCCCCAGGCAGGCAAAACGCGTTCTGCTTGGGACTGGCGAGCAATCGAAAGTCCCATTTGAAGTCCGGTGCATTCGCCACCTGCGAAATGCGCTGCCCGGTTCGGACCACTGCGTCCGTCCAAGCCGTATTTTGTGAAACCGTCGACTCGGCCAACACCTCAGCGTAGCTTTGCTCCCCCAAGGACATTTCCATCGACTTCGGGATGAATCGCAATTGCGGTCGTCCGGTAAACGGAGTCGACCTGCACCCACAACATAGAGATAGTGCCGATAATCCTGCAGCGCTCGAAAGCCACCGCCGGCGATTCCATCTCACCTCTTCACCGACGCCATCAGGGACCACCTGCTGCATGCAAGCAGATTCTTTATTCCACGCATCAGCCATTTCAACACACTCTTTGACAAGGCGAGTCACAACAACGACCACAACGAGGTAGTCCTCAAATTCGACGGCGCAGACACCTCAAAGGCGACACCTCCGTATGGCCTTATCAGATCCATCGATGGGTTCCAAGATCAAGTTTCGCAACTGACTACTGCTCTGCTAGCATTGCTCCCCGCTTTTTTAACCCGGCAGTTCTCCCCGCCTCCCAAGCTACCTAATTTCCATTGAAAAAGCCTCCGTCAAATTATTAGTCTCCCCAGAACACGGATGGAAGGTGGTTCGAGTGATTCCCGATGATCGAGGTCATTGAGGTCGATTTGATTACGGAGTCCTAATCATTGCGAGCGATGGAATTGACGTCTTGCTTGCAATCTCAGTTTGGCCTTGATCTGTTCCATCCACGCCCTTCGTTGAAATCGCTCAAGGATATGAAACCCATGGATCCGCACATGTTTCAAGCAATCAAGGTACGCGCGCGACGACAGCCAATTCGGCAGCAAATGCTGGTAGATCGCTGCTTCGCATTGAGGCTTGCAATCCTCCCGCTCTGTGCAGCGCTCGTTGCATGTATCGGCTGCCGCATGTCCGCACCTGTCTACGTTTGGAAGAGCCCTCCCATGAACCATGGCGGCGTCACGACAATCGCCGTCGGTCCAATTGGCGGTGACTTACCAGTAGCTGAAAAACTGGACCAGGCGATGATTGCGTCGCGACCGCAGAGCATGCCACAACTGGCGGTTCTGTACCCCGACCAACTCGCTCGTAGCGGTGGAATCCAATTGGTAGCTTACGATGGCCAACCAAGCGAAATGGCAACGCTTGGAGCCGCGAGACGGGTAGGAGCAAACTACGTTCTCTCTGGCCATGTCGTCCAACATCAACTTGAACAAACCGATGAAAAAGGAGCATCCAAGCAAACTTGGTATCGTTTCCTCAAGCGTCCACCACCTCCTGAACGGATGACGGTCCGCTGGTCGCTCTACGAAACCGCTACCGGGAAGCGAGTTCTCGAGCAGAATGTCGAAATGAATCGAACGGATGCCGAAAAGACCTATCCGGATCTGGCATTTCAGCCAACCGGCGACCTCAAGGTCATCGCGGCCTGCGCGAGGAAGTCGTGGGAAATGATTGTTCCCACGACCTACGCCACCGATGCTTCATTGGCGCTCCCATGGTTCTCACTCGGTTCGACTCAAGTGAGAAAAGGGAACGCGTATGCGAAACTCGGCCGCTGGGAAGACGCCGAGCGAGAATGGCAAGAAGCAGCCGATCAGCACCCATGGAATACCGCCGCTTGGACCAACCTCAGCATCGCGGCCGTTGCCCATGAGGACTTTGAACTCGCGTCGTCGCGTCTGAAGCATGCCAATACAACGTTTTGGCCCGGTGACGAAACGTCAAAGACCAAGGCATGGATCGAAAAACATCAACGAGAATACGAAGCGTCGTTTAATCCGAACAATGCTCCACCAGCACGTTACTATCCCAACGGCGCACCGCGTCCAACCATATTTCAACCATTCCCAAGGAATCCATCCAACACACCACCAGGAAATCCTGCGTTGCTAAACGGCGCTGAGGACAATGCGGCCAACCAAGTCAGCGTTTCTAACACGAAGCCGAAATCGCTCGACGAACAACCTTGGTACACCGTCTTGCCGTTTATTCCACCGCCAGGCTGGTCCTGGAAACAGTGGTGGTCTCAGCCGCTCGGTTGGTAAACATCTTCTGCAGGGAACAATGAGGCCTCCCGCGGTGACTAGATCACCACAGGCTTACCCAAAGTCCTGCGGACAGGGACCCATTGCCCCGCGTGCATCATGGCATGGGTTACTAACAAGACCATCACATCACCTACCGTGGGAAACATGCTTCGAAAGTGCTCTGGCCCCGGCGCATCCAAATCCGATTCGGACATAGTATCGATCGCGCGGACTACGGCGTCGTTGACGCGTTTGAGCAAAGCCTGGTACTCGGATTTGGCCAGAAACCCCTTAGGATCATCGCTTCCAGCAGTAGCCTTGCTATGTTGATCAGCGAAACCGCTGGGCAACTCAGGTGCACTTCCAGGAGCGATGGAGTTGAGGATTTGAGCATTGGAACTGATCAAATGGCCCAGCTGCCATGCGATATGATTACAGCCGACGCCAGGCCGAGTGAGCAATTCCGCATCGGTGAGGTCATTCACATAGCTATCGGTGACCATGGTTGTAACCTTCAACGTCGACTTCAAAATGTCTTGTGCTTTCATCTTCGGCTCCTTCGATCGGTTTTCTCGGTACTGAGTTTAAATTGCAGCGCTGCTTAAATTGCTTCGCTGTCACACAGGATCGGGACATTCATGATCCGTTTGAAATTGTTTTTCCAGGATACTCGCAGGGCGACCAGCACCCGCCGACCCTCCGTGCATCGCGACGGGCCAGGTGCAACCGCCATCTATCGCAGATACAATTGACCGAGCGCAGCGTGCACAGCCCTATGTGCATTCCTTGGTATCCGAGCATTGTATTCGATCGGGTAGACTAGCGGGGTTATGGATTTGGAATACCGATTGAATTGCAACAGGTCGAATCGATGTATCCAGAGTTGAGTGAAGCAGAGCGTTTTCCGATGCTTACTCCGAGCGGGAGAAAGCTCCTTTATGCTATGCGTCAGCATCCTCATGCACCTCTCTGGAATTGGCCAAACGGAGAGCAACTCGACCAGCAGGGACTTGAAACAGTTTCGGCGTTCGCACGCTCCCTGCAGCAGTCCAAAGCGTGGAACAACGAACGTCCACCAGATTGGCTTGAAGACCATATCGCATTTTGCCAATCAACCGTCCCGTTCTATCGTCGGCGAGCGAGACTTGGCGAAGCGTTTCAGGAAATCCCAACCTGCAGTCGATCGGACCTCGCTCCTAAACCGTGGGACTTTGTGCCCGATACAGCCCCTCTGGATCAAGTCATCGTCTTCTCGAGTAGCGGCACCACGGGTCATCCGACCAGGACCCCGCACCACCCTGCGTCGGCCGCATCCGGGATTCCACTTCTGGAACACGCCTTGCGAACACGTTTAGGAATCGAACTCCTCCGCGGCACAGACCATGTCGCGATCACGAATGTTGCTGCGTATCCAGGCGCATTCACGACAGCAATCGTTGTCGCCTTCCTCCAAGAAGCAGGCTGCGTTCGAGTCAACCTGGATCCTTCCGCTTGGCGGAATGCCTCCGACTGCGAACGATTCATCAATCACTGGAAGGCTCCGATTTGGCTCGGAGACCCGATCGCTTTTGGAGCGATGCAGCGACTGAGCCTAGACCATCGACCTCAAGCGATCCTGTCGAGCATCATGCACATGACCGAAGGATTCCAAAGGAAGCTGGAATCAGATTTCGGTTGTCCGGTTCTCGATCTGTACGCTATGACAGAAGCGGGCATCATCGCGGTTCGAAACGAGCATGGACACCAAGTCCTTCCGAACGACTTGCATGTCGAAGTTCTCGCTCCCGATGGTTCGACCTGCCCACTGGGCGTTCGCGGTGAAATTACCTTGACCGGTGGTCGGAACCCTTTCCTGCCACTGCTCCGTTACCGCACCTCCGATTTTGCGGCACTCCAAATCATCGACGGCGAACGCATACTGGTAGGACTCGAAGGCCGTGCGCCAATCGAGTACCCAACACGGTCGGGGAGGATCATCCATAGCATGCAGGTCACCCGGATCATGCGGCAATTCCCTGTGTTTCACTACCAATTGAAACCACCACCAGGAATCGAAATAACAAGCCCAATCGATCCCCTTTCACCGAACACCCATGGCGACACTAAAGCCGCTCAGCGATTCGATGAAAAGTCCCTGAAGGGATACGTTATGGAATACCGTGGCGACATCGATACCGATCAGCTTCGGCAAGCGTTGTCCGACCTCTTCGGAGAGCCGGTCGCCGTTCAATCCATTCACGCTTCATAAATCCCTCGCCAAGGATTCACCATTTTCAGCGATTATCAAATCCACGCTCCATGGATACTGTCTCCATGATGAAGAAGGCTTTGCGGCGCAAATAAACCGCCCGTTCCTTCCCAACGAATTCACGTCGATCCAAAAAAACTTTTATCCCGTCCCACCTCAAAGGTTTCCCGATGTCGCGCGATACTTGGTCCAATGCCAACAATTTCCTCCATAGCCGTCGCGATTTCCTCAGCGCGGGAGCGTCGTTGGCAGTGCTCCCCTGGGTGGCCCAGATTGCAGCGGGTATCCCACTGACCCGTTTCGCATGGTCTAAGAATCCATTCCAACTAGGAGTTGCGTCAGGCGACCCAACAAGCGATGGCGTCGTCCTCTGGACGAGACTTGCCCCCGAACCGCTCACCGGCGATGGATTGCCCGATTCCTCCATCGAGGTGACTTGGGAAATCAGTTCCGATGAATCGATGCAACAAATCATTCGCACCGGAAAAACACTGGCATCTCCAGCCCTAAACCATTCCGTCCACGTCGAAGTGGACGGATTATCGCCCGATCGCTGGTACTTCTACCGATTCCACGCAGGGGATGCGACAAGTCCCACTGGTCGAACACGTACGATGCCAGCCACGAGCGTACTTCCGGACCGGTTGCGATTCGCATTTGCATCGTGTCAGCATTACGAGGCTGGACTTTACACGGCCTATGAGCACATGGTCCGAGACGAACTCGATTTGATTTTGCATTTGGGGGATTACATTTACGAAGGTCCCGCTGGTAAGAGCAAGTTACGGCAGCACAACAGCCCCGAAATCGTTTCGCTTCAGGACTACCGGAACCGCTATGGTCTTTACAAATCGGACCAGCATCTCATCAATGCCCATCAGCAAGCGCCGTGGATTGTCGTTTGGGATGACCACGAGTTCGACAACAACTATGCCAACCTTATTTCCGAAGAGTTGCACATCGATCCCCGTGATTTTCTGCTGCGACGCGTCAATGCCTACCAAGCATACTACGAGAACATGCCTTTGCGATCGAGCGCCATCCCCAAGGGCCCTGACATGTTGCTCTATCGCAGTGTCCTGTTTGGTCAGCTTGCCAATTTCGCGATGCTCGACACGCGGCAGTACCGTTCGGACCAGCCCAATGGCGATGGGCGAAAACCGCTCGAAGGCCAAGTCTTTCATCCGAAGGGGACTCTCTTGGGCGAGAAGCAGGAGGAATGGCTCATGTCGAATCTGCGCAAATCCGATTCGCGATGGAATGTCCTAGGTCAACAAGTCATGGTCGCACGCGTCGACCGTGTTCCGGGTGAGACTCGCGAATACAGCATGGACCAATGGTCGGGATACGATGTCGCCCGAAAACGACTGCTCCAGGAAATCAGCAAATTGGAGCGAGCTAACACCGTAGTCCTCACAGGAGATATCCACACCAATTGGGCCAACGAACTCAAAGTCGATTTCGATGACCTCGACAGCCCATCCGTAGCAACCGAGTTCGTAGGGACCTCGATCTCTTCCGGAGGCAACGGCTACGATCAACCTAAGGAACTAAATGCGTTATTAAGCGAGAACCCGTTTGTGAAATACCACAATGGGGAACGCGGCTATGTCCGGTGTGAAGTCACCGCGACAACTTGGAAAACGGACTACCAGACGGTTCCTTATGTCGATAAACCAGGAGCCCCAATCCAAACCAGAGCGTCCTTTATCGTGGAACATGACCGCCCAACGATCGAACGAGCCTGACAGGCTGCATGGACCGGTTGCGGGGATTTGCAAAAACGCATTTCAAAAATGCTCGGTCGAAAACTTCGGCCCAAGGCTTGGTTCGTGCTTTGTCCTGTGCTCTTACCCCGTTCGTCCGACCGGGCGCACGAACGGCGCTCGTAACCGTCGTTGTCCTATCTAGCGTTCCATATAGCGTTCCATATAGCGTTCCATATAGCGTTCCAGTTAGCGTTCCAGCGCATCGATCCGCAACAGCATTAATTGCCCCAATCAAAGATTAGCATTGCAGGGGTTCAAACAGCCATCGAGCACTTGCACTGAGTACCGTAGCACTGAGTACCGTTGCACTGAGTACAAGCATGACGAAATCCACTCTGATTCACGATTTGGATGATGAGCGAATTACTCAGGGCCGTCTTCCGCTTTGGAC
>JBKCUW010000098.1:0-285704 GCA_046318275.1 Pirellula sp. | reverse complement strand
GGTTCTTCCCTTCGCGTCTTCGCGTCTTCGCGTGAGACAATATCCTCGGCGGGGGTCGAACCCACAACCTTCGGCTTCGGAGGCCGACGCTCTATCCAATTGAGCTACGAGGACGTTATGCTCGCGTAGTTATAACTCCATCTTCCCAGTTTTGAAGTCGCCCAATGCGAACATTTTTAGTGCGAGGCCCACTTTCAACACGGTTTCGCTTGTGGGTGCTCGCAGAGCGATTCTCTAGCACCGTAACGAGCTCAAACTTCTACCCCCGAGAGTGGAAGCAGGAGGGAGTATGGAGTTGAGATCGTCGAAAATCGATACGGACCTTCGACGAGAATCCCATTCACTGAGCCAGTTGAATCTGAGCCGGTCGAATCTGAGCCGGTTGAAGCTTAGCCGATTGGATGGATACTGGGCGGGGTGTCCAAACTCCCACCTACCACCATCGCATCGCGCTCCAACATCGCTAACAGCTCATCATCCAGCGCATGCTCCGTGTAGTCTGCGCTCCGGTCGATCGCATCCGGAGTTAACTCGGCCCACCTCGCAAAATAATGCTCCAACAAACGATGGCGACGGATCGCACGGTGCGACTGCTGGATGCCGCTGGCGGTCAAGGCGATCACGCCCTCAGGTAAAGGGACAAGCCAACCTCCCCGAATTAATCGGTCCACCACGCTCCGGAATCGTACAGGCCCCCACGCATGCAACTGAGCCAACTCATGGAGCGGCATCGCATTCGATCTAACTTCTCCATGGCGGTCCGGTGCCATCTGCCGGGTCTCCAACCACTCATACATCGACCTCAATATGTGCTCGTCGTCCGCTTGTCTACGAAGTGTTCTCAACCGCAACGATCGCCATAGCAAACCGCGTTTGCTACCGAACATTAAACTGATCGCAAAAATCAATGCGGCATACAGCACCATCGCAGCCCCCGACGGGACGCGATCAATCACAAGACTACTCGTCGCCCCCAGCGCTCCCGCCAATACCCCGATCAACATGCTCGCCAAGAGATTCCACTGAAGCCTATCCGACCAAAAGCGCGCGGACGCTGGCGGTATGACGACCATCGCGATGATCAACAACACGCCCACCACACTTGTCCCGACAATCACAACGATCAATACACACGCGAGTAAAATCAGATCGAGACGAAATGTCGGCCAACCTTGAGATGCCGCAAACGCCGCATCGAAACAAAGCAACTGAAACTCCTTGCGCAATAACAAGATCGTGACACCCACAATGCCGCTTGCGACCGCGATCAAGATAGCGTCGTAGGCCATGATCCCCGCCGTGTTGCCGTAGATGAATCCCTCAATCCCAGCCGCGTTCCCTTGTTCGGTCTGCTGCACCAGACTCAGCAAAGCCATCCCCATCCCAAAGAACACACTGAGCACAATACCCAGCGCCGCATCGTCCTTCAAATTGGTCCAACGCCGGATTGCCAACACTGTCAGCGCACCCGCGACACCGGTCATCGCTGCACCCGCCATCAAGTAAATCGGATCGCGACCGTTACCACCAGCCCATACGCTGACGAAGAACCCGAGTGCAATGCCTGGCAATGATGCATGGCAAATCGCGTCCCCGATCAACGATCGTTTGCGCAACAGCAAATAGACACCCACCAGCCCACAGACCGCGCCCAAAATGCCTGATCCAAGGATGACCAATCGTGTGTTGTAGTCCAAGCCACCCATCGTCGTCGTTTTCTATTAGCCAATCGTCTCGCTGAGCAATTTGTTATCCATTGGTACTGTAAGTAGTGTAACTGGACAGTCGCCGATCGGCGATATGAGATTACCGCCAAAGCGAACGGACCAGCGTGAGCGATTTTGTCGCTAGCCGTCGGTGGCTTTAGGAACCTAAAAACCCGCCACAACAATCATCCTACTCGCAACGATCACAACACCACCGGCTGGCGCCTTGCTGATCACGACAGCCATTAGATACGCTCTACGCATGTGGGATTATGACGGCACTAGAATCGGAATTCGAGTCCGCATGAGGCGCCATGCAGAGGGATGCCGGCGTTGGTGGTCATGTCGAGCGATGCGGTCGAGGAGACCTCGCCGATGGGCTGGTTATCCACCGTGGCTAATCCTGCCAAATACCACCACTGGTAACCACCATAGGCCCAACAATGGGACGAAAACTGATAGCGTGCTCTCGCTCCCAAACCCAATGTGCCTGCGATTCGAAACTGATCGGCCGAGGTCGCGAAACTGCTTCCAGATCCACTATCCATGCGCCAATCGCCATGCGCGAAGTTTCCATACAACCCTGTCAATCCATTTCCACCCAAAGCGATCCGTTGGCTGATCGGACGCCAAAGCTCGATGCCGCCTTGAAGTCCAGCCATCAAATTTGTTGTGTCAATCCCCATCGTACCGGTATTCCCATTCCGCACCGAATCGAATCGGTACTGCTCGGAATAATCGATGATGTTAAACCCGAAGAAATAGTTGCCAAGATCATCAGTAATCCAACGCTTGTTCAATTCATACGACCGCAAATTCGCACGCTGAACCTGTGTGTGAGTCGAGGCTCCATTCATGTTCGTCAACCAGTTCGGTTCGCTCGAGGACGCTTGAAGCTGCGATTGGATCGATGGCATCGCAGGTTCGGAAGTTAGAGCACGGTTCCAGACGAGTGAGCCCAAGAATGCAAACTCATAATACTCCATCGGATCGCTCTGCCATGCCAAACTCACCCGGCTCGCTTGATCGAACCCAAACGCCCCCAGCTCACCCGACTGCGAAAAGGTCGTACTCTCGTCCCCCGCTCGCTTCAGCCAAACTGTGTCGTAGCCAGCAATCCAACGTGGACCATTTGGAGCCGCTGCACGTGCGGATGGCAATGGTGCCGATGATGATGAGCGATTCCCACCAAGGGCGTTTGGCATCGAAGACTGAGCGCCGTATGCTGGCGGGTGATATGCCTGTGCGGCGTATTGCTGTGGGCTGTATTGCTGTGGGCTGTAGTACCGCGAGCTGGTATCCGCTGCAGCATCAGGAACAAAGCCGCTGCCTATCGGGCCATTGGAAGGATTGTTCAGCAAGCCCAGCGTATGCGCCGACACGTACGGAGATACTGGCTGCGCCGGAGGCGGTGTTAATTGCGCCGGAGGCGGTGTTAATTGCGCCGGGGGCGGTGCATATGACTCGGAAGATGTCGTAGCAGTTGGTAGGGTCGGGACAGGTGATGGAATCACGACTCCTGATGAAGCATTGCTAGGTGTACCGATCGCACGATCGCTTGGACTCTGAGCCGGTCCGCTCAGGAGTGGAACCGGTGGCGTCGGAGACCTATCGGCGTACACATACGGACCGCTGACGGTTTGAGCCGGAATCGAAGGCGAGGATGCCATGGGATTTGCCATGGCTGGATTTGTTGGAAATGGTAGTGCAGGGTTGGACGCGGGCATCGCAGCGCCCGAGCCCCTCGGAATTAGACCAGCCCCATCGTCCGATTTGCCTCGGGGATCGTATTTGGCTTGCGGAATCGGCTTGGCCCCAGGGAAGTTTGGTTCAGCCACCGTGATACCGCGTGCTGCGTTGGCTTGTTCCATCAATCGCAGGTAATCGGACGACGAATATCCGTTGCCCGGATGTCCGACTCCCTGGTTTGTATTCGGAAATGCCGTCGGTTGCTGAGCATATCCAATGGCACCGAATAGGATGCAGAGAACTGTCATGCATGCAAGGAAGAGGCATGCACCAATCGGGTGCGTGCGAAGGAGCCAGTTTGGATTTAGGCGATTTCGACAGCTCACCATCAACGCACTTCCACGCGATCGAGAACAGGTACCAGCATCAGCTTGCGGGTCAACTCGAGCACACGTTTCGCTTGCTCTTCCGACCCGACAGTGCCTCGAACTGTAAGACTTCCGTCAGCTTGCGATTGGAATTCGATGTCCGCTTCGGGGACTGCGTTTGAAATCGCAACACGGAGTTGATCGATGTCCGAGAGGCCTTGGTTCGCCTTCTGCCACGGCGCGACCACTTGGACCTGGAACAATTTAGGTACCCCGCCGTTCGACGTATGGACTTCGATGGTGGTTTCACCAAGTTGTCCAGCCACAACGAAGATCCGTCCGTTGCTTGCCAACGCGCGACAGATCGATTCATCGCCAACGGCAATCTTGGTGATATTACCTTCGATCAAGATTTCACTGGCCGCTTGTGATTCAATTTGAACAAGGGATGCGTTCCCACCGAGCGATGATGCAGGGGCCGCGCCCCGGCTCGCGACAGGCAACGCCATGGCTCTAGCCGACTTCGGGACCGCGTTCGCCGAGCCTGGAGGTGATGACGTGGAGTTCGGCAGGTTTGCAGGCAAGGTTGGGGTAACCACCGGACGGTTAGCGACTGCGGGGGTAAGTACCATGCCTCGATTGCTCGAAGTAGACACCACGGAAGGGTTTGGTTGGCTAGACGCTGGCAATGCGTTAGGCATAGAGCTGACTCGCGGTATCGAAGCCATGCTCCCGGTCGGTTGGTTCAATCCTGGAGAGGATGGAGCAACAGGATTGACAGCAGCAGGCGACGAAGCGACAGATGTCCCCGTTGGAGCCGGTCTATTGGCGAGCAATGAGCTGGGCGGTGGAGGCACCGCCGCAATCGATGACGAAGTCGCTGGTGCTGCAGAGGATGCTGCTGCAGAAGTTGCTGCGACGTTCGCAGGTACCGCGGTAGCAGATGCTGCAATCGACGGTGTAGCAATCGTCGGTTTAGCAATCGACGGTGCTGAAGGGGACGGTGTTGAAAGCGATGGTGTGGCGTTCGATAGCGATGGAACAATCGCCGGAGTAACCGCAACGGCTTGTGGTGGAAGGGGGATCGGAGCTGAGACGCGTGGGTATTCCGGTACCTTTGGCGGACTCAACACGACAGCCGTCGCATCTGGGGTGGATGTCGGTACAGGGTCCTTCGCAGCAACTTTGACTTCAGCGGTCTTGGTTTCGGAGTCTTTAAGTTCCGTTGGCGAGTTCACAGCCGCGCTGTTCGCCAGCTTAGGACTTGGGGTCTTCGGTGTGGCAGGTTCCGCCGCTCGGGCAACCGTCGCATTAGGAACGGGAGCGACTTTCGAGATCGTCTCACCGCCGATACGGATAGCCTGTGGCATCGAAAACTCGCCGCCTTGAGAGTTCGCGGCAATCGATGATTCCGCGGATGGTTTTGCTGATAAATTGTCCTTAGGATCACCAACATCCGGTCCATTTGTGGCAGGCGAGCCAGCGATTTGCGGTGAGGCTAGAGCCGTTGAGATTCCGCTTGGTGGCAGAGCCACCGAGGAAGCGATTTGCGGTGCAGCGAGTTGAGTTTGAGCAGACTGCGTCGAAGCGACCTGAGGCTGCTTGGGAGTTGCAGGCCGTTCCTCCAAGCGGGTCGGAGGTGCAATATCAACCATCACCGAGGGTACGGGGCCTTGAAGGGTCGGCGAGACGGCCGCCACAACGGCAGGTCCCAGCGAAGCAGTCCCTGCGGCGTTGGCATCGTGAGGTAACCGGGAATCTTGATTGGACACAGCGGACGGTTCCGACGTATGGCGTGTGAGGCTTGATTCATCAAGTCGCACAATGGCGCTTGCTGAGATAGCTCGCACGGGCTTAGGACGAATCCATTCCGGTTGACGTGACTGAGCCGCCGAACCTCCCGTAGGTATCGCCTTCGTTGGTGCGGTGGATGCGGCTTCATCCACCATTGCATGCAACGATGGTTGAGCGAGCGCACCCTGCCTTTGCGAGGGAGTTGCAAATTCGTTTTGAATGGTCGCTGTGGATCCAGTCTTAGGTGCTCCAGTTGACGGTTCGCCGACAGCAACAACGATAGGTTTCGATGAGTTAGGTTTCGACGAGATAGGCGAATCGACCGGCGTATCGCGCTGTGCGATCACCATGGCGGGCAAGACTGCCTTGGTAGGCTTGGCGTCCGATGGGATCAATCGGATACTTACGCCATCACCGGCGGACTTAGTTGGTTCGGAGAGGGAAACTTTGGTTCCAGCATCTGATGTCGCGGAATTGGAAGCCCCTGCGGGTCCCGTTCCTGTGGCAATTCGCAAATTGGATGGGACGGTGGGTAAACTTGGGAAGCTTGGAAGCGATGGAGGCAACCGAGGTGCGTCGACTTTAGGCAACGGTGCGATCGATTGGACCGCGAAGTTAGGTGCGGGTGTCGCCGAAGCAGGGCTGGTGGCGATGGGAGTCACCACGGTTGCACGGGTTGGATTGGGTTTTGCAGCCTCCGGGTGATTAGTGGGGGAGGCGTTTGAATCGGGGCCAGACTGAACACCGGATATTGGAGACACTGCGTTCGAACCGGGAACCATGCGGATTCCGACCGCACGGACAGCTGGAACACGAGCCATTTCCGTCGGGTTTGTTAGATGATGCACCGCATCATCAGCGGTAGCAATTCCACCTACAATAGTCGCGTTTACGACCAGAGCAGCTAGGAAACGTCGGCCATGATGGCGAACTTGATGCTGGGCGAAGCGTCGTAGTCGGTTTTCGAATCGGATCATAGTCGCTGGTCCCCCAAGCGTCCAAAAACGGTATTCCGAGGGGGTGGGTCGCGCACCTGTGCACTGGTTCCACACCGTCCCTCGTCGTCTCTATCGGTCGGGGAGCGCGGTGCAGTTGAGTAAAATGTAACGGTTGTAGCGAATACTCGGCGTGTAACCGCTAGGTCTGAAAGGTTGCTAGCGAACGCTTTCAAAGGAGCTAGGGTGAGCCTGCGCGGGTTTCGCTAGCATCGCGTAAGTGCTTGTTTTTCATGGCTTTGCATCCACCCCCCCTTTTTTTGGCGCCTTGCACTGCGGTCTAATTGGCCTAGCCAAAGGGGGCTTATGGTCGGACAATTCCCCTTTTGCGAGTTTGCGGACCGAATACGGGATCCTGAGTAGTGGAACGAAACAATCGATTTTTGATGTGGCTGCTGCTCGGCATGGCCATTTTCTTTTTCTTTTCGAGCATGCGCCAGCAGCAAAGCTTGCAAGAGGCCGCAGAGAAGCAAAAGCAATCTGTCGTTCAGGAGAACTCTAGGAAACGTTTAGAAGAAGCGAAACAGCTCGCCGAAAAGATCGCGGAAGCGAATCCAGATGTTCAACCTCCAGAGGAACCACCGCGTCAACGATTCACGTTGGGCAGCATGAGCGCATCGGATGGTTATCAGTTCTTGGTGACTCTTGATAACCAAGGCGCGTTGATCGAGCACATCGAATTGGTCAGTCAGACCAAACCTGGCCACTTTGATTATCGATCGCTGCAAACCAAAAACATCGGCGGCTACCTGGGTTACTTAGCCCTCGAGGAACGTTCTGGAGGCGGACTGCTCGTTCGCTCGGTGCCGGCGGGATCGGCAGCTTCATTGGCGGGATGCGTTCAGGACAAAGCGTTGGTTGGTTTACAGGTTGACGATGCAATCGTCGGCTGGGATGGGCTCAACGGGCCCGCTAGCAAGTACCAACTCGATAAGGCATTAAACACCTTGCGACCAGGTGACAAATTTTCATTCACCGTTGAGCGGGGCGAAACGCCGGAGACGGCAAAGACATTCACCTTTGAAACCACGTTGACCGAGCAACCGGTCGCCATTTTGCGTGCGGAGGATGATTTTGAAATCGAACAGGTCAAAGGGAACACACCGGCCGGTTCGTGCGCACTCACGTTTGCCCGCATCGATGGCAAGGAACTAGTCGAGGGTGACCGTACCCTTCTCGGGTTGGAAAAGACCATCAACGGACGATGGAATTCGAAGCCCTTGGAAGTCGAAAACGGGATGGGGGTGGAGTTCACCATGCCGATGGGTGCCTATCTGACGCTTGCCGGAATCGATGCGAATCTTGAATTGGTCAAGCAATATCGGCTGAGGAAGGGAAGCAGTGAAACCAAGCGGAGCACCCCGAATGATTGGCAATACCATGTTGAATTGACCACCATGGTTCGCAATTTGGATGACAAGCCTCACGATATCGCGCTGCGTCAAGAAGGACTCAATGGCATATCGCTTGAGGGTTGGTGGTATCCCACCAAACTGTCTCCGCACTTCTTCTCGACCCCCGGTGCGCGTGACGTCATATTCGGGGACAAGCAGTCGAATTATTCGATCGTGATGACGAGGAATTTGGTCGATAATGCCAAGCGATTTCCGCTGGATCCGGACCAATTGCTCTTTGGTCCTCAGGATTCGGAATCGAAGCGAGACTTAAACTTTATCGGCTTGGACACGCAGGTATTCGCGGCGGCTATGCAACCGTCGGAATCGCATCCCGATTCCATGCGTGGACTGCAGAAAGCCAAGGCGACGGTGTTGAACTCGAGTATTCAAAAGCCCGAGGAGTTCGACAAGAATCGGCAGCAGGCCTACAACACCGGCTTTTGGTTCATCACCCCCAAGAAGACAGTGGCACCCAACTCCGAGTTGGTGCAGTCGTATCGGATCTTTGCAGGCCCAAAAGATCCAACGCTCCTTTCGTCATACCAGCTTCAGGATTCCATCGAGTATGGATGGCCGATCTTCGGTTTCTTTGCCGTGCGGTTGGGGTGGATCCTGCACTTCTTCTACTATGTGATCGGCAATTATGGCATCGCGATTATGATGCTGACAGTTCTGGTGCGATCGTTGATGTTCCCAGTCAGCCGGAAGATGGCGATCAATGCACAGAAGATGCAAGCCGTCCAACCGGAGCTTGCTAAACTGCGTGAGTTGCTCAAGGACGAGCCGACCAAGATGATGTCGGCTCAGCAAATGCTGATGAAGAAGGCCGGTGTGAATCAATTGGCAGGCTGTTTGCCTGCGATGATCCAGTTACCCATCATCATCGGACTCTATCGATGCGTGTCTGTCGACGTCGCCTTGCGACAACAGGCATTGATTCCAGGATTGGAATGGTGCTCCAATTTGGCTGGTCCAGACATGTTCCTGGATTGGCATCAATGGATGCCCGACTTTATTTCGGGACGAGGATCGGGGTGGTTCGGCCCTTACCTCAACATCCTACCGATCATCACCATCACACTGTTTATCATCCAGCAAAAGGTGCTGATGCCGAAATCGACCGATGAACAGACAAAGATGGCTCAGCAAATCATGATGATGATGACTGTCATGATGGGGGTTCTGTTCTTCAAGGTTCCAGCCGGTCTCTGTATCTACTTCATCACCTCATCGACATGGTCGCTGATCGAAAGATTTTTGATCAAGAAGTACACACCACAAGCGGAAATCAAGACACTTCCAGATAACATCGTCAATGAAATCCTGAACGCCGTTTCCAAACCTACGGCAGCAGGTGTACGGGCAGCTACCTCCGCAACCCCTGCGTCGGACAAACCCCGAACGAAGCCGACCAAGCCACCCGAAACATTGGCAGAACTGTTTGAGCCTTTCTTCAAGAAGAAGACGCAACCTCAGGATTCTGATTCCGGATCGAAGAATCCGAATGCTCCAACCAGGTCCGACAAGCGGAATGGTGGTCCGAATAAACGCAAACGGCCGTAAAACAAGGCTGCGGAAAGATACGGAAACGGTTGCGATTTCTTTTGTGAGCGACGTTGGTGTTAGCCGTCGGTGGCTTGAGGAACGTTTAATTTGCGACAACCGAAATGAGGATCGGGGCGAGCACAACACCACCGGCAAGACGCCTTGCTGCTCACCATAGCCAATCCAGTATTCCCCATGACGGCCTTGCGTCCATCCGTTAAGGATAGACGCCGATCTCAAGGAAGCCCCCAAAATCGTTTCCCCGCTAGGGCTCCACCGTTTCAGTTTCGAAAAGAGTACCCGTTTGGTAGGCCACGTGGTATGGTGGTATGCTATCAACACGATGCATGATCGCTCGTCGTTGTCCTTCCGTTTTACCAACTTGATTTTCCAACTCGAAACCCTCTCTTGAAAGAAAGCTCTCCACCGATGCCGATGTTCGAACGTTATCCATTTGCAGCAAGACTATTTCCTTCCATGAGCCAATTGTTGGCGAACACAAGCACACCGAAGCTATTGGCAATGGCTGGTGGTTTGCTAGGTACCGCGCTAGCGACAGTACCGACCAACGCTCAGGAATACCTTAACGGCATCGAATGGAAAGCACCTGCTGTGGTGACTCCTGGCAAGACCAACGATGCTGCTCCGTCAGATGCCATCGTGTTGTTCGATGGCAAGGACCTTTCGCATTGGAAAGGAGCCGGCGCATGGAAGATCGAAGATGGTGCGATGGTCGCAGGTCGGGGTTCGATCACGAGCGTCGACGAGTTCGGCGATTGCCAAGTCCACATCGAATGGTCAGCAGCCACGCCACCGAAGGGAAATGGTCAAGGCCGAAGCAACAGCGGCGTCTTTTTAATGGGTATCTACGAATTGCAAGTGCTCGACTCTTTTGAGAACCCGACTTACTTCGACGGCCAAGCAGGCTCGATTTACAAACAGACGCCACCGATGGCGAATGCCATGCGCAAACCAGGCGAATGGAACACGTACGACATCTTCTGGACCGCACCTCGATTCAACGCAGACAACTCTTTGAAATCACCAGCCTATATCACCGTGATGCACAACGGAGTGCTTATCCAGAATCATTTCGAACTCAAAGGTGACACGCCGTTCAACCGACCACCCAAATACAACAAGCACGGCGAGAAAGGCCCCATCTCTTTGCAAGACCACGGGGACCCAGTGCGATTCCGAAACATATGGGTCCGCCCGATCGCACCGGTTGAGGGCAAACAAGCCCGCAAACCATTCTTGCGAAACGGGGACAAGGAAACGCCCATCGAGAACTAGCAATTCTCAGCGAGTAGCTTTTAGCGACTACGAAATCAGTTGGGGATTCTGCCATTTCGGGCCGCTTCAGCTTGAAGGGCTTCGATTTCCTGCTTGAGCGGCCCCATATCAAGGACCGGTTCGACGCTTGGCTCGCGCGGGCCGGCTGCACGCTGGCGGCAGGTAAAGTATTCGCTGACGTAGTGTTGCATCGCGTTCTTTTCGGGGACTTTGAAACGGTCCCCTTTTTGCAAAATCGGACGATAATCATGCATTTGTCCGAACTGCCGATCGCCGGCGACTTGGCAAGGAAACCAATGACCATTGCCTTCGTCATCCTCAAGATAAAACTCCGGGTAGCAATGCTCTGGGATCCAAACGCATCGCGCCGGAATTCCGCTTGCGCGGCAAAGGGCGACGAAGATACCCGTCATTTCCTCGCAGTCCCCTTTTTTGTCCTTCATCGCTTCTCGTGTATTGCGGATTGGGCCATTGCGATATTCGATGTTGGTTCGGACCCAATCGTAGATTCGCTCCACGTGGGACCATGCATTTGGTGGTGAGCTGGCGAGAATGTTCTTGGCAACACGTTTGATGTCCGATGCATTGGCGTCGATCATCGGACTATTCCCCATGTACCAATTCAATTCCTTTTTAAGTTTCTTTGGGATCACAAAGATCGTCGGATCTGCTGGCGGATTGATAAACGATTTTTCGATCTCAACCTCAAAGATGATGTCGAGTTCACCACCAGGCTGCATCCCTGGAATACTCATCACCAATTGTCGCGCGGTCGGTGGAGCATTGGCGGGTAAATCACGAAACTGCCAAGCTGCATTCCCGGGGATCCATGATTCCTTAACGGTGACTCGTTGCTCGGGCCAATTGGTTGGAAAGGCGATTGTCGCGAGCATGTCCGTGCAGTAGTTATCGTTGGATTGAAAGCGCATCCCAAATTGCATGTCGAGAGACCGAGGTGCAACGAATTGGATTCCTTTACCTCCACTTTCCGAAACTTCGACGGACGGGTCGTCGCTAGTTGTTGCGCCTGTTGAGGCATCACGTTGAGTTTCTGGGTCCTGCGCACCCTCAGACTCGGTGGTAGTGCTCTGCTCGTCATCGGGGTCCTGAGTATAAGCCGCAGGTACATGGTTCACGAAAACCAACAATGCTACTAGCGCTGCAAAAACGAGCCGAGAGCACCCTTCCAAATAGAGGATCGTTCCTCGATCGTTTCCGGAACTGTCACGCCGTGGGTGCAAAAGCTTCTTCGGGACCGCGATGGCTTCGGTTGCGACGGGGCTCTCGGTTGCGAATGGGCTCTCGGTTGCGAATGGGCTCTCGGTTGCGAATGGGCCCTCGGGTGCGACGGGCCCTTCTGTGGCGATAGCGCCCCGGGGAGAAGTTGGTGTCTGGATCGTCATGGTGAGAGGTCGGATCAAAGTTGTGAAAATCGGGACCGAATCAAATCGGCTGGACCGAGACGGTTTTCTGGAACGATTGCCTCTATCCCTAGTTTGTTTGTTGAAATTCGGAAATGCAGAGCACCGTTGATGGAATCTTTGGTTTTTCGGAAATTCTCAGCGTTTGCCACAGGCTCATATGGGGCCCACGATCCAGTTCTAACGAATCTGACGGATGCAAAGGGGGCGGGAACGGATGTTGGTTCTGCTCGCGGAGCGTTTGGGTGAACTACCGGAAAGGCCTTAGGTTGTCGAATCGACAGAACGAATGAAGTTGAATCGATTACAATTGCCAACGTTCCGAAGGGCCAAAACGATGACGCTCCAAAACGATGAAGCTGGCGTGACTTCAATACCTATTTCGCTGCATAGCGGATACCGCACTAGTGAAATACGCTGGACAACTCGGTTATCGTCGAAACGCACCTTCGCAACAGTTTCCAAGTTTGATTCTTCGCTGTGAAACGGATTGGGACAATGCCCCCACAGTTCGCTACTTTAGAAAGGCTGGCCATGCCTCGCGGATCATCGCAGATCGATTGTGTTCATGTTTCAAGATCCAATTGGAAAGCTTTAGGGGCTAATGTTGCAAAAATTTGCCTGTCCCAAAGCAGTTTTTCAGGAGTTAGCTTGTGCCGAGGCGTCCAATTGGGGAGCAGGGTGTTGGGGAGCAGGGTGTTGGGGAGCAGGGTGTCGCGACGACTAGCACCCGGCATCTCATTGGCGATTGCACTTTCGTTTTCGGCCTGTGGCTGGGCTCAGTTGGAGGGTGATAAACTTCCGGTGCCGAAGGGGGCGGAACAGATCACTGAGTCTCGAGTCGCCGCTACGATCTCGTTTCTTGCCAGCGACGAACTTGGTGGCCGAGGGACTGGAACCCCTGAGTTCAATATTGCGGCAGCATATGTCGCGTCCCGATTTCGCGCTGCAGGACTTGAGGGTGGAGGAGCCGATGGTAGTTTCTATCATGAAACGGTGACCGGCCAAGTCCGCACGCCGTCGCAGTTGATCGTCGAATCCAAGGACAAGGTTCCAGTTGCAAACGCGGGCCTTTTGGCCGCCGTAGATGAGACCGTCGAATTCGAAGGGGCGGTTGCAACGGTTGCACTGGAGGGGATAAAGGATCAAGCGTCCGTGCCAGAGAAAATCGGGCCGGTGGTTCGAGGCTCCTTGGTGACGACAGCGAAAGGTTCTCGAGCTCTTTCACAATTGTCCCGTATCACCACGTTGCTGTCTGCTGCGGGAGTCAAAATCCTGTTGCTCGATGCGGACGCGGAAAGCGAGTGGGTGAAGCAAGCGGATTTGTCGCGTGCCAAGCCTAGATTGGAGTCAAGCAATCGGTTTTCAATCCCTGTCGTTTTGGTGGCGCCGACGACACCACTGCCAGAATCAGTTCACATGGTGATCCCTCCGTTGTTACGTGAAGAGCAGACCATGCGGAATGTTATCGGAGTTCTTCGAGGCAGTGATCCGCAATGGAACGGTGAGGCGGTCTTGTTCAGCGCACACTTGGATCATTTGGGGAGCAATCCGAAGATGGAAGGGGACAACATCTACAACGGTGCGGATGATGATGCCTCAGGGGTTACGGCCGTGGTGACGTTGGCCGATGCATTTGCTGCGATGAGTGAGCGGCCCAAGCGGTCCTTGGTGTTCATGGCATTCTGGGGAGAGGAATCGGGATTGTTAGGATCCAAGCAGTTCGTCGCCACGCCTTCTTGGCCACTCGAAAAGATTGTCGCTAACGTCAACATTGAAATGATTGGCCGGCCGGAAGGTGGAGCACGAGGGAAAATCTGGATGACCGGTTGGCAAGAGTCCAACTTGGGAGTCCTAATGAACGATTCATCGAAGCGTTGGGGAGTCGATATCTTTGAACACCCGAAATTCAGTTCGATGCTTTATCGAGCTAGCGACAATTGGTCGTTCGTGGAAAAGGGAGTGGTTGCCCACAGTTTCTCGGCAGGCTCCTTGCACGAGGATTACCATCAAGTCGACGATGAGTGGGATCGGTTGGAGATCCCGCACATGACCTCGGTAATTCGCGGTCTCATGCTCGGATCCCTACCGCTGATCGACGGATCGGCTACACCGGCGAAATCCGCATCGAAGTAGTCCTCGTTGAATCGATGCAACAATCATACAAATCACCAAGAAAGAATTTAGTCCATGTCTGCAAAGCGAATCTTGTTTGTGGTGGGGGATTTTGTCGAGGATTACGAGATCATGGTTCCCTATCAAATGCTGTTGATGGTCGGGCACCATTGCGATTGTGTTTGCCCCGGTAAAAAAGGTGGAGACTATGTCACCACGGCCATCCATGACTTCGATGGATACCAGACCTATAGCGAGAAGCCAGGGCATCGTTTCACGCTCAACGCTGACTTTGATGCGATTGCTCCATCTTCCTACGATGCATTGGTACTGCCCGGAGGTCGAGCTCCAGAGTACTTGCGGTTGAATCCGCGAGTCTTAGAAATCGTTCAGCATTTTTCCCAAAGCAATAAACCGATCGCTGCGATTTGCCACGGTCCCCAGATTCTGGCAGCGGCGGGGGTGCTCACAGGACGTGAGTGCAGTTGCTACCCCGCTGTCCAATACGAGGTAACGCTCGGCGGAGGTAAGTACCAAGCTCCTAGCGCTGGGTTCGATTCCGCGCACACCCAAGGAAACCTGGTCACTGCACCTGCCTGGCCCGCTCATCCAGCTTGGATCCGCGCGTTTCTACACTTGCTGGGAAGTCATGTCGAGGCTTAGGCGACCACGGAGAACCGGATCAAAGTTGAACTATCCAGCGCGAGCTTGGCGGAAACCACCCGGTTTATCCTGAGGGTCCATCGAATAGAAAGCAGCTTCGTCGATTCCGTCGCCATCGAAGTCCCCGACGACGACCCCGTCTCCGCTTCCCTCGATTTCGAAAACCCGATCAGTCACATCGAGACGGCCGTTGCCGTTGCTATCGACGATCACGGTGTTCCCGCGCACGATCGCGATTTCATCGAGTCCGTCGCCGTTGAAATCGCCAACGATTGCCACATCGCCTGCTTGACCGAATTCAAAAAAAGCGTCGGTCGAGGAATCGAGTTTTCCATCGCCATTGACATCGATCTTCCAAATACCATTTTGGAAACTACCGAGGGTGGAAATTCCATCCCCGTTGAAATCACCCGCAACAGGCTGATCTTCTTGGGCACCGAACTGAAAAACGTGGTCGATCGCATCCGACCTCGGTTCCCCTTTGGCCGTTCGCTGCATGAGTCGTAGTTGATAACTATCGCTGTTCGGTTGTGGCGGGATATTTTTTGGACGAGTGATATTGCTGTTCTCTGGGTCGGGAAGCCCTGGTTCTCGCTTCAACGCTTCGCGGTCACCCGTCCAAGCGATACCGTAAATACCGATATCATCTTTGCCGTCGCCATCCCAGTCGCCAACCACTGGCAAATCCCCTTTTTGGCCCAACTTTGCCCACAGGTCTGCTTTATCCCACTGGCCATTGCCATTCATATCCAACAGCCACTCACCATCTTTGAACAGTGCAAGTTCATCATGGCCATCGCCGTTGAAGTCACCTGCTAATTGTTTTGCACCTCGGATACTGAATGCTTCGCGAGATACCGCGATCGGTTTTGTCCGATTGGACGAAACGATCTTCCATCGCCCCATGTTTATCGAGTCGATCGTCCACTGGCTTAGATTTAGCACGCGGGCTGATTTCGCCAATGCTTCCCGTTCGACCACACGATGGTTTTGGAATCCTCGAGGTTCACCTGCATTGATGATGCTTAAGTGCCATGTGTATTCCACCGAGTAACCGGCCAAGGAAGGGTCTTGGAATGGTGCTAATGGGGGAGCGAACACCAAGAATCGAGGTGGCGATTGCGGCACGCTTCCATCGACCCGCGGCGGCTCTGGTGGTGGATTCGGTTTGTCGATAGGTGGCACCGGGAACTTGGGTTCTTCCGGTGGCTTGTTCGGTTCAGTCCCGACCAGGACTTCGCTGAAATTGTTTTCGATCGATTGCGCACCAGCGATGGCTTGGGCGAGCAAGATTCCATCGTTGTTGGGGTTGGTGGCGGGATTGCTCTGAAGAGCCCGAAGCAGATCTTCTACAATTGGGTCAGTGATCGGATCGCCAGGATTGACAGGTGTCCCGCCGGTAGAACCCGCCGTATCAATTCCATCGTAGATACCAAGTGGCTGCAACTCGTAAATGTTGTACAGTCCAGGCTTGAGCCCTCGGAACTCGTAGTATCCATTGGCATCGGTAACAACTCGAATCACATCGTCGGCATAAATTCCAGGTAGTGTTTCGTCAGCACCGGCGTAGGAACCATCCACCTTACGAAGTTCAAGGACAACACCTGACAGCGGCGTGTCATCCGGCGTTCGCACTCCGTCGCGAATTCCGTTCAAGCTCGACGGGGGCAAGCCATCCACCGTCAACAAGATTCCACCATCCTGGAAAACGTACCCCGAGAGTATTGCAGGGGGTGTTTCGCAGAAATCGTAATTCACGCCATCGGCGCCATCGTCAACGACGATGGAGGTTATGCGATCCTCAGTGGTATCGTTACCTCCCAACGACCCAACACGCTGGCCACCTTGGAAATAGCCCGCGGGTTGAACCTCACGGAGCGAGTACGTGCCTCGAGGTAGATTCCCAAATTCGTAGTACCCGTTCGCGTCGGTGCGTGTGGTTGCCACCAAGCGGTTGAGCGCGTCGTAGAGTTCGATTTCTACGTTCTCAATAGGTTCTTCGCCGGGTGATTGGAGTCGGTCGCCATCGAGATCGACGAAAACCTTGCCAGAGATTTTTCCCGGCAACCTTTCGCAGAAATCGTATCCGATGCCATCATTGCCACCAAAGAGTTGGATCGTTTCGATCCGTGTTCCACTCTTGACTGTGCCAACTTGAGCCCCATCGACGGTTCCTGCCCGCGAAGCTCCATCGATCAAATCAGCCGGTTGCGTTTCGAGGATGGTGTAAACACCGATGGGAAGGTTCTCAAAACGGTAATTGCCATCCGCGAGCGTGAAGGTAGTCGCGATAATGTTTCCGGCTTCATCGACCAGATCGATACGTACACCTTCAAGCGGGCTGGAACCAGCCGGATCGGTCGAAAAACATGAGAAGCCGGGTAGGCCCAAGCAAACATGCCCCGATAGCGAGGCTGGTTCGATCTCACCGAAATTGTAATTCACGCCGATGTCGTTACCGAACAACTGGATCGAAGTGATTTCGTCGTTGACGAGAATCAGCCCACGGGTTTCTGCTCCGACGCGTCCCACAGAATCCTTGCCATCGAAGAATCCAGCAGGTTGGACCTCGCGAATCTCGTAGGTTCCTGGTGGTAACGCCAGGAATTGATAAGCACCATCAGCAGTCGTTGTTGTGGTCCGCTCGATAGTTTCGCCCGTTATCGTATAGAGCGAGACGATCTGCAACGTCGTGCTCGCGATACCACCTTCGGATGCTTGTTTGGTCCCATCATCGTTGTTATCTCGATAAACGAATCCACTGATCCGCGCCGGTTGCGCTTCTGCGAAGTTCAATTCCGTACCGTGACTGCCACCATCGAGTATCTCGATCTTGGTCAGCGCGTCCGGATTACCGAGGATCGTATCTCCGAGGGTGGTTTTTCCATTGAGCAAGCCTGGGGTTGCGCCGACGCTGAAGTACCCATTAGGTTGTGTCTCCCGAATTTGGTACGTTCCGGGAGGTATCCCCAGGGACAGACCAAACTCGTATTGACCATTCGCATTGGTGGTCGTTTTGTACCCTGTCGCGACGTAATTGGAGCCTTCGCGACGGTAAAGTTCCAGTTGAACGCCCGCAATTCCTGGTTCTCCAACATTTTGGACGAGATCCAGGTTGTTGTCGACATAAACGATCCCCGCAAGGGAAATCGGTTTTGGCAGTTGTTGATTCTGAATTGCGAGCCCCGCGGTGCGATCCCGTTTTCCACCATCATTATCCGTTGGCAGATCCAATCCCGACGGAGTTAACAAGGTGTCGTAGCGATTGATAAATCCACCCTGCGCGATTGCATCCTCGAAGCCTGGGGCTTGGAACTCCGCGATCATTTTGGAACCTTCGAACTCGGCTCCCGACGTGATGGGGTCTAATCCTTCATTGAAGTCTGCGATATCCGTCAATGAATAGATGTGTTGCACCTCATCGACATCGATGGAGAATCGCAACCGATCCCCTGCGTAGAAGTTTTCAAAGGTCAGCACCAATTGCATCGAGCCATCGACAACTTGGGCGGTCACCTTTGCGTTTGGATCTTTTGCCTCGAGGGATTCGATCCGGAAAGCGTGAGCATGATCGGCCCCGCGCCCTCCATCGACCGTATCGAATAGATTGTCCGCGATCGTGTACCCGCTTTGACCTTGGTCGGTACCGATCACCAGACGGGTCAGTTGTGTATTCGGCGCTCCGCCTCGGAAATTCACGTAAAACGAATCCCCATGCGCATCGCTGCCGGAGTCTTCTTCCACGTATACAGCACCAACCCAAATCGGGTCGACATTGAACATGCAACGAAGTTCTAGCGACTCCAATTGCACAGACCGTGTTTTGTGAGGAGATGCGAGCGACAGATGGGGGATTGGGCGGGCCGTGGAGGCATGCGGCAAGCTAGTCATGGCATGGGAACGCGAGCCGCTTCGAGTCCAGCGTTTCCACAGGCGATAGATCGAGTCCTTTGGATTCAGGCTCATCGTATACTCTCCTGGGCGCTGGAATCTTCGAATTGGGCAGCGACAGGGTGCATGAAGCGGCCTGCGTTATCAACTTTGGAAATCGCCTGAGCGATGTTCCAAGTGCGGATCGTCGTGTCAAAACTGCCGGAGATCAATTGCGATTGAGTTCTTCGCAGCACGCTGATCGATCCATCGTGACCTACCAACTTGGATACAACGTTCAAATCTTTCGTGTTGATGATTCGAATCGTGTTGTCGCTGCCGGATACGGCAACAAGATCATTGTCGAGCGGAAATATCGCCATCAGTTTTCCAGCGGCCAGGTCTAACTGGGACACCACAGATTTGGAGGCAATATCGAATCGAATCAATCGTCGATCCTCCGAGACGCTAAAAACGCTTTTATCGTCGGCAGAAAAGCAAAGGCCTCGAATTCGGTCGAAGTGGATCGGCTGGCTTGCGAAGCTGTTGGACTGGTTCGCTTCCGTTGATGCTTTGTCTGTTGTCGCCTCGGTCGCAGGCATCTTATTCCCGAGGATATCGACGAGTCGAAGGATGCCATCGCGACCAGCAAAGGCGAGTTGATCGTGTTGGTGTGACAGAGCGAGAGCTCGAATATCCCTGCAATCGGATCGCAGGTGGACGGATAGTGAATTACGCTCGATATCCAGTCGGTACACTGAATTGTGGAACCCTGCCGCAAACAGTTCATCCGCGGTATTGAAGACCATAGCAAATAGCGCATGAGGCACTTGGTTGCAAACCGGTTCGATGCGCGCGGTATCGTTGGTGGAGATAGCGACATCGGCGGAGGGCAAATTCCATATGCACAGAAGTCCATCGTTTCCGCACGATGCGATCCGCTCACCGTTCGGAGAAAACTCGATACACTGAACCCAATCTCGGTGTCCGGTTAGAACACGGAGGATCTGTCCCTCTGGGACAGAAATCAAACGGATCGCATGGTCATCCCCTGCGGCAGCCATCAAAGTCCCATCAGGAGAGACAGCCATCGCCGTAACAACCGGGCGTTCCGATTCGTTGGGCAAGGGATCCAAACGGAGGACCGAAGGTAGAAACCCTACCATCTCGCGATTGGTTGGCGGAATCTGGCCCGCCCCAGCTCGATGATCTGGGTCTTGCTGGGCGAAAGAAGCAGAGGTTAGGAGTAAAAACGAAATCGCCAGGGCTTGGAAAATGGGATTCATGGCATGAATCCTAGGTGTCAGCATGAAACGATCCTCCCTGACCGCCCTCGCTCGAATTAGACTATCCCCACGGTCTGTCCTATCGACAGGTCTAGGTAAGCTCTTTTGGGAATCCATTGCAGTATTGGTAGCGTGGAGAAGGGATTCCGATTGAGAGGAGTTTGCTGGCCGCAATGAAGGCAAATGCAAGCATTCGCTCGGAGTTGCAGGATTGGGCCGGAAGCACGACAGTACTTAGCAGTACTTAATCAGTAGCACTTCGTCAGTAGCACGTCATCAGTAGCACTTCGTCAGTAGCACGTCATCAGTAGCACTTCAGCAGTAGCAGCGAGCAGGAAGTAGTGGCGTTAGGAATTAGGAGAGTTGGGATGGGCCGCGGGTCGCTGAGGAGCCAGTTCTTAATTCCCTTGATTGGGACTCTCGTGCTGGTCTGCGCTCTAATCGCGTCGATCTCGTGGGTTTATGCCGATGCATCTGCGCGCAAGAACATACGGATGCGATTACTAAATATCGGGGAATTATGCCGAGCCGCACCTTTTCCTCTCACCGAAAGTGTCTTGAAACAGATCCGAAGCTTCTCCGGGATCGAACTTCTGATCTATGATCCCAACAGAAAGGAATGGGTTGGAGCAACGGATCGGGCTTTAGTGAACGTACGATTTGAGCGAGCATTCGCAGACCGTATCGTGAGCAGTGGAAGTGGTAATGTCGACGATAGCCTGGAAATGATGTTCACGGTACCGTTGGATGGACGCTCCTATGACGCGTTAGCGATTCCGATCCGTCCTGCTCCATCGCGAACGGAAGGACGAGAAGCCATTTTGGTGGCGATGATCGAAGCGAGTGAACGGCAGCGAGCGGTCCAGCAAGCATTTTGGTTGCCGGCACTTACGGGGATTTGTGCTACGATAGCCTTGGCGTTTCTTTCCGCCTCAATTGCGTCTCGGATGGTATCGCGATTGGATCGGCTGGAACGCCAAGTGAATCGTATTGCGATGGGATCCTACGAAACCGCTGCAATCGATGGACCGCAGGACGCGATCTTCAATCTTGCGGTTTCCGTCAACAAAATGAGTCAGCAATTAGAGCGAGCACGCGATGAAGTTGTGCGATCGGAGCGGACTCGTTTGATCACAATGATCGCCAGCGGTATGGCTCATCAGTTGCGCAACAGCTTAGGCGGCGCAATTCTGTTGCTGCAAACGTTTCAGCGAAGTCACCCACACTCGGCAGAAAAACCTCCGGGAGATCTCGATGAAATCGATATGGCATTGAACCAAATGCGGTTAGCGGAGGAGTCGATCCGACGGCTGATGACGATGAGTCAGCAAGGGATGGCCGTCAAGGATCGGGCGATGTCGATTTCCGACGTCCATGTTCAACTGCGATCCTATCTCGAATCCTTGGCAGAGCACCATCGGGTGGCATTGAGTTTTCAATGTGGCCCGCAGGAAGCATCCCATACGATCCGATCCGGAGAGACCGTGGTTGGGGCGTTGCTCAATCTCATCATGAACGCAATCGAGGCTGCAGGGCCAGAAGGAACGGTAACCTGTACTTGCTGTATTAAAAATGATGGGGCTGTTGCGCAGGATTCGGTCTCTAAGAGAATTTGCTGGGAGATCCAAGATTCTGGACCAGGTCCTGATCCCGAAATCGCGGCTACGATCCTCGAGCCTTTTGTAACCTCGAAGCCTGAAGGAGTCGGTTTAGGGCTTCCGACCACCGCTCGCATTGCTGAAAATCTCGGCGGAAGTTTGACGTGGGTTCGAGAGGCCAATGCAACGGTATTTCGATTCTGTATCGAGGAGAAGACATCCGGATGAGTACTGTTTGGATCATTGATGATGAACCTGCGATTTGCTGGGCCCTTAGGAAAAACCTCGAGGTCGAGAAGCACGATGTTCACGTGTATTCGTCCGCAGAGCCTGCGATTGCATCCATGGGACGCGGGAGAGATCCTGATCTGGTACTCCTCGATGTTCGATTACCTGGCATGGATGGATTGAAGGCTCTATCGGCAATCAAAGAGCGAATCCCAGATCTTCCAGTGATCATCATGACCGCATTTGGAGATCTAGAAACGGCGGTTACTGCGGTTCAGGGGAAGGCTTTCGAGTATTTGACAAAACCATTTGATCTCGACGAGGTTCTGCAAACTGTTCGACGAGGGTTGTACCAAAGCCAATTAACGATCGCATCAGCGTCGGAGACCAGCGGGGTGACGCGAAGCGGTTTGTTGTTAGGCCAATCTCCGACCATGCAAGCGATTTATAAGCAGATCGCGATTGCGGCGAAGTCCGATTCGACGGTTCTTATCGAGGGAGAACAAGGAACTGGCAAGAGTTTAGTCGCTGCGATGATTCATCGGTTTAGCAGTCGACATGCGTGTCCTTTTCTACCAGCGTTCACTACGCACGACCGTGATTCGGATTTCGATTCGGAATTGTTCGGGGAACGCAATAGCGATCGTTCGGTCACTCTTACCCGTACAGGGCTATTCGAACTCGCTGCAGGTGGAACTGTAGTTATCGAAGAGATCGGGAACCTATCGCCGTCGACCCAAGCCAAATTACTGCGAACCATGGAAACTCGCGAGTACTATGGTGTTGGCGATTCGGTCGCTAAACCGCTGAATTGTCGAATGCTGTTTACAACAACCCTGGATTTGGAACGGCTGATTGATGATAAGGACATCGACAACCGACTGGCCTCTCAATTAGCTGTCCATCGGATCAGTCTTCCTTCGTTGCGTGAGCATCGCGAAGACATCCCGGAGATGGTGACTTCGTTCTTGAACGTGCACCCCAATATCAAAGGGATCAGAATCACGGATCGTGCGATTCAGGAATTGCAGCAGCGGGACTGGATCACAGGAAACGTGCGGGAATTGAAGCAAACCCTAGAGAAGGCAGCGATCGCTGCGACTGGCGGGGTGATCCAGGTCGAGGATCTACCCGAAGAGCGGTCGGACTTAGAAAAACATCAGCATGGTTCAACGCGCCAACAGCAACTTGTGGATGCGGTACGAAGTTGGGTGGAGGAGCGATTGGCGGCCGCTATTTCCGAAAAGAGTCTGAATCAAAACGAATTGGGAGCAACAGGCATTCTCTATGACGAATGTTTAACAGTGGTAGAGCCGCCACTGCTGCGAGGTGTGCTGGAGCATTACCATGGTAATCGAGTCGCTGCCGCATCGCATTTGGGCCTTCACCGTTCCACCTTGCGACAAAAGATGAAACGTTACGATATCGATCCAGGACCCTAACTCTTTTGAGTCGGTACACAAGTAGTTTTTGTTCCGTAAGCCGATGTATTGCTCCGGGCTGTTATCGAGGGATCTCGAATTCAAGTGTCTAGTCGGTCTGTGCTAGCGGACCCGAAAGAGTTTTCGAATGAGCAACAGCTGTTCATTACCGAATAACTCGACCCTTCCGAGATGGCCTTTGTGCTCAGGCGAAATCTTGCAAAAGCATGCGAATAAAAAGGTGCTGGAATCCTTTTTGTAAACAAATTCGGGAGTGTAAGTGACAAGAACATTATCCTGCTGATCGAAGATCTGTACGCGAACATACGGGTTGGTCATGCCTTCGATGATTTCTTCATCTCCGGTGAACATGAAATGCACCGGAATCCATCCAGTAGAAACCATGGCAGGTGCCGATGCTCCCAGTGTGCAGGGTTTATCGATCAGGATTTTTTGAATGGATACTGTCCGCTTGGCGTAGTCCGGCTCCACATGATGGAGTACTGGCGTATCACATCCGATCCACGAGATCCAAATCATTGAAAACATCAACCGCGTCAATACTGACGCACTGGGGCGTTGATTGCTCAGTTGATTGCTCATTCGGATGAATCGGAGGCGATTGATAGGGATGAAAACGAACAAGGGACACTGCGACGAGAATCGCGGTGTCCCTTGAATGTTACGTTCTTGCGACTATTTTTCCAAGCGATCGCTTTTAACCGATCACGAGGTAATATCTCGGCACGACCGAATCCACTACTGGAACCGAATCCACTACTGGAATAGTGCCGAAATCTTTTGGTAGGTCCGAATCGCCGCAACCGCTTCGTCTGCCGAACCGTGCAACTTAATAAAATCCGAGGTGGCTTTGATCGACTGAACGTTCAGTTCAGCAACTGCCGGCTTCGCAGCAGCTGCTTTACTGCCCGGCTTACGACCTCGCTTGCTTGGCTTGCGTTTCTTCGCAGAGGCGGAACCTCGCAATGCTTGGCTAACCAATGCTGGATAGGCCTTGTGTCCTTGGGCTACCAAATCTTTAGCGATTTGAGTGGGACCGACTCCTGGATTCTTCTCCGCATAATCGCGGATGATCTGAGACATATTACCGTTTTTCTTCGTGCCTTTTTTCAACGCTGCAATCTCCTGAAAGTTTATGAATGGACATCTCGGAGTATAGATCGAATAATCAAAGATGACAAATCAAAGTATTCATTTTCAGTTTTAATTTCAAGTCGCTCTGTTGCCCGAACAGACGCTCAATTTGACAGTGTTCTTAAAAGCTTTTCACCGTGAAAATGCTTCATTTCAACGGTAACAAACCCGTATCCATGCTCCGTGTAAGGCCGTTTTCCATGGCAATCGAAACGGATTTGCGGGGAAAGAATATGGATTGGCCGCCGATCGAAGCGATGTTCATAGACCTCCGATCGGATGCACTTCTGACGCGTTCGAAACATCTCAGAATAGAAAATTGCTTACGCCATATCAGCCAGTGCCGATGATGCGCACGAGTGCCATCGCTGGCGGAAAACGGATTTGTAGCAAATGGTGTACGCCGCTGAATTACGCAGGAACCGTAGAAATCAATTGCTATTAGCCTGTCCTATGCAGGGTATTGAATGCCTAAGGCTGCACATAAAAGGGACTGGTCATCACCCAAATACGGGGTTCGTTGTTTGCCTGCAGCCAGATTTCCACTCGATAAATTCCATCGGATTCGATTTTTACATCGACAGCATCTCCGTCCAATTCGACGAATACCTTTCCATTGCGAACGATTTTCCAATGGGCGGAAAGGGGAGATTTCCCGACGAGACGCAGTTCATCATGAAACGGAATGTGGCTTCCGATTTCATGTTGTTTCGGTTGAGCCGCGTTTTCTTTGGCATCAAGCATCGCGACTTGGACACCTTTCGAATCCGCTAACCAATCAAATCCCACAAACGTACGACCTTGTTCCAAGGCGTCCATGACCCCTTCTTTCGTGAGGTCTTCGACGAGCAGGTGTGTGCCGGCATGCCTAAGGCTGATTTCGTAGGGATCGAGCTGCATGCTAAAAACAAGATCTCCCGGTTTTGCATCTTTAGGAATTGATAGCAGAGGGGCGACGAGGAGACGATTTACTTTTAAGAGTGGGTCTTCATTCGGATCCTCGATAGAGACTTCGGTATCGCTGGCGATTTTGATCCTGATACCCACATTTTGATGGGCATCGTTGGCTGCGACGCCTGCATGAGGAAATTTTTGGCAAAGTTGATCCCAGCGTTCTAAATAATCTTCGGGGTAGGTTTGAAGAGCCGAAAAGACTTCCTGGGGGTATTTTTTGATTAGCTCTGTCGTTTTGATAATCCACAAAGGATTCTTCATGGATTCGACTAGCTTTTTTTGCTTTTTGAAATCGGCGTGGGTGTTGTAGATTTCTACACCGGACAAACCGGCTATCTCCCAATCCATTCGTTCTTCGAGATGCGATAAGAAAACATGTCCGCCGCGACTCCGGACGAGTTGTGTGATTTCTTGAGAATCGGCTGATTCGAAGGGGCGCAGGCTCATCGTGGGGTAGACGAGCATGCCTTTCATCTCCGCACCTGGGATGAGGAGCACCCCATCTCGCAAACCGTTGTGCCCATCGAGGAAAAAGTCTTTTTCCTTGGAGGGGTGTTCGGTGAAGAGAAGAACTTCGGATCCGGCTTTCTTTGCAGCCGCAACAATATCGTCAATCTTGCCACGGCTATCGTGAGAGAGTTCGGAATGAACGTGTAGGTTTGCCCGCACCTCGCGGTAAGGGCCGCTTCGGGGTACTTCATTGCGTTCCGCAGCATACCGCTCGATCGCTTGTCGGGTTTCCTCGAGATACTTTGGCCGGATGCGGTCGACTGCGTCCTGAGCTTGCGAGGACGAATCGGCTAGTAGGAAAACCAGCGCGCCAAACGCTGCTCGTTTCGCGAAGGTTACTGTGCTCGCGACCGATCCAGTGTGCATAAAATGCCTGTAGCTGTTTCGACGCGGGTAGGAGTGGATGGTGTGTTGCATGGGTTCACCGCACATGGAGGGGATGACCGAGCACCATCCGTGGCGCGGAAAACCGTGGCGAGGAAAACATCGTCACGTCAACTATGGCTATTTCGCGGCTATTTTCGCCCACGAATCGCGTAGGGTTACGATCCGATTGAAAACAGGTTCGCCAGGCTTGGAGTCTTTTTCATCGATACAGAAGTAACCATTGCGTTCGAACTGCACGCGTGTGCCTGGTGGGAGTGACGCCAGTGCGGGTTCGATGACTGCGGTGATTGTCGTCACGCTGTTGGGATTGATGTTGTCGAGGAACGTTTTCCCTTCTGCGGCTTCTTCGGGGGATTCCGACTGGAACAATCGGTCGTAGAGGCGTACTTCGACGCAGTGCGCCGTGGAGGCGCTCACCCAATGGATGGTTCCTTTGACCTTGCGTTCGCTCGCAGCGCCACTACCGCTGCGGGTCTCAGGGTCATAGGAGCATTTGAGTTCGACGACTTTTCCAGATGCATCTTTGATGACTTCGTCGCATTTGATGATCTACGCGTAGCGGAGTCGAACTTCGCCACCCGGCTTGAGTCGGAAGAACTTCGATGGTGGGTTTTCCATAAAGTCCTCCCGTTCGATGAACAAGGTGCGAGAGAATGGTAGGGACCGGGTGCCCGCGTTCGGATCTTCGGGATTGTTGACCGCTTCGAGTTCCTCCGTTTGGCCTTCCGGATAGTTCGTAAGAGTAACTTTGATCGGATCGAGGATCGCCATGTAGCGGTTGGCGATTTTGTTCAAGTGATCGCGCACTGCGTTTTCTAAGACCAAGACATCGATAGTGCCATTGAAACGAGCAACGCCGATGGTTTCGCAAAAATTACGGATGCTTTCTGGCGTGTAGCCTCGACGACGCAAACCACTGATGGTTGGCATGCGGGGGTCATCCCAGCCTGCAACATGTCCTTCAGTGACGAGTTGCAGCAACTTGCGTTTGCTCATAACGGTATACGATAGGTTGAGTCGAGCGAACTCGATTTGGCGAGGGTGGAAGATGCGGAGCGTTTTACAGAACCAATCGTAAAGCGGGCGATGGTTCTCGAACTCGAGCGTGCAAATCGAATGGGTGATCCCCTCGATGGAGTCCGATTGGCCGTGTGCCCAATCGTACATTGGATAAATACACCAATCGTCACCTGTTCGATGGTGATGCGAGAACATGATGCGATACAGGACCGGATCGCGGAGATTGAAATTGGGTGCCGCCATATCGATCTTGGCTCGAAGGGTCCTGGTCCCTTCTGGAAACTCTCCACGTTTCATCCGTTCGAACAGGTCGAGGTTTTCCTCGACGGAGCGATCTCGGAATGGACTGTTGCGTCCTGGTTCGGTAAGTGTACCGCGATACTCTCGCATTTGCTCTGCGTTCAAATCGCAAACGTAGGCGTGGCCTTCGCGGACCAGTTGCACTGCCCAATCATGCAATTGCTGAAAATAGTCGGAGGCGTAAAACAAACCATCCCATTGGAACCCCAACCACTTGACGTCGGTCATGATCGAATCGACGTATTCCTGGCTCTCCTTGCTAGGGTTGGTGTCGTCAAACCGTAGGTTGCATTTGCCACCGTAGCGCTGAGCTAGTCCAAAGTTCAAGCAGATACTTTTGGCGTGCCCGATATGAAGATAGCCGTTCGGTTCTGGCGGAAAACGAGTCTGGATCGAACGACCCTGCAAGGACGCTTTGCTGGCAAAATCGCGTTCGACTTCGACCTCGATGAAGTTCTTATGGTCGGATTCGCTTGGGTTTTCCGCTGGTTGATTCACGTTGTTGAAAACTCTCTCTTAGGATTGCATGGCCGATGGCAGGCATTGCACAACCGGTGGCAGGGGTGCACGGCCCATTGCAGGCGTTCACAGCGACGGGGGATCATCGGCGGTTTTTGCCAAACGACTCGGAACCGGTTTGCTCATAGCTCCTTATTATGCAGTTTCTCTGAAAAAATACAGCAGCAGAATGCCTCTGGGGTTTTACCGCGTGGGAGTTACACTGGATGTCTTATGAGCGAAATCGATCCCCAAAATGAAAATGCGTCGAAACCAACCCCAGGCCTGCGAGGCTCCCAGAAATCCGAGGAGCTAGAGCGATTTACCGGAAGTGAACCGGAATTGATTTCTGCCCTTCGGCGGATCTCGAGCGACATCGGGTTGGAGGGCGTTCCCGAGGAGGCTTGGCCCCTTCTGGCCAAATACTGCTTGCTCGTGTGGGATTGGAATGAAAAGCTTAACTTGACCCGACACACGACACCCGAACTTTTCGTCAAACGGGATCTCTTGGATAGTGTTCGATTGGCGGCCTTACTCCGGCCCGAGGAAGAAGTTCTCGACGTGGGAACTGGGGGTGGGGTGCCAGGGATATTGGTAGCGATCCTTCGCCCCGACATCCAAGTTACCTTGTGCGACAGCGTGGCGAAGAAAGCAAAAGTCGCTCAAGAAATCGTCGATCGGCTAGGTTTGGAGATCCCGGTCTACCCCATCAGCTTGGTCAAGGTGTTGGACGAGTTCCGCTATGACACCGTCTTTGCACGGGGTGTTGGGCCGCTCGAGCGATTGTGCACTTGGCTGCGGAACGAGTGGCACAAGATCGGACGGTTGCTCGCGATCAAGGGCCCGCGTTGGGTTGAAGAACGTGGCGAAGCAAGGCATCGCGGGCTGCTGAAAGGGGTCGATTTACGGCGGCTGGTTTCTTACACCATGCCCGATACCGATTCAGAAAGCGTTATCCTGCAATTGTCCCGCCAGATGGGTGCTAAAGAGGTGGATGAATCGTAGCGATTCCCGGACGATTCGCTTCGCAGCCACAAACGCAGCGGTAGAGGCTCTGGGGCGACGCCAAGATTTGAGGCGGCTCGCCGATGGCGATTTGGATCCTGGGATTTTAACCTTGGGATCGATCGAATGGACGTAACGGTATGCTAAACTGAGAGTACCCCAAACACTGGGGTGTTTCGCGGTTGCGATGAATGTGCCTCGGAACCCTGCCCTAGTGCGACCAAGCGTACCCGTTGGCGCCCCTACCTTAACTCGTGTTTCTTTCCCTCTTTGGTATCGTGCGAACATGGTTCGGATGAATCGTTCGAAATCGACGAATTATTTACCGCTAAGGTGCGTGCCAATCCGGTCTTGGGCTTCACAATCCATCGGCGATACTCTCCGCCGTTCCATCTCGGTCGTTGGCTTATTAATTGCACTAGGCTCGATATCGAGAGCGAATCAAGAGAACGGTTCAAACGAGCAAATCGAGTTTTTTGAGAAGCGTGTGCGTCCGATTTTGGTAGAGCGGTGCTACGAGTGCCATGGAGCGAAGGAAGCGAACGGGGGGTTGCGATTGGACCATCGCGATGGATTGCTCCTCGGAGGAGACAGCGGAGCGGCATTGGTACCGAACAACCCCGACGCGAGCTTGATTGTTCGTGCGGTTAAATACAACGATGCTGATTTGCAGATGCCACCGACAGGTGCGATTCCCGCGACTGAGATAGCTGTGCTGGAAGAGTGGATACGTTTTGGCGCTATGGATCCTAGGGAGAGCATACCGGAGCTGGAAAATAATAAGCCGACCGGGATGAGCATCGCCGATGGGAGAGAATTTTGGTCGATGCGGCCACTTGCCAACCCTGCGATTCCAAAAGTACAGAATGTGGATTGGGTACAAACGCCGATCGATGCATTTGTATTGGAGCGATTGGAACGGTTGGGGATTGCTCCTGCACCGAGAGCATCACGCAGGGATTTACTACGCCGCATTACACTGGATTTGATCGGAGTACCTCCGACCTTGGACGAGCTTCGGGCGTTGGAAGTAGACCTGTCCGAAGGTGCGATCGAACGATGTGTCGATCGGCTATTAAGTTCACCGCAGTACGGAGTCCGGTTCGGCCGGCATTGGCTCGATGTAGCTCGTTATGCAGATTCCAACGGCCTCGACGAAAACATCGCATACGGGAACGCTTGGCGTTATCGCGACTATGTCATCGACTCATTCAATGCCGACAAACCCTTCAATCGTTTTCTTGAGGAGCAAATCGCAGGGGATTTACTCTCCGATTCCAATCGCGAGACCGTGACCGGGACTGGTTTCTTGGTGCTCGGAGCCAAAGTCCTCGCGGAACCAGACCGCGACAAGCTCGTGATGGACACGATCGACGAACAGCTCGATGCCATCGGAAAATGTTTCATGGGGATGACACTCGGGTGCGTTCGGTGCCACGATCACAAGTTCGACCCGATCAAGCAGCGTGATTATTACGCGCTTGCTGCGATCTTTAAGGGAACAAAAACTTTCGGTGACTCCAATTTTGGAGCTATCAAGCACTGGAATGAAATCTCCTATGCATCGGCCGAGGAAAAAGCATCCTTAAATGAGGTGAATGCAAAGATTGCTGAAAAGCAGGCTGCATTCAACAATGCGAAGAGTGGCGCGATGCAAAAGCTGCGAGAGCGTGTTCGATCTCAAGCTGCGTTGTATCTAGCGACCGCTTCGAAACTCGATTCGTCCGCGACGTTGAATGAATGGGCGGAGGCGGGTGCGAACCATGGATTGCATCCACGTGTACTGGCCCATTGCCGAAAGCATCTAGAGTTCCACACCGACGATCCTTTGTTCGAGGTGTGGCGCGACATGGCATCGCAAGGGGATATTGATACGATCCTGTGCTATTACCAATCACTTTTTGATGCTGCCCAGAAGGCATGGGCCGAAGCCAAGAACGCCGATCCAAAGGTCACTGCGCTTACCGATCCGATGCAGGAACGAGCGAGGATCGCTCTAAGTGATGTTGGTGGTTTTTTAGCGATTCCCGCAAAAATGGAACATGCACTCGATGAGGAAACCGTTGAGAACCTCCATGCGCTAGCGACCGAAGCGAGGCTGATCGAGAGCTCGGCACCAGACGAAACAGCGGTGATGGGGGTTTCCGATCGAGGTGTCATGGATGGTATTCCTATCCACATCCGAGGAAGCCACCGCAATCTCGGGGAGTTAGTTCGAAGAGATTTCCCAGAAGTCATGCGGGCTTACGGCGAGAATCCAGTGTTCAATCGTCGCAGCAGTGGCCGCTTGGAACTAGCGAGATGGTTATCGAGCCCAAATCATCCCTTGACCGCCCGCGTGATCGTCAATCGAGTATGGCGATGGCACTTTGGGCGGGGATTGGTCCCATCCACAGAGAACTTTGGAAGGCTCGGCGATCGCCCGTCGCATCCTGAACTGCTCGATTTTTTGGCCCGTTGGTTCATTGAGTCGGGATGGTCGATCAAGGAACTGAACCGATTGATCATGAGTTCGAGCGTGTATCAGATGGCCAGTCAGCATGAGGCCACCGAGCACGCGGTGTCGATCGATCCGGAGAACCAATCGCTGTGGAGGTTCCGTACGCAACGGCTGTCTGCGGAGCAGATCCGAGACTCAATACTGTTTGTTGCGGGTAATCTCGATTTGAGGCTGGGTGGAAAATCAGTACCACTTCGGAATCGTCAGTTCGTTTTCGACCACACCTCCATCGATCATACCCGTTATGACAGCGTCCGAAGGACCGTTTATTTACCAATCATTCGAAACCATCTCTTTTCACATTTGGAACAATTCGATTTCCCAGACCCAACCATGCCGGGAGGAGATCGACAATCGACCACCGTCGCGCCACAAGCACTTCTGCTCATGAACTCCGAATGGGTTCTCGACGCTTCAGAGAAACTTGCTCGAGCGTGTTTGGAGTCCGCAACGACATCGGAGAGCCGTTTGCAATGGTTGTACCATCAAGTTCTCGGCCGAGAAGTGTCCGATTCAGAGCGGAATAAGTCACTTTCCTTTGTTGAATCCCTCATCGCTGCTGGTGATTCATCGCCGAACATTCGTGCTTCAACACCAAACGAACCGCTACCTACGGGTGGAGTGCCGGCAGCAGATTCACTTGAGCAGAAAGCGTGGGGCCTTCTTGCTCAGAACCTATTAATCTGCAACGAGTTTTTCTTTGCGAGGTAACCCGCAGGGGCTTCAAATTCATGAATGACTTATGGAATAGCCAAGAGATTTCCTTGGAGCTCGCTTCCCGCCGCAGGATGCTCAAGTCGACTGCACTCGGGTTCGGCTACTTAGCATTTCAGTCGTTGATGAGTTCCTTCGCCTCTGGTGACGAATCGATCGTTCGAACCAATCCGTTAGCTCCCAAATCACCCCATTTTTTACCGCGTGCCAAGCGTATTGTATTCATGTTCATGAAGGGTGGACCTTCCCATGTCGATACGTTTGATCCGAAACCACTGTTGACTCGGGACGATGGCAAGCCACCTCCATTTGAGTTACCGCGAGTCGTATTCGCCCAGCAAGGCAACCTCCTAAAATCTCCTTGGAAGTTTCAGCAGCATGGGGAGTCTGGTTTGCCTGTTAGCGAGTTGTTTCCAAATGTCGCAAAGCATGTCGACAAACTATGCGTGCTGAGATCTCTGCATGGGAGCAATCCTGCCCATGGTGGTGCGCTCCTGAAGATCCACACCGGGAGCGATCAGTTCGTCCGGCCCAGTCTCGGGGCATGGGTCACCTATGGCCTTGGAACCGAGAATCAAGATCTGCCGGCGTTTGTCACCATTTGCCCAACGTTAGCCCACGGTGGAGTCAACAACTGGGGCGCAGCGTTCTTGCCCACCTACTGCCAAGGGACACCGATCGGAAACGCGAGCCAACAAGTCATCCAGGCTTCCGTTCAGCACATTGCCAACCCGAAAATTGGAAAGTCGGAGCAACGCAAGCAACTCGATCTGCTCGAAGAGATGAACCAATCGTATGCGCAGGCCAATCCATTTGATGCGGCGATCGAAGGACGACTAGGTGCATTTGAACTCGCTTACCGAATGCAAACGTCAATGCCTGAGATTCAAGACCTGAGATCGGAAACAGAGGCGACGATGCGATTGTATGGAATCGACGATCCAGTTACAGAGAATTTTGGACGAGAGTGTCTGATGGCGCGTCGTTTCCTAGAACGAGGTGTTCGTTTCGTTCAAGTCACCCATAGCGATAGCGAAGTGCAATGGGACCAGCATAGCGATTTGTACCAAGGACACACGAAGAATGCTGCCGAGGTGGATAAACCCATCGCCGGTTTCTTAACCGACTTGGAACAGAGAGGATTATTGCAGGACACGTTGGTCCTATGGGGCGGTGAATTCGGCAGGACCCCAACTTCGCAAGGCAACGGCCGAGATCACAATCCCCATGGGTTCTGCATGTGGATGGCAGGGGGAGGGGTTAAAGGTGGATATGCCTATGGTGCAACGGATGACTATGGGTACTATGCGTCGGAAAACAAGATGCATATCAACGATTTGCATGCGACCATCCTGCACCTACTGGGCCTAGACCACGAGCGGCTTACGTATCGTTATGCCGGTAGGGATTTCCGGTTGACGGATGTCGCAGGTCGTGTTGCAACGGATATCTTGGCTTAGCATCCGTTTGTTGAAGAAGAGTATCGCGTCTCATAGCAGGGACTCCCCCGTTCTTTGAGGAGCCTCGACGGACGAATCCGCTTCGGCGCTCACGACCGCATTGACCGGGTGCGAGGAGTTGCCTCAACGCACGTCAAAAACGCCCGATCGAGCACTTCGGCCCAATCCCTTTTTGTGCTTTGTCTCGCACTCACGCTCAGTGAGTTCGGACGGGCGGACGAATGGTACTCGTGCTCGTCGTTCAGTACAGCGATCGATCCAACGCATCGGTCTGCAACAACAGTGATGACCAACCCGGTTAAAGATTGGCATTGCAGGGTTCCAACAGCCATCGAGTACGAGGTTGAGTGCCTCCGCACAGACTACAAGCACGACGCATTCGGTAGGTGGCGGCCCCTGCACGAACATGGGTTGTCCGCTGTGGTCACGCACACGCACTACGAACCGTGTCTTCGACGGTGAGAAGAACGCCCTGTCAATCTGAGATGGAGCCAAAGGAATGGCCGCCCCAATGGCGCATCTGGGGCGCATCCGAGCCGCATCCCGAAGTGACGAGAAAAGTCCATAAAAAAAGCCATGGTATGTCGCTCCATCGCCATACCATGGCCCAATTGTCGGTTGGCCCACTTTCTCAAGTGGGTCGACTAACCAATCCGTGCTGCTTTTGTTATCGGCAGGTCCGGTCGGTTTATCAGAGTCCATTGTGGTTGATGCTACAGATTACCCAGATGGAACCGGCAGCACAGGAAAGTCCAATCGGTAACTCGCCACTGGGTAATTGGCCACTGGGTAATTGGCCACTGGGCTCGATTAGCTCATCCGATTTGAAGGCCGCCATCGGGTAAAGAAGGTTGCTGATTCAACGGATGGCTGCGGTGCCCATTCTGCTTACCGGGAGATGCCCAAAGCGGGATTTGCTGCCATTGGGGAAATCGAAGGAGCTGCGTAGAGTTGGCTCGGAGCGGCCAATCGATTCGATGGGGTTGGTACCTGGGTTGCGTTAAACGTCGGTGTTCCAGCGGGAGCGGCAGTAGGGGTAACCGTATCGCAGTTGGAGGAAGGTTTGAACAGCTTGTGGACTCCAAGGGGCTTGCATCCGGTGGAGCATGCCGCCGTCGGTTCGCTGTACAAACTTGAGAAGGTTGCTTTGTGTGCAAGACTGTGTTGGGTGCGGTAGCGGTTGATGCGGGTCGAGGCCGTTTCGCAGTCAGTGCCACTGCACGCGCTATTATTACCGCAACTCGCGTCGCCACAGACCGTCGACGGATGGGAGTGAAGTCCTCGTTTAGCATCGAGGCAATCGCAACCATTGAGGTGATGATAAAGGTGGTTCAGTCGCGCGGCGCGTTCCGCTGGGTAGCTTGCCCAAAGGTTGGGATGGCAGGGGTCAGCGTCCATCAGAAGGGCCAGGGGAGAATGCGAGTCAGCGTTGCCTTGCGGGTTTCCGCAGGGAATCATTTGCTGTGTAGCAAACATCGGCTGAGGTAGTTGGCTGGAAACGACTGCTGTCGGATTGTTAACCTGGGCAGAAGTTGCGAGTTGTGCCGAAGCTGCAGAGGTGTACGAAACGGAAGCAGCAGCGAACAAAACAAACGCTTGCATCATGCGGCGCATAGCAAATCCCTTTAAGAGTCATCCTTGATCGACAAGGCTGGGAAAACCAACGGCCACCCGAGCCCATCACTTCCTAAAAAATCGATCCCAAGTGGGGTAGGCGAGAAACCCTTTGAGCGTGACGACATATAGTCACTTTCACCGAGCGCGATCCTCTCGGCGGGTTCGCTACCTCCACTTGCTTGGTCGACACTACTACTTTGCACTCGGGTTGATGGCACGCAAATCAACCGTCTAGATTTCTGAAATTGTTCGCAAGGTAGAGTGCAGCGAGCGACGGGAATGCGAGGAAAACAGGTCGCGTAGTATTTGCTGGATTTGGCGTGCTTTACGACTGCGTAAACAGCCCGACCAATCGTTTTCTTAAGTTTTGACAATCGGCGGTCAGGAATCAGACTAGAAAGCTATCCTATTCGGAAAAGGTTGCCCAGCAGTTAAAATACCTAACCTGCAAACTCCATGATTGCGATGGATCATGTTGCCTATCGGGCATGTTTCGCCGCGAATTGGAGAGTTGCGAACGGGGCGCTCAATCCTCCAGGCAACGATCGATGATCCATCCCGTGGCCGGGCCCCAAAAACCATGAATCCAACAACTAGGAAAAATGATGTTATTTGAGAATCGAGTCCTGGGTGCCATCGCGTCGCTTATCGCGATTTTTTTTACTGGGTTCGTGGGTGGCGAAATCGTAAACGCGCAGCCGTTCCCAAATCGCAAGCTTGGACAGGAAGACAAATTTCGACAACTTGAGGAGATCCTCCCGACCCCGAACTCGTACCGTTCTGCTGCGGGTGAGCCTGGGCCGGACTATTGGCAGCAACGTGTCGACTATAGCATCGACGTGACATTGAATGATTCGGATCAGTCTATTACGGGTTCCGAGACGATTCGCTATCGAAATCAGTCTCCCCATACGCTCCGGTATTTCTGGGTTCAGATCGATCCGAACCTGTTTGCTCCCGATAGCGATGCAAACCGTACGCGTGGAATGCGAGGCTCATTCTCGAATCGCGTATCCACAGCGGAAATGGAATCGATCCAAGAACGTCGCCGGTTTGATGGGAGTTGCAAGATTGAATCGGTGACTGACTCCCTCGATCGGCCGCTGAAGACCTTTGTGGTCGACACGATGATGCGCATCGATCTTGCCGAACCGTTGCTCAGCGGAGAAGAGTTTTCGATGAAGATTCGTTGGTCTTACAAGATCAACAATGCGAGACTCCTCAACGGAAGAACTGGTTATGAGTTTTTTGAAAAGGATGGAAACTACATTTATGAGATCGCCCAATGGTTCCCTCGACTCGCCGCATATACAGACGTTACCGGTTGGCAGCACAAGCAGTATCTAGGTCAAGGTGAGTTTACGCTCGAATTTGGCGACTACCACGTTCGCATCACAGCGCCCGCGGATCATATCGTGGCATCCACGGGAGAATTGCAGAACCCCAACGAAGTCTTGACCGAGGAGCAACGAGCGAGGCTACTCACTGCGCAATCCGCCGAACGCCCCGTTTTCATTGTGACCCCTGAAGAAGCAAAGGAAAACGAGAAGGAAGGGACAGATGCTACCAAGACATGGATCTTCCGAGCGGAAAACGTTCGCGATTTTGCATTCGCATCGAGCCGGAAATTTATTTGGGACGCCCAAGGCCACCAAGTCAACGACCATCGCGTCATGGCGATGAGTTACTACCCCAACGAAGGTGAACCCTTATGGAGCAAGTACTCGACACATGCGATTGTCCATACCCTCAATGTCTATAGCCGTTACACATTCGACTACCCCTACCCTGTCGCCATCAGTGTGAACGGACCAGTCGGTGGTATGGAGTATCCGATGATCTGTTTCAATGGACCTCGTCCCAAAGACGACGGCACCTATTCAGCCAACACCAAGTACGCATTGATTACTGTCGTTATCCACGAAGTTGGGCATAACTATTTCCCGATGATCGTCAACAGCGATGAGCGGCAGTGGTCTTGGATGGATGAAGGTCTCAATACCTTTCTGCAGTACCTTGCCGAGCAAGAATGGGAGGAGAACTATCCGTCGCAACGCGGGGAACCCGAATTGATCGTCCCTTACATGCAGAGTACGAATCAAGTACCCATCATGACCAATAGCGATTCCATCATTCAATTCGGGCCCAATGCATATAGCAAGCCGGCAACCGCCTTAAATATCTTGCGGGAGACGATTCTAGGACGCGAGTTATTCGATTTTGCATTCAAGGAATACGCTCGACGCTGGAAATTCAAACGACCTATGCCAGCGGACTTTTTCCGAACGATGGAAGACGCGACCGGCCGCGATCTTGACTGGTTTTGGCGGGGTTGGTTCTACACGACGGATCATTGCGACATTGCCCTTGATAAAATCGAGGTTTTCATGCTCGATGGGCGAACTCCCGACGAGGCGGCTCAAGAGCTGAAAGACAAGAAAGAGTCACGCCTCCAAACTCTGTCGCAACAACGAAACAAGGTACTGCCGAAACGGGCCGATCAGTATCCAGAGCTCAAGGATTTCTACAACGAATACGATCCAAATGAGGTCACCGATGAGCAGCGTCGCGCCTACGAAAAAGGACTCAGTGAACTGAGCGAGAAAGACAAAGCGTTGTTAAATGCAACCGATCGTTTTTATCGCATTCAATTCAAGAATGTCGGGGGCTTGGTCATGCCCGTGATCTTGCTGGTTACCCTCGAGGATGGGAGCACCCAGGAAATTCGAATCCCGGCGGAAGTATGGCGAATGGACACCAATCAGTGCGACACACTGGTTGTTACCGAGCAACCCATCGTCAAGTTCGAACTGGATCCTTATCGAGAGACCGCGGATGTGAATCGGGATAACAATCATTTCCCACCGGTGATTGAGCCCTCTCGGTTCCAGCTCTTCAAAGGCCAACGCCGTTCTTCGGATGACAATCCGATGGCAAAGGCAAAACGCGCTGCTGAAGCGGCAATGAAGGCAAAGGAAGCTGACGAGCAGAAGGTAAAAAACGCCCAGGAGAAGAATGAATCTTCCGAAATAAAAACCCCGTCTAAGGATAGCCTCGAGACGACCGATCCTGACAAGAAGGCTGAATCGGATAAGAAACTTGAGACCGACAAGAAGAAGGAAAAGAAAGAAAAGAAGTCCAAAAAGCGGAGCCTTCTGAATGTTTAGTATCGGGAAGTATCGCTCCCTCACTGCGATGTTGGCGATGCTCAGCGCGATTCTAGGCGCGATGACAGTGGCAAGCCCAAGCGGTTCCTCGATGGCGTTCTTCCCTCACCCATTTCACGTTTGTATCGGTCAAATGGAATGGAATGACTCCGATCGCTGGGAAGTCGCCTTGCGAGTTCACCCCCAGGACCTAGAAAAGGAGCTGTCGAAGGTAGTAGGGAAGTCGATTTCGATGGAAGACGATGAATTTCCAAAGTTCGTCACCGATTTCCTGAACGATCAATTCTTCATAGCGCGATTTCCAATCGATATCGCTCAACAGGAGATCGATCAACGCGTCACAGAGATGTCAAAAGGGTTTCTCCGCAGATCGCATAAAACGGCTACAGACAATCCCGCTCTCGAGGCGACCGCGGATGATGCATCTGGTGAGGATCCGATGCGTTCGAGCTTGAAGTGGATCGGTATGGAATCGGAGCGCGGATGGATTTGGATTTATCTGGAGTTGTATCCTCCTCGATTGGAAGCTACGAGCACCTCGCAAGATTGGCTCGTTCATCAGCTTTTTCTTGAGACCGTTGAGAGGCAGGAAAACTCGGTTGTTATTTATCCCCAGCCGAGGACAGTATCCTCAAGGAAGTACTCCTTGCAGTTCAAAAAAGGGCAACCGTCCGCGATGATGAAGCCCCGCGAAGGTATTAAATAACATCAAACTCGCCAATCGACTCCAAGGTTATTTGGAATCTGCACTGGGCCTTGATTCTGCACTGGGCCTTAAATCCATACCGAACCGTGTTGAGGCGTATAGAACAAAAGCAGCCGGTTGAATGAATGATCGGCAATGCTCTATGCTTAGATCATGGGTCGGTGGACTACTGCCTGAATCCTAGTTTGGTTGTTGTGAACATTTTCGCAGCGGGCCCCATAACGACACGGTTCGGCTTGTGGTTTTACGCAGCGAACGTTGTGTTAAAGCAGTTGTTGTATTGGGATGCGACAGAGTGGCAGTGGTGAATCCCTCAGTTTGTCTTGTTTGGAATCCGTTTGGGTTCGATGATAAAGGACCACGCGAAGTCTGTGAAAAAAGTTCCAGAAGCGAATCCATTTATTGCAACTGATAGTCAAAACGATCATGTCGTCTCCAAGCTCACCAAGCGAGCCACGTTCCGATTCCACCGTCCAAACGCAGTTAGATGGCCCTCTGATTCCTGCGGCCGAGATGGTACTTCCCACCTTGCACGGAGACGGTAGTCGTAAGTGGATCAATCCCGCTTTGGCACAAGGGAAGTATTGGAGACGGCGGCGGAATTTAGCTTACGCATTGATCGCGTTTTTTGTGACATTGCCTCATTTGCGTATTGGAGGGAAGCCGATTGTGCTGCTCGACATCGCAGCCCGTGAGTTCACCTTTTTTGGGCATACTTTTTATCCAACCGATACGCCATTGGTAGCACTATTGATGTTGACCGTGTTCTTCACGGTGATGTTTATTACAGCGGTTGGAGGGCGGTTATGGTGTGGTTGGGGTTGTCCTCAGACGGTTTACTTAGAGTTTTTGTTCCGTCCGATCGATCGTTTGTTTGCGGGTACTCGAGGCAAGGGAGGAACGCCGAAGCGTTCGGTGAATGCGATCCTGCAAGTTGCTAGATTATTGGTCTATTTGGCGTGCAGCTTGTTTCTTGCTCATACTTTTCTTAGCTACTTCATCGGTACCGACCAGTTATCGAAATGGATGCAGCTATCACCGTTGAAGCATCCACAGGCATTTGCAGTGATGGCCGTCGCGACTGCAGGGTTGATGTACAATTTCCTTTTCTTCCGAGAGCAGCTCTGCATGGTGGCTTGTCCTTACGGTCGATTCCAATCGGTGATGCTGGATCGGAAAAGTTTGATCGTGACGTACGATATCCATCGTGGCGAACCGAGGCACAAGGGGCGTTCGGTTGCAGGAACGGGTGGTGATTGCATTGATTGTGGCCACTGCACGGCGGTTTGCCCGACAGGCATCGACATCCGAAACGGATTGCAAATGGAATGCATTCACTGCACCCAATGCATCGATGCGTGCAACGACGTGATGGAGCGGATCAAGAAACCGCAGGGGCTGATTCGTTACAGCAGCCAGGATGCGCTTGATGGGAAAGCGAAAGGATGGTTGCGACCGAGAACCTTTATCTATCCTGCATTGGCATTGGTAACGAGCACGTTGTTCGTCTTGGTGTTATTGACCAAGTTTTCCTTCGATGCCCGGGTTCTGCGCAGTCCGGGGGTTCCATATACCGTACTCAGTTCGCGAACATTGCAAAATAATTTTCGGATTCGCTTGGTGAATCGATCGCAACAAGGTGAAACGTACCACGCCAGGATTTTGGTTCCTGAAGGGGCAACAGCGGAGTGGAGCGATGTCGAGCCAAAGTTGAATCCCGGGGAAACCGCCTTGATGCCTTTAGTCATCACGGGCCCGGTCGGCCTGACGTCAGGAACAGGAAGTGCCGACGGAACACTTGAATTGTCCGACAGCTCAGGGAACAAAAAGCTTCTGCACTTGCGTCTTTTGGGACCTCGCTAAGTGCACCCAAGCCATAGACATCTGCATGGAGATGTGCGGTTAGGACTCCAACGCACATGCTATGCGGAAATGCGAAGGTTCAAGACGGGTGAATCTGGGTCTAGCGGCCGCGAATCGCTTTTTCGATCAGCAGATAATTGCTTGCTTCGTACTCGGTAATTCGTCCCGTTACCACCCAAACCAAGCGTCGGTCTTCATCGGAAAGGTACGACGCCACACGCTGGAGCATTTGGTTTTCCAGACAGACGAACGAGCGTGTCGAACCGTCTTCTTGAAAGATCAATCGGTCTTTCACGATCCGAAATTTACCCTTCGCCTCGACGACCGTGGAGCCTTCGCGGAGGAGAGATCTTTCCTTGGTTGCCGATGCAATGGGAGGAGTGTCCTCGGCGCGAACCGCGTTCGACCACAGGCCTTTGGGTGCATTGGAATTCGCATCCCCGTTCAAGTTGACAACGATCATCGTCGACGCAACGGTGGCGAAGACCCAGAACGACGCTGAGTAGGCAATGCGATTCAGCGTCCGATGTACTTTGGACATGATTGTACTCTGGACACGAATTCGAAGACTCTGAGTGGAAACTAGAAAGTGCCTATTGCCGTTTAGGAAGAACCATCGCATGGAGTGACATGACGCCACCTGCCGTGAGCAGAATAAAGCCCAGCCAATTGGGTGGCTTAACGGTCTTCTTCGGGGAGGGAGCGACTTGCATGTATGCGTTCGTGGCTCCGTTCGCATCTGCTACTTTGGCTTGCTTTGCGATTTTGTGGAGAGCACGGGTGCTGCTCTCATTCAGTACGAACGAATCCACAAAGCGGAATTGCAGCCCTAGAAAGAAGAGGACCACTCCGAACATAAAGTAACGATTACGATCGAATTCCATGACTCGATTCCTTTTAGCAAGCGAACAACACCTTGTTGTTCATCGGATGGAGTCAGGGTTGCACCGGGACAAAAACAGACTTCGTCCTTTAGTAACGCTTGTACGGAGAGTACCCAGAGGGGAACTTCTAACGGCCAGGAGAGTGCGGGAGGCCGCGAGCGCAAGAAAAAAGCACGGCATAAGCCGTGCTTGGGGTTCGGTGTCGAAGATGTCGCCGGTCCGCAAATGGAAGCAGATATCCCGAGCGAACTTAATCCTGGAAGTTTACCGGAACTCCGTCGCCAAACTTAGGCAACGGACGCCTTGCGGATGAAGTTGCTCAGTCGGCTCTTGGTACGCGAAGCCTTGTTCACGTGAATGATGCCCTTGGAAGCAGTCTGGTCGAGCAACTTGCAAAGTGCGGAGAATTGAGTTCGCGCCGTATCGAACTGCTTGGCTTGGACAGCGGAATGCAGTTTCTTGATAGACGTTTTCAACGAGGACTTCGCAGCACGGTTGCGAGCGCGGCGTTGGAGCGACTGGCGAAGCCGCTTCTTGGCACTCTCGATATTTGGCACGACAACTACTCCTGAATAAGCTTTGGAATCTAGGTATTCGGTTTTTCGGGCCAGTTATGATGGCGACGGGACGGTATTTTGTCCAGTGCTATTTCTGCTAGAAGTCTGTCGACTATCGTGGGTTGGACTGGTTCCTTGCCGATTTTCCGGTTTTTAGCCTTTCGGGGTAACATTAGTATGGTTTCTTCAAGCGTTCGCGAACGATTTTCTGGGTTTACCCCCGCTGGCTGGGTCCTCACTTTTTTGGTTTTTCCCTTTTTTGGGGTGCTCGGCGTTGGAGGGGGCGAGTTAGCGATTGCCGGCGAACCTTCGCTCCGCATTGTTTTTGTGGGGGATATCATGCTGGACAATGGCCCCGGCCACTGGATAGGGCTTGAGAAAGACCCCTTTGAACGGTGCGAGGAATTGCTCAAAGGGGCCGACCTCCGGGTTGGCAATTTGGAGTGCGTCCTCGGCGACGAGGGGTCCAGGCGGAGCAAGCCCTACGTATTTCGCGCTGCGGGTGGGTCGGAGCGGTTTCTAAAGCGTCATTTCGATGCCTTGAGTTTGGCAAACAATCATTCGCTGGACTACGGACCCAAGGGGTTGATTGGCTGCATAGACATTCTCGAAAAAGCGGATTTGCCGTATTTCGGTGGCGGAAGGAATCTCAAAGAGTCCCGGCGACCTTTGGTTTTGGAACGGAAAGGTAAGCGGATTGCATTGCTGGGATTCAACGAATTTTACGCAGAGGAGTATGCCGCCCAGAACAAACGTGCTGGCAATACCCCGCTCAACCCCGACTGGGTGATCGCCGATATCACAAAAGCCCGCAAAGATCTCAATTGCGATGTCGTGATCCCATTCTTTCACTGGGGTGAAGAACTAGAGTCTCAGCCTCGTCCGGACCAGCGAGAGTTGGCCCAGCGGTGCGTCGAAGCCGGGGCCACAGCGGTGATCGGGGCTCATCCCCATATTCCGCAAACGATCGATTATCACCGAGGAAAACCGATCGTTTACAGCTTGGGTAATTTCGTGTTCGACTACTATGCAGGGGATCCCGCCGTGTGGCTCGGTTGGGTAGCCACCCTCGATATTTCTGATTCCGGGGATGTTGGTTTGCGGATCGATGCGGTCGAGATGGATTCGGCTGGCATCCCGACCCCCGTGATCCCATCCTCTCCCTGAAAGCAAGACGCCAGTCTCACAACCGGTAGAGATTGAATAATCGACAGATTACGCACGATTCGAACCTTTTCAGACCTTCCGAAGTTCGGACCTGCACGGATAGCGTCGGAAACGTGTTTCGATCAAGGTTTTCCTTGATCCTGTGGGGGACGCCCAGGGGTGGGATAGCAGTTGGGTGGGTCCGGTGGAAAACTTCCGGGTTTTTGATGAGCTTGTCTGAGAACAATAGCTAGAATCTAGTGGTTGCGTAGACTAGTGTAGTAGAGAGTTTGGTCGTCGCCTTTTCAGAGTTTCCTCGTCGGAGTAATGGTCCGGAATGTCAAACTACGTATCGCTTGACGAAGCCGCCAAGATTTTGGGTATTTCGACAGACGAATTGATCGAGATGCGTTCGCGCGGAGAGATCTTCGGCTATCGCGACGGCCCCAGTTGGAAGTTTAAGCAGGAAGAAATAGAGCGGGTTCAAGGGGAATTGGCTGGGGACGCGCTCGATGAAGATGCCGGTGGTTCGTCGATTCTCGTTTCTGAGCGAGATGTAGGATCCAGTGGTAGCAAGTCGGGTGCGACCATCGGGAAAGAGTCCAGCGATCTCGCATTGGGATCGGATTTGAAGCTTTCCGACGACAATGAAGGAAGCGATGTCGCGGTGGTACCAGACCCGAATAGCGGAAGCGGGGTCAAACTGGTTCAAAAGAGTCCAAGCGACTCCAGCAGCGATCTGGATTTGGGAAGCGATCTCAATCTTTCCGTCGATCCAGCAGAGGCCAGCGGTATCGATTTGGTAGGCCGGCAACCCGATTCCAACGTTCTTGGATCCGACCTTCGATTGCAATCTGGTTCTGCAGGCGGAACGCCGGTGGCCAGCGGCAGCGGCAGTCTCGATCTAGGAGGAGATTTGGAGTTGGCAACTGACGACGAAGACGATTTGGTATTGGGATCCGATTCCGGCATCGGTCTTGGCTCCGAGAGTGGGATCAACTTGATGAGCCCGTCGGACAGCGGATTGTCGCTCGAGGATGAACCACTTGACCTTGCAGGAACTGGCATTTCAGGTCTCGATTTGGGAGCCGATGCGGGCTCGGATGTCGGTGGGTCCAAACCCAACGCTAGCGGTATCAGCGGACTTGGAAGTGGCGCGTTGGTCGACTTCAACCAAGGCGAAGAGTTTCAGCTCACACCTTCTGGTGGAATTGAAGCAGATGATGATAGCGGTTCACAAGTTATCGAATTGGAAGACTCCGGCAGCTACGGTGACGGGGTTGGACTGCCTGAGGACGCCGGCGTGGTGATGGAGGAAGGAACTGATTTTGGTTCCGATGTCGCAGACGCTACTGCGGCTGGTGGAATGGTAGCCCTCCGTGGTGCTCCAGAAACCCCATACACGGGCCTTCAAGTTGGCATGTTAGCCATGGTTCTTCTGCTCATGGGTTTGTGCGGGATTCTAACCTCCGACATCCTTCGCAACCTTTGGGGTTGGGATGGCGAGACCGACTATTCGACCGGATTGACAACGGCACTGGTGAAAGCCATCGGTTCGAAGTAGCGTTGGAGGTTGCCGCTTGAGGCAGCCTCTGGCACCGAATGTTCCTTCCAATGTGTTTCCAGAAGCCAGTTGTGGCTTCTGGCTCTAGGAGATGAATGAGTCATGGTAGGCTCGAACCCCAATCGCAGAAAAGCGAGCAGCGATGGGGCGCATAGGGGCTATCATGACAAGTCCAAACCGGGTAACCCGAAGGGTGAATTACCCCAACGCACCTCCCCTCACCGCGGTGCACCTACAGCGGAACAATTGGTCCGCTGGGAATCTCGAAAAGCACCTCGGAGCAGAAGCGATATTCCTGAGGAGATCTTAGAAGCACTCAATTCGGGTTGGATAGAGACAAAGACCCTCGTCGAGTGGTTGTCCGTGGATCGGGTTCGTTTGTTTCATTCTCTGGCGAACGAATGCGGGTTGCTGTTGGACTCGAGTGATCGCAACGAGCTTCAAGCTTTGCGAGGGATGAGCGCACTTAAACAATCGTGGGGAGTGGCACACGTCTTGTCGCAACATGTCACTTTAGGCGATACCGCCTACATGCAGTTGGTAGAGCATCCCAGCGATGTTGTTCGCGAATGGTGTGCACTACTGGTAGGGCTAGTAGCCGAATTAAAGTTTTCTCGTCGCTTGGCCTGGATGAAGACTTTGGCGGATGATCGCAACTCGGCAGTCCGTGAACTGGCTTGGATGGGACTGCGGCCGCATATTGCTGCGGATCCTGTTTCGACTATCGGCTCGTTGGTGCCATGGACAGGTAGTCGCAATGAGCGGCTGCGACGGTTTGCTTCGGAGGTTACTAGACCGCGAGGAGTCTGGTGCGAACATATCCCGATGTTGCGAGATGCACCAGAAATTGGGCTTCCGATTCTTGAGCCACTTTGTTCCGACACATCGCTTTATGTCCGCAACTCGGTCGCAAACTGGCTGAACGACGCGAGCAAAACAGCGCCGAATTGGGTGGTACGAGTTACCACAGATTGGCTACGGAAATCAAAGACACGAGAGACCGAATATATCGTCCGCCGAGCCCGCAGAACTCTCAACAAGCCCCAATGAGTTGGAAGCTTACGACGAGCTTTCAGTGACATACATCTCGGAGCGGCTACTCTGCTCCCTTTTTCTTGGGTTTCGATGCAGTCGATTCGCTCGAGTTCGAAGATGTTGTTTTTGAATCTGACTTGCTCGCGGAAGAATCACTCGATGCCGAACTGCTGCTGGAACTGCTATCGGTTGGAGTTTTGTCGGCAGCTGCCGATTTTTTGTAGGAGTCGCTCCTGTAATCCGTTTGATAGAATCCGGAGCCCTTGAACATCACCGCTGCTCCGGTTCCAATCAACCGACGCAGCTTAAGCTTCTTGCACTTGGGACATTTCTTCTCTGGGTCAGCCGAAATCGATTGGAAAAGCTCGAACGTGTGCCCACAGGCATCGCATTCGTAGTCGTAGGTTGGCATAGTGTAGTGCTCCGATAAAAATCGCTGGAGGTAGCGTTAGCATCAAGACTAGGAAGCAGGGCCCGTAGAGACAATGACCATGCTGGGACGAATTACTCGGTCATGCATCATGAATCCGAGACTGGTTTCCATCATTACCGTTCCAGCAGGGTACTGGTCGCTCGGTTGCTGGGCAATGGCTTGATGGACGTTTGGATCAAAGGGCTTGCCGAGTCCCGCAATCGGTTTGCAATGATGTTTGGCCAGAACGTTTGCGAACTGCTGCTGAACCATGCGCACGCCGGCTACGATTCCATCGGCGTTTGCCGCCCCGGATACCGACTCGGTTGCACGATGCAAATTGTCGACGACCTCGAGCAGATCGCTTACCAAGGGCAACGACGCGTATTTCAACTGCGTTTCTAAATCGCGAGTGATGCGACGGCGAAAGTTCTCCAGTTCCGCTTGGGCTTTCAACTCGCGGCTTCTCAACTCGACGACTTGTTGCTCCAGTTCGTCGATCAGTTGCTCTGGTGTTTCTGACGATGCATCCGAACCGGTAGATTCGTTCTCAGCAAAGACAGCGTCTTTCGGATCCCTGCTTCGCTCAGCGTTTTGCGAAGAACCATCTGGATTTGAATCGTTATTCGAGTTCATGCGTGTTACCTATAAGCTTGAGTGTTTGGGGATTCCGTGGCGGCGAAATCGAGTTCGAGTCGAGTTCGCGTCGAGTCAATGGCGGGATTTCTAGGAGGCGGATTGCCCTTGGAAATAAGCCACAATACGATCCATGAAACCTTTCCGTTCGGGCGAGATGTTTTTGTCGTCGAGTTCGGCGAGTTCGCGCAGTAATTCTTGCTGCCGTTTGCTGAGTTTCTTTGGGACCTCGATGAGAGTCTGAACGAGCAAATCCCCCTTAGCTCCTGTATGCGGGTCGGGCATACCCTGACCTCGCAATCGGAACACGGTACCGCTCTGCGTTCCTGCGGCGATTTCGAGGGACTTGCGACCTTCGAGCGTTGGGACTTCGATGCTCGAACCCAAGGCAGCTTGGCTGAACGCAATCGGCAGCTGTAGGATTAGGTCATGGCCATCCCGTTTGAAGATCGGGTGTGGCTTGACGTGTATGAAGCAATACGCGTCACCCCGTGGGCCTCCGTCTGGACTCGGTTGCCCCTCGCCTTGCAAACGAACCCGCATGTCGTCATCCACACCGGGGGGTATTTTGACTTCCAGTTTTACTTCATGCGGCTTTAAGCCTTGGCCATCGCAGGTTTTGCAGGGGTTGCTGATGGTTTTACCGCTACCCCGGCATATAGGGCATGTTGTCTGGACTCTGAGCACTCCTGTCGCTTGAACGACTTGGCCGCGGCCTTGGCATCGCCGACAGCTTTCGGGTTGCGAGCCTGCTGCTGCTCCGGAACCGCTGCATCCATCGCACGTGGCATGACGGGTTAAGGAGACGGTTTTGGTCACGCCTTTCGCAGCTTCTTCGAGTTCAAGCGTTACATCGCACCGCAGATCGGCACCACGTCGCACACGGGACCTAGACCGTCCACCCCCGAAGAAATCTTCGAAGATCGTGCCACCAAAGACGTCTCCGAAGGCTTCAAAGATATCGCCGACATCCCGGAACCCGCCTTGGGACTGAGCGCCTGCATGTCCGTACCGATCGTATCCCGCTCGCTTTTGAGGATCGCTAAGGACTTCGTATGCCTCCGCGGCTTCTTTAAACTTATTGATCGCTGCTTCATCGCCTTGATTGGAGTCAGGGTGATACTTTAACGCTAGTTTGCGGTACGCCTTAGCGATCTCGTCTTGGGAGGCCGATTTCTCGACTCCGAGGACTTCGTAAAAATCTCGTTTGGCGTCCGCTGGCACGATGGCAGGCTTTCCACAATGGGTTCGATCGAATTAGAAAAAAAGGCCACTCGCTACCGAATGACCCTTCGCATATCCAACAAGCTTGTGTATCCCTTGAGTTGCCCGTGTGGTTGATTCACTCGGTCTCTCGATCCACCACCGCAGATCCATACAACTTGCTGGATCTGCGGAGCGATTTGACTTAGGTGATACCTATCTCTATACCGGCTGGACTTTTCTCCACTCCGGCTGGGTTTCGTCGCCTGAACGATTAACGGACAGACCCTTCAACCTTGCGCTTTTTCTTGTCATCCTTATCGAATGTGGTGACGAGTGCTTCGGTGGTCAACAGGAGACCTGAGATACTTGCAGCATTCGCCAGCGCGGTTCGAACGACTTTGACAGGGTCGATGATGCCAGCCTTGAGCATGTCAACATATTGACCTTTGTTTGCATCGTAGCCGGTAGACAGTGGCTTTTGTCGAACCTCATCGGCAACAACACTACCGTCGATACCTGCGTTGTCCGCAATTTGACGCAGGGGAGCTTCAAGGGCACGAAGGATAATTTCAGCGCCAGTTCGCTCATCGCCGGACAAGTCGCTTGCAACCTTTGCCACGGTATCGCGGCATCGGAGAAGAGCTACACCGCCACCGGGAAGAATACCTTCTTCGACGGCTGCTCGTGTTGCGTGCAATGCATCTTCGACGCGAGCCTTCTTTTGCTTCATGTCTGCTTCGGTTTCGGCACCGACGCTGATCACAGCGACACCGCCAGCGATCTTAGCGAGTCGTTCTTGGAACTTCTCTTTGTCGTATTCGCTATCGGTTTGCTCGAGTTGAGCTCGGATCTGGGCCACGCGTTGATCGATAGACTTGCGATCTCCACCACCTTCGACGATGGTCGTGTTGTTCTTATCAACGACAACCTTCTTTGCCCTTCCAAGGTGTTCGAGAGAAATCTTCTCGAGCTGAACACCGAGATCTTCGCTGATGAAAGTACCGCCGGTGAGGACCGCAATGTCTCCTAGCATCGCCTTGCGACGATCGCCGAAACCGGGTGCCTTCACTGCACAAACATTGAGCGTGCCGCGGAGCTTGTTCACGACGAGCAACGTCAATGCTTCAGCATCGACATCTTCAGCGACGATCAATAGAGGCTGGCCGGCGGTGCTTACTTTCTCCAAGACCGGGATCAGATCGCGGATGTTGCTGATCTTCTTATCGTAGAGAAGGATGAGCGCGTTCTCGAACGTGCAGCTCATGTCCGATGGGGTATTGATGAAGTACGGGGAGATATATCCCTTGTCGAACTGCATCCCATCGACATACTCGACGGTCGTATCTGCGGTCTTACCTTCCTCGACGGTGATCACACCATCTTTGCCGACGCGTTCGAGCGACTCGGCCAAAAGCGAGCCGATCGACATGTCGTTGTTCGCGGAAATGGCTCCCACGTTCGCGACTTCGTCTCGGTGGCTGACAGGCTTGGCGAGTTCTTGAAGCTTCGCGACGGCAGCGTCAACAGCCTTGTCGATTCCGCGACGGATGGCCGAAGGATTGCTACCGGCAGCGATGTTTCGCAAACCTTCCTTGAAAATCGCACGTGCCAATACGGTCGCCGTGGTGGTTCCATCACCAGCCAAATCGCTTGTTTTTTGTGCGACTTCCACAACCAACTTGGCGCCCATGTTCTCGAAACGATCTTCGAGTTCAATCTCCTTGGCTACGGTCACACCGTCCTTGGTGACGGTTGGACCACCGAAGCTTTTGTCGATGATGACGTTGCGTCCGGTGGGACCCATGGTCACAGCAACAGCATCAGCGAGTTTTTCTACGCCCTGCAGCATCCGCGCACGAGCTTGATCATCAAAAAGAAGTTGCTTAGCCACGCTTCGCAGTTCCTTATCTAAGGGTTAATTGCAGGGATGAAATTAAGCGAGCTTGGCGAGAACATCGCTCTCGCGAAGGATCTTGTACTCAACGCCGTCGACTTCGACTTCGCTTCCGCCGTATTTGCCGAAGATCACTTCGTCGCCAACGCTGACACTGAGAGCAGCCCGAACGCCGTTATCGAGCAACTTGCCAGGCCCAACAGCGACGACCTTGCCACGTTGTGGCTTTTCCTTGGCACTGTCTGGCAAAACGATACCACCAGCGGTGGTTTCTTCTGCTTCGAGAGGCTGAACAACGACTCGATCATCGAGAGGACGGAGATTTACCTTAGCCATTTCAATCACCCTTGTTTCTATGTTTTTGACTGTATTCGAAGTTGTTATTTGTTGCTGAAGCGTGCTTCCTGCCATCGCGGGGAAGCACGCGAATCAATCGCGCATGCTGGTGCGAGCCTACATCATGCCGGGCATTCCCATGCCGCCCATTCCACCCATGCCGCCCATTCCACCCATGCCACCCATGCCACCCATACCACCGTCGTGGTCATGGTGATGTCCGCCACCTGCTGGTTCTTCTTCCTTTGGAATTTCGGTAACGAGTGATTCCGTAGTGAGAAGGAGCGAGGCGACCGATGCAGCATTGCTCAAAGCGGTCTTCACAACCTTAGCAGGATCGATAATCCCGGCCTTGATCATGTCGACGTACTTGTCGGCATTCGCGTCATAGCCTTCGTTCTTGTCCTTGAGTTGGCGAACGCGGTTAACAACGACTGCACCGTCAAGGCCTGCGTTGTTGGCGATCGATCGGAGTGGGTAATCCAGGATGTTCGAGATGATACGAACACCGAGAGCTTCATCTCCTTCGAGCTTGAGCTTGGACAAGGCTGCTTCGCAGCGAAGAAGGGCAACTCCACCGCCAGGAACAATCCCTTCAGCGAGTGCCGCCTGGGTTGCAGCCTTGGCGTCGTCGATCAAGGCCTTGCGTTCCTTCATTTCGGTTTCGGTGACCGCACCAACGTTGATTTGGGCAACACCACCGGCGAGCTTCGCGAGTCGCTCTTGGAGCTTTTCTCGGTCGTAATCGCTGTCCGTGTTCTCGATTTCGCGGCGGATCTGAGCAACCCGAGCTTCGATCTGGTCTTTCTTGCCGGCACCACCGATCACTACGGTTTCTTCGCTGGTGATATGGATCCGCTTTGCTCGACCCAAGTCGCTCAATTTAACCGACTCAAGGTCGATGCCGAGATCCTTGAAAATCGCCTTCGCGTTGGTCAGCGTAGCGATATCGCCAAGCATCGCCTTGCGACGATCACCGTACCCAGGAGCCTTGACCGCAGCCACGTTCAAAATACCGCGCATCTTATTGATAACGAGCGTAGCAAGAGCATCACCGTCGATGTCTTCGGCGATGATCAATAGAGGCTTCTTCGCCTTGCTGATCGCCTCGAGAATAGGAATCAGCTTCTTGTTATTGCTGATCTTTTCCTCGTGAATCAGAATGTAGCAATCCTCGAGCTCCACAGTGACTTCGTCTTGGTTGGTGACAAAGTGCGGGGACAGAAATCCTCGGTCGAACTGCATCCCTTCAACGATCTCGACGGTCGTTTCGCTTCCGCGACCTTCTTCGACAGCGATCACGCCATCCTTACCAACCTTGAGGAACGCCTCGGCGAGAACATCGCCGATCGCAGGGTCGTTATTCCCAGCGATGGTCGCAACTTGCTTGATTTCCTTCTTACTCTTAGCATCGATCGGGGTCGCCATCTTGCCGATTTCGGTGTGGATGACTTCTACCGCCTTGGCGATCCCGCGCGAGAGAGCCATCGGGTCAGCACCGGCAGCGATCATTTTCAAGCCTTCGCGGAAGATCGCTTCGGCGAGAACCGTCGCCGTGGTCGTTCCGTCCCCAGCAACATCATTGGTCTTGCTGGCTGCTTCTTTAACCAATTGGGCGCCCAAGTTTTCGTAGGGGTCGTCCAGCTCGATCTCTTCTGCAACTGTGACACCGTCCTTGGTGATTTTCGGCGATCCCCATCCCTTGTCGAGAACCGCGTTGCGGCCTCGAGGACCCAGCGTACTGCGAACGGCTCGCGCCAGCTTCGAAACGCCAGCCAAGAGCGGCTGCCGCGCTTCGTCATCAAATACCATCTGTTTTGCCACGTTGAACTCCTTGAATGTGATTCAGCCCGATTTGGCAGTCGAACTTTGTGTGGCCCGCTTCCGAGCAAGCCGCGTGCCAACAGAATTGTTTTTTATCGCAAGCCATTGAAGAATATAGACTTACGGTGTTTTTTTCAGCATCAGCTAGGCTGGCACCTGCCAAAAAGAGCGGATGAAGTCATGAGGGGAATCGGGAGGCCTGGCGACCGTCAACGGCTCGCAGAACCCCTCACCCGCAGAACCCCTCACCCGCAGAACCCCTTACCCACAGAACCCCCTCACCCCTCGCAGAAACCGTCCTACCACCCGTCGCGCGTTCTTTTGCGGTGAGGTGAGTTCGCCCTTAGACTTCCGACTGCCATCGGTATTGAGCCCGCTCCACCCGCCAAGCTGCTGCGGCAAGAAGAATTGCGGATCCCACCAGCAGGCACGCGACATGAATCCAACTTGAGGTTTGCGATGCGAGCATTTCAGGGTTTTCGAGAAACTCAACCATGGGAAGTTCGAGCCACTGGAAATAGAGGGAGCGAAGCCGGAACGCGACGGTGAATTTGTTGATGACCGCCGGAATCCAGCCGAGGACGACCTCCACAAGCACCGTGTAGGTGAACGCGAGTACCATCGCTCGCCGCTGGAACATGACCCCGATAAAGGCAAACAAGGCTCCGTGGGCGATCGACGACAAAACGCATAACGCCACCAGTGCAAGCCAGGTGTAGAAGGGAGCGGCGAGATTGAGCATGGGGACCGCAAGCGTGGAGGCAACGGCGCCGCACGACGAAGTCCAAAGAACGGCGATCACATATTTACCTATCAGCATCGCTTGACGGCCTCCTGGCCTCACGATGCTGTAGATCCAGCTTTGGCTCTCCAATTCCGAGTTCACGATCGGGGTTGCCCAAAGAAGCATCCCGAGCATCGTGATAGCTTGCGGCATCAGTATGTATAGCATCCATGCAAACGCCATTTTGACATTGGGATCGTTGCTTAGGGTGCCTCGCAATTGGTAAGCCACCGTAACGGCAAGGGAGACCGGGATGGCGATCATAACCCCCCAGAGCGCTATTCTCCAAGGAGTGATCGACCGACGCAATTCGTACGAAATCACACCTGCAATGGCATGGCAGCGTTGGACAAGCAGTTGCTCGCTTGGCTGGGCTAGCGGAGCCAGCACACTGCCTCGGGTTGGCGGTATTGAGTTCACGGGGTAGTTCCTGAAAGTTGATACGCGCGTTCACCGCGATGCTTTGAAACCAGCAACCTAAACAGCGTGCTGATATCGCCATCGCTTCCTGTCAACCGCTCTATCGTGATTGGGTCTTCGCTATTGGACCATTGCGCCAGGCACTGATAGAGTTCGAGAGGACGATCGGCGGTGATGATCAGCTGGTTTTTTTCAACGGTGCGATGAAGTGCCCGCACCCAAGGTTGACCGCTGAGTTTCGATGCGAGTCGATCACGGTCCGGTGATTCTAAGATGATGTCTTGAGGAAGATCTGCGAGCAACCGTCGCAGTTCGCCCGCGGTTCCGCTGGCGAGCAGTCTACCTCCGAAGATCAGCATGAAGGATTGAGTGATTTGCTCGACTTCGTGAAGCACGTGGCTCGCCAGAAGCAGGCTTTTTCCTTGGTTTTTCCAAGCGATGAGCATCTCGGTCATCTGGTGCCGACCGACGGGATCTAAGCCATTGAAGGGTTCGTCGAGAATGAGTAACTCCGGATCGTGCGAGATCGCTTGGGCCAGTTTGCATCGCTGTCGCATGCCGAGCGAAAAAGTGTTGATCGCGCGATTCTGGGCGTCCGCCAATCCGACGAACTCGAGAGTTTCGTCGACTCGCGAGATCGCTTGTCTGGTCGACAAACCGATCAGTTGCAATTGGAGCCTCAACCATTGCCTTGGAGTGACACCGTGCACCAGCAAATCCGAAGCTGGGCAAAGGCCGATCTGTCGCAAAACCTGACGCGATCGGCAAGGGTTTTTTCCGAAAACTTTGACTTGCCCCAAAGTGGGTCGCAATGAGCCTGTGATCAGACCGATCAAGGTGGATTTGCCTGCCCCGTTTGGTCCGACCAGCGCGTAGGCTCCACGAGGAAGCCCCAAGTGAATGTCGTTCACTCCAAGCACAGTACCGTACATCAACGAGGCGTGTTGAAGTTCGACAAGCGGTGCATCGCTGTCGAGCATCCCGAGATCGGTTCCTTGCTCGTAGAGGGAGGATGGTGTCATCGCTGGTTCATCTCAATCTCAAAACAGAGTGGGGTTATTAAATTACGCTGCGTTACTATTCAGCAAGGCCTTTAGGTGGTCCATCAAAATGATGCTGCAACGAGAATCGATCAGGCCTTTAGCATTCCAGCGACGCGCCGGTAGGCAATCGTGTAACCGATTATGGAAACCACCGCGAGCAGGACCCAGGGACTCCATGCAGCAGCCTCTTTCGGAACTAGTCCGAAGATTTGCTGTTGCACATTGCCGAGCGTATCGTAGGGAGACAAAAGCATCCACGACGAAAAGTTCTCCATCTCTTCCATGCGAATCCTGCGACCTCGCGAACCAAACCCACCATTTCGAGCTTGTTCGGCAGCCCAAAGAATGCGGAATGCTATACTTCCGAGGACCCAAATGGCAAACCATGCGAAGCCCGCAAATCGACTCTCTTGAGTCAAGCTTGAGAGGGCCAGAGCGACCGCAGTCGTGGGTAGGATCAGCACCAAAGCTGCGGCCAGGATTCGCAGCGGAAGATCCCATGTGTGCGAAATGGCCCAGGGATCTGTCGAAAGAAAAAGTCCTACGACATAGACCAGCAAAGCGGGTACAGCCGACATCATGAACAGTAGAAAATAAACAATCCCCGCTTTGCCGAGCACATACTCAAGCGGTGTCAAAGGGCGAGACAAGTAAAGTAGATACCCACGACTACGCAGGTCGTAGCTGATGAGCCGGGGTGCCACCAGCCCGATCAACACGATCATGCCAATCGATTGCGGGTATCGAAGCAATCCAAAAAGGACATAGGACCAGGAAAAATGCCGCAGTGTCTCCGGCTCGTCCAAGACGGTAGCCAAATCGATATCTCTAGCTTTTGCGGCTTGTTTCACCGCAGGGGAGCGAAAAGCTCCTTTAAGTGCAGATTGGGCTTCGGGCCGTTCAATCGTTTGTTCGAACGTTCCTACGATGAATGCCGCGACGGCCGCTGGAACCACCATGAACAACAAGACCCGCTTGAGCCACGTTCCTTGCCAGACTAAGTGGATGCCCGTGCTAGCGACAATTGCTGCTCGAGTCCAACGAGGAGTTCGCTGACCTTCCCAGTTGCGATAACCAACATCGAGAATCGGCATGGGAGATTCACCTGTATTCCGGTAAAGATACGTTATTGTCGATCGCCGTTGAGTCGCCGGTGGTTACTCGCCCGGAATCTCGGATGGCATCGAGAAAGGCTTGCTCGAGGGAATTGCGAGCTTGATCGATTCGCTGGATTGGAATTCCCGTTTCGTAACTCGTGCTCCATATCCGTTTCACGATTTCAGGGCCATCTCCGAGAACCTGGATCTCGCATTCGCCGGTACGCCTGGATTGGATTCCACCACGCGTTAGCCCAACCATGAATCGCTCCGCGTCGGAAACAAGTCCAACCTGCAATCCGGCTTGAGTCGGTTGCTGCAATCGAGCCAGTGAATCGACCAATCGTATCTCTCCCTTGGCGAGGATCACGACGTGGTCGCAGACCCGTTGTACATCGTGCAGAATGTGAGTTGAAAGAAGAATGGATTTCCCCTTTTCCTTCGCCAATGTATCGATGCGACTCAGGAATTGCTCTCGCTGGGATGGGTCCAAGCCTGTCGTTGGTTCGTCGAGGATCAACCATTGCGGGTCGTGAACGAGGGCTTGGGCGAATTTCAGTTTTTGCCGCATTCCCGTCGAATACGTCTCTACGTTGCGATATCGCTCTTGGTCGAGATCGCATAGGTCGGCGACTTCGTGCGAACGTCGCAAGGCTTCGGTACGGTGCAATCCCGACAACCTTGCCATCATCTGAATCGATTCGATACCTTGGAGACCTTGGAGATAGCAATCGTCTTCCGGAAGGTATCCAATCTGATCTCGCAATGCCCTCGACTGCTCTGGCCACGAAAACTGAAGGACGCGCCCCCGTCCAGCATCGACCGAGACCAAACCGAGGATCGCTTTGATCAACGTGCTTTTTCCGGAACCGTTCGGCCCAAGCAATCCAACCACACCCGGTGGAAGTGTCAGGTTGATGTTGCGGAGCACACGGTGCGCCCGATAGCTTTTGTGGATCCCCTCCACTTCAAGGATAGGTTCAAGGGAATGAATAAGTTCGCTCCTTTTAAGATCGAATCGGCTTGCAGTGACTGGCTTTAAAGTCTCTGGCTATGGGACGACTGCCACAACGATCGCTGCTTAGATTTAGTCCAATGATAGTCCGCAAATTCATCGTCGGTGGAATTGTACGAAAGGCTAGTTTACGAAAACGCTCAACGGCTCAGTTGGGTGGCCATGGGATTTTTAGGGCCCTCGATATTTTAGTTCCCGTGACAGAAGCATGAAAAAAACGGTCACACACGCGAACTATGTTGTCGTTTGCGATGAATCCAATGTGGCAACACTGCTACAATGCGGCATTATTCGGTTTGCCCGTAATCGGTTTGCCCGTAATCGGTTTGGCGGTGCTCGATATTGGCAGTAAAAAATCGGATAGTGCAAAATTTTGGGGTACTGAACGTAGTACTGCGCAGGGGTGTCGTGCTCGGGGTTTCATGCTCGGGTGCTGAACGCGTCCTCCTGCGATGCGATAATCACTCTTCGTAAGGGGCCTACGCGATCTTGGAAAAATCGATCAAAACGTCGATCGCACGCACAGCGTCTGCGGGATGGCTTTGGGTTGCTTGCCGATCCCGATTAGCCAAAGCATGGCTGTTTGTATTCATTGGACTAGTACCCGATTGCGCCCGCTCCCAAGCGTTCGGGCAACCCCCAAGTGAAGATCCAACCCAAATACAGCAATCCCAATCGCAACCACCCCCGCCGGAACCGGCTCCCGAGGTGCTGGAAGCGCAGAAACAACGTATTGAAGCCATGCGGATGGCGGCGGAAGCCACCGTCGGCGTTTTTGGCGTGGATGGCCAAGGTGGCGGAAGTGGTGTTTGTATCACACCCGATGGCTATGTGCTTACCAATTTTCACGTCTCCAGCCCCTTCGGCCATCGGATGCGATGCGGTCTCAACGATGGAAAGATGTATGAAGCCGTCGTAGCAGGGATTGATCCGACCGGCGATTTAGCCGTGCTCAAAATGTATGGCCGCGACGATTTTCCGGTCGCGAAGATTGGAAATAGTGACCGCGTGCGCGTTGGGCAATGGTGTTTTGCTGCCGGCAATCCTTTTGTTCTGGCGACCAACCTACAGCCGACAGTTACCTACGGATTGATCAGCGGTGTACGCCGTTATCAATATCCTGCGGGAACCATTCTCGAGTATAGCGACTGCATTCAAACCGATGCAGCGATCAATCCGGGCAATTCGGGTGGACCGCTTTTCAACGCCCAAGGGGAGTTGATAGGCATCAATGGTCGATGTTCGTTTGAAAAGCGGGGGCGAGTCAACGTCGGCGTCGGTTACGCGATCTCGATACGACAAGCGATGAACTTCTTTTGGCACTTGCGATCTGGCCGTGTCCTAGACCATGCGACTCTCGGTTTTACGGTCGCAACAGATCCCAAAGGAAAAGTCACCGTTTCCAATATCCTGGAATCAAGCGACGCGTATCGTCGCGGTTTACGGTACGGCGATGAGATCTTGAGACTCGACGACCGGCAGATCGGCACGACGAATCAGTTGAAAAATGTCACTGGTATTTTCCCGCCGCAGTGGCGAGTCGCACTCCGCTACCGCAACGAGACAGACACCGTGGATACCGCAATCCGATTGCAGAACCTCCACCTGCCGATCGAACTTGAGGAAATCGTGAAAGGGGAATCGAGCGAAGAACCAAAAGCCCCTCCGAAAAGCCCACAAGAGGAACCCGATGAAAAACCCGATACCGAAAACCCAGACGCCGAAGTACCCGGGCCAGGAGAACCCCCTCAGGGCAAACGCCAAGGCAAAGGCTTGCGGAGAAACGAAGATGGTGCACGCAAAGAAAAAGACTCGCTTGCGGATCGCTATGAAACCAAGCGAGGATTTAGCAACTACTACTTCAATCGCGTCGAACTCGACCGGATCGTAGGCCTTCAAAAGCCCCGCAATCAATGGCCCAAGTCCGATGAGGTGTGGGTGTTGTCTGGCACAGTCGTCGGTGAGACGACCAATGTTCAAATCCGAGTTACCGATGGCTCGCTCGGTTTCACCCTCGGTGACAAAACAGAATCGATCGATTCGAAGCGAGGTTGGACTCCCTGGATTCAGCAACAGTCTCTGGTTTCGCTCGCGCTGGCTATCCGAACCTGGCAGCAGTGGCATCAAGCTGGCCCTCGCATGATGGGTGAGGCTATCTACATCGGACGAAGCCCGCTGGTAGGACGAACCGGCTTGTTTGATACAACGCGAATCACCTTGGGAGAAGTCGACGCGGCTGTTTATACGGCCCCCGAGTCAGGGACGATTGAATGCATCGAACTATTCACCGACAACCAATCCGATCCCGCCGAAATTTACTTCGAAAAAGTTCAACTGAACAACGGCAAAGAGATCCCCGAACGGATCCGACTGGCCTACGGGTTGGAAACACGATTGGTGGTCGACGTCGTGCGGTCAGAGTGGGAGCCAGGAACAGTGATCGAGTCTGGCAAAGAGAAGGGAGGGAACTGATCGTGAAGCTTTGCATGTCGGTGTTTCTTGCTTTTACCCTAACAGTATTCCCGGCAAATTATCCGATGTTATCGATCGCGCGAGGTCCCATCGATGCATGCGAGGAAGCGCAGCCTGCAGCACTTTCGCGCGCTGCGAATCCGCTGAATAACAACTCAGCAACCGAAAGCAATAACGCCATACAAGTTGCCGGAGCCCCTGACGGTGGAGTTGACGGTGGAGTTGACGGTGGAGTTGACGGTGGAGTTGACGGTGGAGTTGACAGTGGAGTTGACAGTGGAGTTGACAGTGGAGTTGACAGTGGCGCCGAAGATGGTGCCGACGACGGAGCTATCGACATGGAGGCAAGCAATGACACCAAAGTGCCCTTGGAGGAAACCGATCTCGAAGAGCTGCTTGGTCGAGCGGAACGCTCCGTGGTCAAGCTGTATGGGGCAGGTGGTGCTCGAGGATTGGAGAGTTATCAGAGCGGCGTGGTCATCGGAGACGGATCGTTGATCTTGACTAGCTGGAGCACGGTGCTCGATGTGGATAAAGTTCGCGTGGTTACATTCGATGGCCGTCGGTTGGATGCTGAAATTGCTGGAGTGGATCCACAGTGCGAATTGGCATTGTTGCGAGTACCCAATTCAGGGCTTCTTGGGTTCGAATTGGATCCGCAAAACATCGCCAAAATCGGACAACGCGTCTTCGCCATCACCAATCTGTTCGGGATTGCTGCGGGAAACGAAGCGTGCAGTTCTCAAAAGGGTGTCGTGATGGCGATGTCTCCGTTGACGACTCGCAAAGGAGCCATGAAAACCTTGTATCAAGGCCGCGTCATTGTGGTGGACGTGATGACCAACAATCCTGGGGCAACTGGGGGTGCATTGATCGATTTATCGGGGCGATTGGTCGGGATTGTGGGCAAAGAGCTGCGCGACGAACAAGCGGGAATATGGCTCAACTACGCGCTGCCGATGGATGTTGTTAAGAACTCGGTCGACCGCATTTTATCCGGACAAGCCAACATGGCTGCGGCGAACACGCTAGCGGTTCCACAACCCCATCGTTTGAACGATTTGGGGATTGCACTGATCCCGGATGTTATTCCGAAGACTCCCGCTTTTATCGATTGGATTCGTGACGACTCGATCGCGGCCAGGTCGGGACTTAAGTCGAATGATCTGATTCTGCTCGTCAACGATTCGCGCGTCGATTCCAGAAAGGGATTGGAACGCATCTTGTCTACGATCAACCGCGGTGATTCTTTCGCGGTGCTCGTGCAAAGGGGCCAGGAACTGATCAAGATTCAGGTGCGACCATGATGCGTATGACAGCCAAGGGTATGTTGGATTTGCCGATGGTTGAGGACCCATTACCCGCAAAATCGGGAACGGGTCGCTACCAGCTCATGCGGGAACTTACGAGAAAAAGTGTTGCTACGATGCAAAGTTTAGGGCATTCGTTCAGCCTATGGATTCGATCTATGACAGGGTCGATCGTGGTCGGGGAATCCGTGGCGCCAGTCGCTGGGTTGGTTATCGCTGTCTGGATAGTAGCGTCGTTGCTTGCAGGTTTGCTTTCGGCAGCACCTCCGTTGTCGGAACTGGAGCAAGCAGCCTTTCAAGCGGCAACGCTGTACGCACAGGAATCCGTAGTGCAGGTGGAGACCTTCGGCGGTTCCGAGATTGTGAATCAGCAGTTGGCTGCTACAGGACCTTCGACCGGTACCGTTTTGTCGGCAGACGGATGGATCATTACGAGCACGTTTCAATTTCGAGGCCAACCGGCATCGATCACCGTCGTCTTGCCCGACCAACAGCGCAAGCCCGCGAAGTTGGTAGCTCGCGATTTGAGTCGCGAGTTGGCTTTGCTCAAGATCGATGTCGATAGCCCTCTCAAGCCGATTTCAGTGAGCGATCGATCGGGTTGGCAGGTTGGAGAATGGGTCATGGCCTTGGGCAAGACATTTGATCCACAGAGCGCGAGTTGCAGTGTTGGCATTTTGAGCGCGACTGGCCGCGTTTGGAATAAAGCTATCCAAACCGATGCGAAGATTTCACCACAGAATTACGGAGGTCCTGTGATCGATCTGCGCGGTCGAGCCATGGGGATCTTAACGCCACTGAACCCTGGAATTGTCACCGAAGGAGAGGTTGAGCAGTGGTACGATTCGGGGATAGGCTTTGCCATCCCGATCCAAGATATCCTCGATCGTCTGCCTCGCATGCAGCAAGGAGAAGACATCCACCCCGGGCGCATCGGTTTTCGTTGGCGAGGTAACAACGAGTACTCCGAGCCCGTGGTACTACAAGGAGTAACGCCTGGTTCTCCTGCGGCGAAGGCAGGGATCGTGACAGGTGATAAGATCGTCGCGCTCGGAAACAGTCTTGATCGATTGCAACCGATCGAAAATCACTCGCAACTCAAGCATATCCTGGGCCCTTTGGATGCTGGGCAAACGATGGCAATCGTTGTGGATCGCAAGGGCGAACGGAAATCCTTCGAGTGCCAACTGATCAAGGAGCTACCGACTTACCGCGAGCCCTACTTGGGAATTTTGGTCGAGCCCATCGCTTTGGATAAGGCGGGTGCCAGTGGATCGACGCCGAGGATCGGCGGGTTGATTCCCGAGTCGCCAGCCAAAGAATCGGGGCTATCGGTGGGTGATGAGATATTGGAAATCGGAGGAGAGGTCGTCGACGGCTCGCATCCGATAGAATCTCGGTTGGCATCGAAAGACTACCGAGAGCGTGTCATGCTAAAAATTCGAGGTGCAGACCAATCGGAACGGACGGTGGATCTGCAGTTGAAGTCGAGGCCGGAGAGCGATCTCGAATGGGATTATCGGCCAAAGTTACCGGAGGAAGGTAAGGCTGCGGATTCGAACGAGGGGAATCAAGGCAAGGAAACGAGCAAAGGAACAGTCCAATTGCCACTTGGCGATGTCAAAAATAAAGCCTTTGCGATCGTTCCAACAAACTATCGAGAAGATGTTCCTCACGGTTTGTTAGTCTTGTTCGGTGAAGCCGGCGTACAGAATCAAACGCAATGGTCGAATGCGTGGGATGTGTTCGCACGAGAGCATCGTTGGATTGTGGCGGTCGCGCAATCGGCAGATGAAAAAGGCTGGTCGTTCGATGAGATCGAGATCGGACAGCGACTCCAATCCTACCTGACCCAAAACTACAATATCGATCCGAGGCGGATTGCGTTCGGCGGTGTCGAATCCGGTTCATTGCTCGCGTACATCACCGCGGTTCAGAACCCAGAGTTGGTGCGAGGGGTATGGCTGTGCAATCCAAAGCTACCTCAGCAGATTCGAATACCACCATGCGAGCCATTCAAAGCGATTCAGTTCTTCGTGAACGGGAAAGAAAAATCGCTTGATCGGTTTGTCGAGGTTGCACGTGGCGCCGGGTATGCCGTACAGCGCAGTAGCACGGATGTAGAGGTAGCAAAGATCGCTGAGTCACCAGTTCTGGGACCTCTCCAGAGGTGGTTGCGATTGCTAGAGGCATACTGATGGTTAGCCCACGGTGGTTGGCATTTGGGATCGGCGTGACGTTCCTGGTTTTAGGACTGTCCATGCGATTTGCGCCTATGGTCTGGGACGGTCAGCGATGGCTGGCATCGGATACGTTTGGCAAAGTTGGATTGGTCTTGATCTGTATGTGGTTGGCGTGGCCAGGGTTGGAGGCGATTCGGCGCGCTCCCGGGGGAGCGATGCTCTTGGTGGCATGCACAGTGGCAGTCGGACTATTTCTCTACCAGCGCAAGACGATATGGATCACCGGCCCATTTCTATTGATCGCGATTGGCATTGCTTTGTTCAGGGGGTGGTTGGGGAATATCAACCGACGTCGCTGATCTCCAGGGTCGCGCCATGCTTGGCGACGACTTGGCGACGCAATTTTGCATGCTCCGGCAAGCTCAACTGGGGGTCGGTCGCGATGATTTCACACGCGAGCGATCGCGCCAGTTGAAGGATCTCGGCATCGCGTGAAAGGTCTGCGATCCGGAGGGTTGGAAGGCCCGTTTGGCGAGTGCCGAGCAATTCGCCTGGACCTCGCAATTTAAGATCGAGCTCGGCGAGAGCAAAGCCGTCGTGATTGGAAGCGAACAACTTGAGGCGTTCGAGCTCTTCTGCCCCGATGTCCGAGCGTGGGAACAAGCAAACGTAGCCCGGGAATCGACCTCGGCCAACACGGCCTCGCAATTGGTGAAGTTGGGCTAATCCCAATCGATCTGCGTCCAGAATCGTCATCACCGACGCATTGGGAACGTCGATACCGACCTCGATGACGGTCGTTGCGACCAGAACCTGGATCTTGCCAGAGACAAAGTCGTCAAGTTTTTGTTGCTTTTCGTCTCCATCCATGCGACCGTGCACCAACCCGACTCGCAATCCGGCAAGTGGACCGCGGGAGAGGATTTCCCATTGCTGGATGGCGCCTGCCGATTCACCGGCGGCATCCTCTTCGCCGGTCGCTTCGACTCGAGGTGCAACCACGAATGCTTGTCGTCCTGAGTGGACTTGTTCCAAGACAAATTTCCACCAACGCTCCTGTTGGCTTGGTTCAGAAACGTAGGTTTGAACAACCGATTGCCCGGGTGGTCGCTGCCTCAAGATGGAAACATCGAGGTCTCCAAAAACAGTCATCGCGAGCGTGCGAGGTATCGGCGTGGCTGTCATCACTAAATAGTGTGGAACCGTACGAGATTTTCTCAAGCTAGCGCGTTGCTCCACACCAAAACGGTGCTGCTCATCGATGACGAGCAGGCCTAGCTTCGCAAACTCGACATGTTCACTGATGAGTGCTTGGGTACCGACAACGATATCGACGGTACCTATCGCAATCCGTTGGAGCAGTTCCCGCTTGTCTTTGCCAGAAATCGAACCTACGAGCAATTCGATCATGACCTTGCTGTCTTTGAGTTGCTCACATAGCTTGCGGTGATGCTGCCTGGCCAGCAATTCCGTCGGAACCATCATGGCGGCTTGATAATGATTCGCGACCGCACTGAGCATGGCATACTGAGCAATCGCTGTTTTGCCCGTGCCGACGTCCCCTTGGATCAAACGATTCATCGGTATTTCGCGCGCCATATCGCGACGAATATCTTCGATGGCGAGGGTTTGATCGCCGGTCAAATCGAATGGGAAACGTTTCAGGATTCGTGCATGCACCATTGCGTTCGAAGGAATACTCGGTGCAGGCTTTGAATACTGGGTTTTGTGGCGATGCATCGCAAGTGCTAACTGGAGCACAAAAAGTTCTTGAAAGATAAATCGCAATCGAGCATCGTGAGCTTCGATCATCGTCTCCGGTTGGTGAATCATTCGGAGAGCGTCATGAATCGACAGCAACTTTGGCGGGGTTGAAGCGGCGATATCCCCGTCGAACAAAGGTAGCCCTGCTAACGAGACTTCTAAATTTGGTACGTTTGATTTGTCGGATTTTGAAGTTGCGGATGCGGAGAGCATGAAGGCAAGTTTCTGCGCCGCGCGTTCGCGAACCTCCAGTGGTAGCGCTTCTTCGACTTGTTCGATCAATGGCATAACGGCAGCGACGGACTGCGCCACGTTGCGCTGCTGAAGCCCCTCGGTCAATGGATAGATCGGTAACGGTTTCGCGGGAGGTGGTTCTTCGCCGTCGGCCAGCAGCAGGACCTCGGGGTGTCGCATTTGTAATGCAACACCGCTCGATTTGATAACTCCGGTCGCCAACACTCGCCTTCCAATCGCAAACTGCTCTCGTCGGAACGGTTGGTTGTACCAAACGCATCGGAGGTAGCCTCCCCCTTCGATCTCGAGCAGTACGCCAACCGAACTGCGACCATCGAAGCCAAAACGAGAATCCATATCGACGACGGTGCCGAGAACGCAGGCTCGCGTATTCTCCGTCAGTTCGAGGGCCGTGCTCCAAGGCTGGACATCTTGGTAGGTTCTGGGGAAGAAAAAAAGCAAATCGATGGCTCGGCGAAGCCCGAGGCGTTCCAGAAGGCTAGCTTTTTGCGCGCCGATTCCCGGAACGAGTTGCAATGGCGTCTTGCTGTCAATTCCAATCGGCGAAGCCATTTACGGGGTTACTGCTGAAACTGAGGGGTCGCTGGAAATAGATAAATCGATGGGTGAATCGTTCGCTTGACCGCGGAATGCGCCCTGACCACAGGCTCCGACTGGGGCAGATCGCTCGACGATTTGCTAGAGGTTATGGAAGGTTGCTGGAGGTTATGGAAGGGGTTTTGCGGCTCAGGGGGTATAGTTGCCAGTTTGGTGCATCCAGGGATAATAGGGGCTGGTTCGGACTTGTTTGCTCAAAGGAGTGTCTCTCGCGTGTACGTCGCAGCATCCACTGGTTGTTTCCCGGAACTTTCATTTCCCGAAGTGATCGAGATTCTCAATGATCTCGAATTCACTGCAGTTGAAATCGTTCTCGATGATGGCGGACAGCAATTGACCGCTTCGCAGTTGGTCGACAACTTCGAGGAGTCGATTCGGCTGATCCGCGATACCCACCGCCTCGATATTTGCAGTTATAACGTCAAGATCGAAGGGGAGGGGGAACAGTACTACACTCGATTCGAAAAAGTGTGCGATCTGGCAAAGGCCACCAAGGTCGTCACGCTGACGATCCCGAGCGCTGTCCACGGGACCCCATTCAATCAAGAAGTCGAGCATTTGCAACGACTGGTAGCGATCGCCGACTTGCGAGGCGTCCGCATCGGCATCAAGAGCCAGATCGGTTGCTTGACCGAAGACCCCGACACGGTGAAAAACCTTTGCGATTATGTGCCCGGTGTGGGGTTGACCCTGGACCCCAGCCACTATCTCTGCAGCAACAATCGAAACAAGAATTACGAAAAGCTGCTGAAATACGTTTACCATGTCCATTTGCGCGATTCCAAGAGAGACAAATTGCAAGTTCGCGTTGGTCAAGGTGAGATCGACTACAGCCGATTGATCACCCAATTGCAGAACATCGGGTACGATCAAGCACTCAGCATCGATATGCAACCCGACGAAGGAATCGACATGCGCCAGGAATTGCGCAAGCTCCGTTTGTTGCTCGATAGTTTGCTTTAATCGGTTTCGGATTATCCTGGATTGGCTGGCTAATTCGAACCAGCCAATTCGAACCAGCCGATTCGAAACTGCCGACTAGCGATAGCCTGATTGCTGCCCGGGCAGCGAATTACTCATTCCTGTGTGGCAACCGCTGTAACCTCGTCGGTTGGAATTGATCCTGACCAGGACTGCGATTTTCGGCCTGACTGCATTTTCCTCGCCGGGCGAGAACGATTTTTGTACCATCCACCTCTTGCCCTCTTTCTTCCCGCCGTAAGCCATGGAAATCGTCATCACAGCTGTTGGCCCTGACAATGTTGGATTGGCCGATCCGATCATTCACGATGTCACCCGTCGAGGTGCCAACATCGCAGAGATCCAAATGTATGATCACGACGAAGCGGCGGTCTTCGCGATGATGTGTCGGCTGCATTTGGATCAATCGCAATTCCGTGGACTCCAAGAAGCGATGCGATCGACGGCTGCCGAAAAACGATTAGAGATACGCGTTTGGAGCCCTGAAGAGCGCGCAAGCAAACCCAACTTGGCGATCTGTACGACCCTTTTAGAGTACACACCACGGGCAATTCTGGAGGCAATCCGCGACGGCCGACTGAATGCAAACCCTGTAGTTATCATCGGCAATCGGCGAAAATGCGAGGGTATGGCACAGGAGTTCGGTATCCCGTTCGAGTTTATCGGTCGCGAAGACGGATCTGCCGACGATGATGCCATGGTTCGCGTCATCGATCGCTATCAAGCGGATTACGTAGTATTAGCGCGGTACATGAGAGTCCTACCTCCAGATACCTGCTGGAAATTCGCAGGTGGTCGGATCATCAACCTGCACCATGGGCTTCTTCCAAGTTTCCGAGGATTGCGTCCCTACCATGATGCCTACGCGGCGCGGATGCTAACGTTTGGAGCGACATGCCACTTCATCGTTCCCGAATTGGATGCTGGAAATCAAACAATCCATCAAACAACCTTCAGCGCCCAGCCAGGTATGAAGCTTGAGGAAGTGATTCGGATCGGCCAGCAGCACAACGAGCCGGATTGCCTCGTCGAAGGCGTTCGCCGCGTATGCGATCGCGAGGTCCAATTGCACTTCCACCGCGTCATCGCGAGGATTAAGTCATGATCATTTCGACGGAAAATGTGATTCGTGTTGCTGTTCGTTCTGCGTGTTGGTTGTCGATGCTCTGGGCTCTTTGGGGCTCCCACGCTTCAACGCCCGAGGCATCAGCGCAAGATTGGCCAGCAGACCGCGCTCCAAAAACATTGACCGTTGCAACGTGGAATCTTGAATGGTTCTTCGATGATGAAGTGCAAAACAATCGAAGTGCCGTCGCTAAAGAGCAATCGGCTCCCAGTCGCGAGGAGTGGGATTGGCGAGTGGCGATGTTCGCATCGGCGATTGCCAATTTCCAGCCGACTATTTTGGCAGTGCAGGAAATCGAGGACCGAAACTGCATGCAAGCCTTGGTCAAAGTTCTTAAAGACCGCCATGACCTGTCCTACCGAGTCGCATTTATCGATGGCTACGATAGCGGTACCGAGCAAGATGTCGCCATATTGTTCCGATCGGGATTGGTGGAGTACTCCCGCCGCGAGCAAAGCTACAGCATGTTCAACTCGAAGGAGTTTTATAACCTCTCCAAGCATTTAATCGCTCGCTTCGAGTGGCAAGCTGGCGATCGGACAATCCCTTTAACTTTAATGGTGATGCATCTTCGAGCGACCGCCGATGCAGCCGAACTGCGTTCGAAGCAAGCGAGGTTGGCACACGAATGGATGCGACGGCAAATCGCAAATGGGGAGAATGTCATCATCCTGGGGGATTTCAATGTCGAGGAACCCGCTGGAGCCATCCTTCCAGAGGGAGATGGGATGCATCTGCTGCTGGGTAAAGGGACCGCTGATACCAACGACGACCTGGTTGATTTGCTCGAACGCGCACCTGCGGAATCCAGAAGAACCCATTTGATTCTCGACAAGCAGTTCGATCGAATCCTCGCGTCATCGTCGCTGGTCCAAGGTTCTGGAGGTTATCGATTTGAAAAGATCGAGGTATTGTCGCAGCACAACATTCGAGGTGAGGGTCCCGATGCGGACCATTGGGACACTCGCTACACCAAGGATCGGAAGGAACGTGATCTGAGCGATCATCACCCCGTAATGGCGACGCTGGAACTGGTCCATCCATAGTTCCATTCATGCGTTTCAGCTATCCTGAAAAGACTTGCCTCACGCAGGTTTTGATCCTTAGAGCCTCTGTTGAAAAGCACCAATCGCCTAATGCCTGCAGGGAACGAAACAGCAAGCTCGCGACCCAGCGATCCCTTCAAAGGTGACAATGAGAAGAGCCGTCCCGCTTGGCAATTGCCTCCGGGAGTATCCAGGGGTACATGGGATTACGTCCATGAAGTGAGTATTGCCACGCAGTACGATGGCTTCCATCACGGCCATCCACTGCTTGAATTGGATCGAAACTTGGTGATGAGTGTGGCCGATGAGATCTCGTTGAGCCATGGAGGTCAAACGGGTGTAGCAGTCGACCTAGCGTGTGGCACAGGTAGGTGTACTATCCCTTTGGCAGAACGGGGCTGGAGGGTGATCGGGATCGACTTGAGCCAGTCGATGTTGAGCGAGGTTGCAGCGAAGAAAAATGGCAATGCTGCGATGTCTGAACGAGTCGCATTAGTTCGCGGCAATCTGGTCCAAATGTCTTTCCTAGCGGATGAGCAAATCGACCTGGCCTATTGCCTTTACAGTTCGATAGGGATGATCCAAGGTCGGAACAATCGCCTTGAGCTATTGAGGCACGTCCACCGAGTGATGCGTCCCGATGGACGGTTCCTGGTGCATGTCCATAATCGTGGAACTTGGCTAAGGGACCCCGGTGGAGTGCGTCGATGGATCGCGGATTGGTGGAGGAGTGTTAGGGATTCCCGTTGGGAGTTCGGCGACCGGGTTTACGCATACCGCGGGCTTCCGAGTATGTTTTTACATATTTTCTCGGAAAGGGAATTGAAGCAAGATTTGCACCGCGCGGGATTTCGAGTCGAGCGCTGGATGCGATTGAATCGAACTTCCAGCGGTTTGCTCTCGCCTCATTGGTGCAGTGCATTGCGTGCAGGCGGCTTCATCGCCATCGCCAAAAAGTCTTGAACGCAACGTTCGAATGCTAGAGTTTCTTCTCGAGGAGTTTTGCGATAATCTCAGGCTTGCGTTCTTTTTTGATCCGCTCGAGTTGATCTGCGGGGACGCCGATACGCTCGAGATTGGTGAAGAGCGATTCCCAAACCTTTTCTCTCTTTTTTCCTTCGGATAGGTACAAATCAGTCAACAGTTCCTGGGCCCGTTGAAACGCGACATCATCGCGATTCTTGTAATAGTTCTTGATGATCGACTGTTGATGCTTGGTAAAGTTCTCCATGGGCATGATGTGGCCTATTCCCGTTGAGTAAGAGTTGTGGTGAAAAAGTGTTCCGGAAGAACCGAGATCCTGCCGATACGCTCGCAGCCGACACCGGTCCAGCAGCATCGGTTGCTCGAGAACGTGCACCCGCGGGTGCACGTGTGTAGCTTTTTATCGTGCTAGTTCATCGAGAATACTATTGAGTCCGGGTATATCGAGTCCACCGGTGAGTTCTCGCACTCCATGAACGTGCATCTCTTTTGCCTGAGCGACAGCATGGTTCATCGATTCCAAAATAAGTCGCTGTGCAGTGGACTTGTGTTCAGGATGGAGCAAGCTATCGGAGAGTTCGACGGTTTGGACAACCCCGAGCCCGTTGAGTTCGACGAGAACCTGATGGTCCCCTTCGCAGGCTCTACCCCGGACACGGCGGTGTTCCATATCCGATTTCAGTTTTGAAAGCCGCTCGCCCATGTTGCTGGCGGCTTTCATCAGGTTGGCCATCTGAGTTAGGTTTTTGAACATTGCTATCGCTTTACCGCAATTGGAGTTGCATCCAGCCGTCGTCGATTGCCAGCGACGAGAGTTGCAAGTCTCGGAACTGGTCGGGCAGTCGCTCGGACCAACGGAACGGTTTATCGAGCAATTCTGGGCGGAACAATTGCTCAAATTTGTTTCTGAGGAATGTTCTGAGAGTCACGGCTTCAACGCCTCGTTGCTCTTTGCCGCTAAATTCGACATTGACATCGCCATCACGGACCAATTGGACGGCTCCATCAGCAATATCGACCCGGTACGAAGCCTCAATCGTGGCGGCTTTGTTGAGACCCTGTTCTTCCTTCCTCAATTTCAAGGTTCGGATGCGGAAACGGATTCTAGAATCATCGAGATGGAGTTCCACAGGTTGGAATCCATTCAGCGTAATGGCCCATGGGCCATCTTCTTCTTTGCGAGGAATACCCTTGGCAGCGTCACCGAATTGGGAGATGTAGCCATCCATATCTTCGCTGCGGAGGATCCTGCCTGCCAAAATCGGGTCGAGGAGATTGCCGAGGGCCGATTGATGGATTTGTACGGTTACTCCTGAAGATTCCATCGGGAGGGGACACGTTCCGGTTGCTGCCAACTGCACCCCGTTCTGAATGTTCCATTGAACGGCCAGGTTATCGGTAGTACTCCATGAGTTCCTGGAGGGTTTCGTGATACCCAATCGAGAGAGGGTCGGAACTCCCAGAGAATTGATTTTGCTGTTGGCCTCGGCGAGCTGGCCGTTTAACTGCTCATGAAACTGATTGCGAATCCGATTCTCCAGTCGGGATTCACCGATGGCATCTGCCAACGGCTTTTGTTTTGCAGCTTGTTTCGCAGCGATTTTTCGAACGAGGCGCAGTCGGTGCTCGATGCTATTGATGACGGTCTTCAGATCCGCGTCGACGCCGGTGTCCCCAATAGATGCCAGCCCGTAATCGGTAAGGACAATCGATTCGCTAGCGGCGATGTTCGCAGACCCTTGTGTATTTAATACCACAGAGCGGTTGTAGCCTCGATTGACGCTTGCAAAATCCGCATTCAGGTTCAATCGTACGGCAGCGTTGGATGGGCTGTCGAGGAGTTGCGGCGAGACGACTCCTCGCAAGACACTTTGGCCGAGAATGGTCGTACCGAGTATCAACTCATTGACAGGATTGGCTTCGTCCACTGGTCGCGCCAAACGGCGCTGCAGAAAGTCGCTGGAAGCCAGAACGCGAATATTGGGGTACGAGAAAGCTCGTTTCACCGAGGACACAACATCGGGAAGTTGGTTGCCTTGATGGAGGTAGGTAACTGTTTGTGCCAAATCGTGCATTGCATTGGCATCGGATAGCATGCCAGGCGACTGCATTCTTTCCGAGAGTTTGTTCAATCGGTTGCGTAGAATCTCAAACGTGGTTTCAGGGTTAGAACCGAATCGTTGCGATTGGACGTACTTGGACAACGCCTCCCGCACATTGACAAACTGTGCAAACTCGAGACCGTAATAATTCTGTCGGAACGTCTTCTCGATATCGTTCAAAACCTCGAGATTGGGAGTCGGTTGCGACAACTCCTCTGCGATCGTGTCCAGTTTGAGAAAGCGTTGCCACAAAGGCCCCTGGGATGGGCTTGAAGCCAAAAAATTGCGCAGTTGGCTTAACGCTTGATCGAGCGACTGACGCGCCGTGGGTACTTGCGGAAGCGTTTTTGCGTCGAGTCGGCTCGATGCGGATTGGACCAATTCCAAAAGTTGGGGATTCGACAAAGGGTCTTGCCCCGGAGTCAAAGTCGATTGGCGAATCGAAAGACTCGACTCGGAAGCCGACTCGGAAGCTTGCCCAAATACCCCTGCAGGGAACGCCGCTGTGAATAACGCTGCGGTAGATAACGCTGCAATAGGTAGCAATGCGTGAGGTAACGCTTTGTGGATTGCAGCAAACGCAGATCGTTTGGCGAGTTGTTTTTTACGCACGGAAACTTCCTCCTGGTTCAATCTCTCGAAATCCCTTCGCAACCATCCTGCATTTGGGATCCGCCCTAGTTTAATAGAGGTTGCAACGATGTCCTAGCACCCAAGCTTCGCCAGTTTGCCGAGTTTGCCCAATTGCTGCGATTCTCAATCCGCCATGTCTAGTATTCGCATTTGGCGGTAAGTGCGCCGCGGGGCCTTTGGATTGCATGCAAAATCGCTTCCCGGAGCCATCCGTTCCAACGCATTTCATTGGACTCGCTAACACGTTCGCAGGAGGGGCGTAGCCTACGCTGCCACGCATATCCGGAGCGCACGCATAAGTCTGGAGCGCCTAGGACCGCGCGGAAACGGGAATTGGATCGGCCACCCGTCCAATCCACTATTGCTCCATCCGCACTCCAATTGCTACTGTCCCACGGCAAAGCTCGCGCCGAGATTTGGGTGCAAGCGACTGAATAAATTTTTAGGCGAACAATTATGCGCGGAATCAGCCTTTTCACCTTGCTCTTCGTCGCAGTCCAAATCCCATGCGCAACAGTGACCAATTACGCCTTCGCGCAGTCCTTGAGCGGTTCTGCGCAACCGGTTGCTTACTACGGTGAAGGGTATGTGCTGCTGCAGCACGGCAGTGTGCTTCATGGATTCGTGAAGCCACAAGCCGATCGATTGACTATCGTTTTGGATAAAGGAAATGAGGTGACATTGCCCAACCGGCAGGTCCTCTCTGTTGGTAAGACGGTGGAGTCGTTGTACAACTACCAAGTCAAAGCGATACGCGCTTGGGGCACCGGCGAACATTGGCACTTGGCACAATGGTGCCTTCAGAATGGATTGTTGGATCAAGCCATCGAGCACTACCTAGCGCTTGAAAGTGTTGCTCCCGACAATCCGAAGTTTAAGCAACTCGATCATCAGATCAAGCAAGCGTTGCTCGCGGACAAGGATTTGCGACAAGCGATGTTGGAACGAGGGATGACAATCCCAGATACGCCCGATGACTCAGCGTCTCAAGCAAGATCTCCCGAAGCTATGACTGCTGACAGCAATCCGTCTTCTCCGAAGCGACCTGCGCCGATGAACTCGCAATTCGCAGCAGCAATTGGAGGTACCGTCCAATCGGCCGGCGGCGTCCAATCGGCCGGCGGCGTTCAAACGGCAAGTGCTGTTCATTCCGATGATACATCGGGCGGTGTGGTAAAGGCAGGAGCGAACATTTTCGTCAACGATTCCAAGTTAGCTCCTGGGGCGCCGCGACTTATTCCCGGCTATCTTCGCCGCAGCTTCCAAACCGAGGTGACTCCGGTGCTGGTTTCACGATGTGGGCAATCCGGTTGCCACGGTATGTTGGCCAAAAACGACTTTCAAATCTTCCAGCCTGTGGGTGAGCAAGCGGCAGCGATCACAGAAACCAATCTGGAAAATCTGCTGCGCTATATCGATACCGATACACCCAGGCAGTCGGTCTTACTGAGTTATGCGACTCGTCCACACGGGACGCAACGCAACGCGAGCATCAATCCAAGCCGCGATGAAGATCGAGTTTTGCTCGACCGAATCCTCAGGTGGCTACAGTCGCTATCGGATACATCCAAGGAAGAATCAGAAGGCTCGGGTGTGGTTCGAGCGTCGTCCAACGCTCCAGGTCAAGACTTGAGCGGGTCGCAGGTCGAACCGGCGATCGCGCTGGTGCCAAAGAACACGTTGCAAAAGTCCAATCAACGGAAACGGATGATGGGTGAACCGGTAGTGGGCGACCGCAACGCAAAGCTTTCGAAACCTGCAAGATCCGCACCTCCCGCTGCAGTCTTAAACGCTGCAGAGATCCAAGAACTGGAAGATGCCATCGCAAAGCTTGAGCGGATCGAAGCTGGAAACAAATCAACTCGGGATCCACTCGACCCAAGCATTTTCAATGCTAAGTACTCAGGGGGTTCTGCCAAACCTAATTAGGTTTTCTCCTGAGGGATGACACGCAACGCCTGATCGATTCCGGCTCGATAAACGCGAGATTGGCCACGATCATCATGAATCCAAAGGTAATCATTCCCAGAAAGATTGCGATTCCTGCATGTACCAAACCCGCGATCGTTAGTACGAGCGGGCGAGTCTGTTTTGGCCACACCAAAGCGAAGTAAGTTACTTCCCAGAATAAAGTGACGTGGGTCAGTAGTGCTCCCAGGATCGGATAGTAGCCAATCCAGGTCAGGTCGAGCGATTGGTACTCGTACGATGCAGCGGAAAACCACATCGCTGTGCCGTCCCACCACATTCCGCCGCGCAACTTACCAAGACCACCGAAGAAGTAGATGACGCATAGGTGAAGCTGGATCAATCGTGTCGCGAGGGTGTTGCTCCAACAAGCTCGACCATCATCGTCCCAGCCCATCCATCGCGAAAGCTTCGCCGATCGTACTTGCGAACTCACAACTCGCATTGGCGATGTCGCTGAAGTCGCCGAGATGGCCGAAGCCGGCGAAGCATTCGCATCACTTGATGGGTTGGATGTCCCTAGCCTTCGAGCCCCGAGCCAAGCGTCGACACTCCAGCGACCCGCAGATCGGCCAATGCACAGATACAGCGATAACATGAGGGTGATCTGATCGAGACCGAATAGAAATGGAGTCAGTCGGTGTACGGTCATCAAGGTTAAGAACCAAGCTGCGATCGAAGTCCATCGGGTTGCGAATCCAACGGCTAGCAGGATTCCTGCAAGCGTGGCTAGGACTTCGTGGATAAGTGCTACCGCCAGCGAGTCCGTTCTGGCAAGGTAAGTCCATTTGTAGGTTTTCGCATGCAAGGCATCGAGGACATCTAAGCTCAGCAGCGCGTTGGCTCCGAAGAAGGATGTCAGGTCGAGGATCCAGATGCAGTGGATATAGCAAAGCATCGCTCCGGTTGCGATGCGCACTAGGGCGAGCGTCTCCGCAGTGCGAGGCGTCAGAAAAAAATTTTCAAGGCTCGAAAGTACCGCTCGCAATGCAGATTTTTGGTTCGGCTCGCTTTGGGAAACGGATTCTTTGGTCATGGCTGATCCTCGCTCATGGTTTCCCTAAAGGTAGGGGAGGAAGCTTGAGCCGTTGAGGTTGGACCGCTTCTTCGCTCGGCGCGCGAAGGATTTTGTTCGGGGAAGAAACACCGGACGTGGCGGACGAAACACCAGAGGGCATTCCCATGGTCGCGCTGTTGGGGCGGGGGGCTTGAACGTCCAGCCCAGGCGATTCAGGCAAAACCTCGAGAGCGCGCGAGTCGTTCAGGCGAATCCCTTGTTTCAATATTTGCTCAACGGACGGAAGAGGTCGTTCAAGTCGCATCAGGTCGACGCTTGGTCGTTGAGGTTGGCCTAGCGTAGGATTGGATCTAGACAGTCGAAACGAAATAGAATTGGCGATCGAGTTTTGGAGCGCCGAGTAAAACTCACGATCTTGCGCCCATCGTGCAACAAACACAGGATCTTGTCGGTCCTCTTCCAAGAGTTCCGACGGAGCAAATACGTTGTTGTAAAACTCGGAGAGCATGAAGTACCGGTGGTAAAGCAAACGGGGCCACTGACGCGTGCGATCGGGGAACAGATAGTCGATTTCACCGTTGGGGAATTGACTCTCACTCGCCACCGTCCGATCTAAATTGCGGGCCCGATTCCGTTCCTCGGAATCAGGCGAGGGGGTAACGCTGGCGCCTGTACTGACGGGCCCTGCAGGGATGGGCCCTGTACGGATCAGTTTCGCCGCAACCAGATGGCTTGGTCCGGGATTGGGTGCAAAGAAAAAATACCCGTGGTCCAGATAGAGCCATTCCACGTAGGGAGCAAGTGTTCGGCGGAGGGCGCCAAACTCGGGAGATGTCTGGACTTCACTCCGTGAAAAAAAGTGAAGCGGTTCTGCAAGGACCGCGAGCATATGGAATCCGATCAACACCAGAACGATTGGAACCATTTTTCGTGGACAACGTCGACCTGGAACCTCCCCGTGGTCAGCATCTTGGTTCGGTCGACTGGATGTTGCCATGAACGAGCAGGTGTGGGGACGAGAGTGAGTCAACAAAGGTAAGCCAACGCGATTGGGTCGAATGCGTGTTTCCCGGTATGGGGCTCAGCGATTCGGTGGCGAGTCAAAGGGCGGGTGGGTCCGACACGTTCCATCGGCATCGCTTATGCCCAGTGACAGAATTATGCCTTGGCTGGCCGTTTTGACAGTAACGTTACCCCAATAAATCCGAGCAGCGACACGACGCCGCAGGTCAGCGCGCCGACCATCCATGGCTTTTGGTTCTCGAAAACCTTACTGATCACAAAGTAGGGTGGCGGATTGTGATCGGGTACCCCCGTTTCTACGATGTATTGCCAATGGTCCCACGCTCGGGCAGGAGGATCTTCCATGGCCCTTTGCCGCAAGTCGTCGTAGAACTCATCTTCAGTGTGCCCGAACTCGATCGGAGCATTGTACCGGAGGTAGGCCAAGTAGCCGCCATAGCTGAGCCCCCAACAGGTCGCGATCAGCAGCAGTGCCGCGAGTGCGCGTGTAAGAATGGCACCGAATCCGGTGGGCTCGAGTCCCGACGATTTTGTCGCCGTGGTTAGCTTATCGGGAACCAATGGGAGCATCCGCAGCTGCTTGGTACCAGGAACCTCGATGGATTTGCCGCAGGCTGGGCAAGGCATCGAGGCCCCCGCTTGGGCGATCCCCACGGGAATATCGGCCCCACAATCGCATTTTAGTAAGTACTTTGACATGATTTGCTATACGTTTTAAGTTGCGGATTAAGTTGCGGAAATTGATTTTCGGTAGCCGAATCGGGGATCCGGAGAGGACTTTGGACGGGAGTTTAAGCTGTGGGCCTGGTTGCTGAAACCGTTGTCATTCGATCGACGGCCCGGTTCGTGGAGGCGAACGGAAGCCTGCTGCGCCGCCGTACGATCCGCTTTCCGGACAACATTCCAAAAGGATTGCTGCCTTGAGGACAGTGTCACTATCGCCAGTTTAATCACGCCAGGTAGCGAGGCCACTGGAGCTTGACGCTCTATGCCACTTACCACGAGGACGGTGGCGTAGCCTTTTGCCACCAAATCGGAACCGCCAAGTCGGGACAGGACCGCGAATATGCTGGCCAATTCTCGATCAAAAATGTCCATGAACCGCGGCAAAGAACAGAAAAACCAGGGCATTTGCCGAATTGTCGGATTGTGGCTTTGGGAATGCATGACAGCGCGATGTTGCGAGGGGATTTTTGAAGGCGGATGTTAGGATCGAGCCCTAGACCGCGGACTGCTGGGAGTTAGAATGGTGGAGCTCTCGTCAAGGGGTAAATCGAGGTTTACAACTTGATGACCGACGTTCGTCGGAGGAAGCGAACTAGGTTTTGGATATCCCACTTCACAGTGTTGTCAACAACTTCACAGTGATGCTAATAACTTCACAGTGTTGCCAATAACTTCACAGTGATGCCAATAACTTCACAGTGATGCCAATCGGAATAAGCCAGAGAGGATGTTTCTAGTTTAGAAACCGCCACTCTCGCTCAATCACGGTCACCGTCATCGTCACCGTCACGGTCACAGTCACGGTTACCGACCCGGTCACTCGGGTTCGATTTGTGCAAACAAATCGGTTGAGTGAACAAGCGATTTTGGCAACCGGCTGTGGGGCGTCCATGACCCGATTCGAGCCCTGAGTAGACAGTTCTTGAGCACGGTGGACTGAACATCATTACGCAGAAAGTGAAATGGTGTTCAGGAATCGTCCCTGGATTGGATCGAATTCATTCGCGTCATTTAAAGCACCCGGCATCAAATATCTATCCGGGTTATCGCAAACGGACACGACCGATGGATTTGGCGATCCCCGAGGGGCAAAATCGTGTTCGGGTTTCAGCGACATGGATGGTTTAGCGGTCGTGTTCCCTCGTGCGATAAAGTGGTCTCAACCCAACGGATTTTCGTGACTTTGCCGGAAGCGGCAAATAGACTGAGTTCGGATGGGCCTCGTGGCTTTTTTGTTTCGGTGCTTTTCTGCTCGGAACGTTTAGGCCGACGGGAGCTTAGACCCCGAAGTTTCAGCGCCCCAAGCTTTTAGGCTCGAAGCGCTGAGGCTCGAAGCATTATTGTGCAGATGTTCGTCAAGGTTGATTGATTTCAGCCCTGTCGTTCTCGGGATCGACCTATTGGTTGCCACGGCAGGCTTTCGTTATTCGTAAAACTTTACCATTTATTCCTGGATTCGAGTTCGTAATCAGTTTGGTGCTACACTTCCTTTGCCTCGCTCGGGACGCGCTTTATGTCGCCCGGAAGGGGGTTGGAGATCACAACGCTGGTAACCACACTCCCGTCCTCCATTCATTTCGTGGTTTGAGGAACTATGACCTTGTTCGACGGCCTGTTGGATTTCGATGATGATTTGCCTCGCAGTGCTGATGACTTGGATGGCCTACGCAAACTTTCGTTAGAAGAAGAAGGCGATGAGCTAACCGATACTGTGGTGGACGTGGTAGTCCCCGAGGATCAAGTCCAATTGGAGAGCAGCGAAGACGATTTGCTCTCTGCAATTGATGACGTTGAGACTTGGTCGGACGACCCCGTACGGATGTATTTGACACAGATGGGAGAGATTCCTCTCCTGACTCGCCAAGAAGAGATTCGTTTGGCCAAGAAGATCGAAGTCACTCGACGACGATTTCGAACCAAACTGCTCGAGTGCGATTATGTGATCCAATACGCCTACAAGATCCTTCGTCGCGTTCACTCCGGTGAACTGCCGTTCGATCGCACCGTCCAAGTATCGGTGACAGATCGCCTTGAGAAAGACCAGATTTTGGGACGTTTGCCCAACAATCTGAAAACGTTGGACGTATTGCTAAAACGCAATCGCCGTGATTACCGTGATTCGCTGAGTCGTTCTTTGCCTGCAAAGAAGCGTCGCGAAGCATGGCTCAGCCTGGGTCGCCGCCGCCGCAAGTCGGTTCGGTTGATCGAGGAACTGGGCTTGCGCACGCAACGCATCGAAGCGATGATCGGTGTCCTGGAACGATTGTCGGCACGTGTCGATGAGATCAAACACGACTTGGCAACGCTGAAGAGCCACCAAGTCGCTCCTTCTCAGTTGGCTCAGTTGCGTCGCGAGTATCGCCAAATCCTGGTTGCTACCCAAGAATCCCCGACCTCGTTGCGCAATCGCGTCAACATGGTCAAACGGGTCTTCTCGGAGTACCAACAAGCGAAGAAGCAACTCAGCGAAGGGAACTTGCGTCTGGTGGTTTCGATCGCCAAAAAGTATCGCAACCGCGGTTTGAGCTTCCTGGATTTGATCCAAGAAGGAAACGCGGGGTTGATGCGTGCGGTCGATAAATTCGAGTACCGTCGCGGTTTCAAGTTCTGTACGTATGCGACCTGGTGGATTCGCCAAGCGATCACTCGCGCGGTGGCCGACCAGAGCCGAACCATTCGTATTCCCGTCCACATGGTGGAAACCATGTCCAGGGTTCGAAATGTTTCGCGTCAATTGCTGCAGGAGTTGGGCCGAGAACCAACCCTCGAAGAAACTGCCCGGCGCGCAGAGACAACCGTCGAAGAAGCTCGACGCGTGCTCGCGATGAGCCGATACCCAATATCGCTCGATCGTCCAGTTGGTAACAGTGAAGACAGCCAATTCGGGGATCTCCTTCCCGATGGCACCGCCGAAAGCCCTGCGATCGGCGCCGGTCAAGAAATGCTCAGAAATCGCATCAACTCGGTACTGAAAACCCTCAGCTACCGCGAACGCGAAATCATCAAGCTCCGCTACGGTCTCGGAGACGGATACAGCTACACGCTGGAAGAAGTGGGACACATTTTCAAGGTGACCCGCGAACGGATCCGCCAGATCGAAGCTAAAGCAGTGCGCAAGCTTCAACAACCGAGCCGCTCGCAAGAGCTGGTCGGCTTCCTGGACTAACCCTTTCTAGACCATCCCTAGTCGCACCCTGCGAACGACGAACTTGGCTGTGTCAGTACTCTGCCACAGCCGAACTGAAACAAAAGAACCTCGCGTCGACCCGTTCCTCGCGAGGTTCTTTCGTTTTAGAAGCAAGTTAACGGGCCTGTCGCAACTGACTCGTTCCAACCGGGCACATTCCAACCGGGCCCATCCAACTGGGCCCTCGCAACGCTAGAACCAAGCCCTAACAGCGGCCTATCAGCGGCCAATCAGCGGCCTATCAGCGCCCTTACAGCGCCCTAACAGCCCTATCAACTCAATCGGTGCCGTATCAGTCGGGACCCGTGAGTGTCGGCGCCCAGTTCATCGGACGAACTTCAGGTGTTCCGCCTGTCGACGGGTACGTCCCCGCGACTGCTTGATGAAGTTGGTTCGCTAACGCTTCCAAGGTTTCGCGATGTTCGGGCACCGATGCCAAATTGGTACGTTCCCCTGGATCCACACGATGGTCATACAATTCGCGGCCTCGTTTCCCCTCGTCCCATTCGGTGTATCGCCAACGTTCCGTGCGCAAGGAATACCCGAAGAACTTGTTTTCCGCTCCGCCGCGCGTCACCTGCGTTAAGGCCCAACCTCGACCTGCGTTTGATGGATCCCGCATCAATGGTAGCAAACTTTGGCCATGAAGCGTTGCGTCGGTTGTCGCACTCGTGAAATCGAGCACAGTTGGGTAGAGATCGATATGAGAAACAGGCGCCTCCACAACCGATCCAGGCCTTCCGATGCCAGGTCCGACAATCAGGAGAGGGACTCTCGCACTCTCCTCGAATAGACTCATCTTCTGCCACAGCCCATGCTCGCCGAGATGATAACCATGATCGCTTGTGAAAATGATCAAGGTACTGTCGGTCAACCCGAGTCGATCCAACGCATCGATTACTTTACCCACTTGGGCGTCCATAAAACTGACACTCGCGTAGTAGGCTTGGAGCGCTTCGCGGGTCGTCTCCAGCGACATTTCGTCTTGCTCTTTCTTTCCGCTGGCAAGCGCCGGAGCGGGGATGTCTTTGCGGTCTTCCTCGACATCCGTTACAACGTTCATCGCCTTAGGATCGTGAAGTTCAAAGTACGATCGAGGAGCCACGTAGGGAGTGTGTGGTCGGAAAAAGCCCAGAGCGAGCATGAATGGACGAGAGGTGTCTTTCGCGCACCGTTCCAAGACCCACGCCGCATCGGCAGCTTGCATGCTGTCGGTGTGCTGCGATTCCGGTGCTGGAGACGCATACCAACTAAGGGTTGCGCCAAATTGATTGGGAGCCAAGGTTTTGATCTTCGGATGCTCTTGCATCCGCTCCACGCCAGCAGGATTGATCTCCAACTCCCAACTTGCAGGATCGTCATGACCATTGGTACCCACCGAGTTGGGTACGTTGTAGTGATACAGCTTGCCGATTCGACCCGCCAAATATCCAGATAATCGTAAGGCCTGGGCCAAACTGGGATGCTTGGGGATCGTTTGGCGAAAGATCTGGCCATTCTGCAGAATCCCATTGCTGTTCGGATACAACCCCGTCATGATCGCGTTGCGACTCGGACCACACAATGGAAAGGTGCAGTAGGCGCGATCGAATCGAACACCGCGTGCAGCGAGCTTATCGAGGTTCGGTGTCTTTGCTAGCGGATCCCCGTAACATCCCAATCGATTGTTCAAATCGTCGGAGATAATAAAAAGGACATTTCGACGCGGTTCGTCATGATTTTGGAACGGCCAAGCCAACGAAGGGGCCGCGACGACGATTGCGATCGCAAGTGTGCAGATGTGAAGCGAGAATTGCATCCATGGGACTCCGTAACGAGGAACACATCAAGTTCTGGTCGAGATAAGAGCCTATCCGAAAACCATGAGCCGGTTTGGCGTTAGCCGCGGTTTTCGGGTTTTCTGGATAGGCTATCAACTCATTGGAGTGATACTCTGCCGATCGATTGCAAAAATTGGGATCGGACTGCAGAAGACTCGTCATGTATAATAGAGGAGTGCAATGGGAGCCACCACACCCCCGGTTTCCAAGCATCCCTCCCAAGCCCACCCAACCAAGCTCCTTCCTCGCTGTTCTCGCAATCGATGTTCGACGTCCATTGCTGGATCGATTGCATTGGATGATGAATCCCATCCCATACCTCATGGTAAAGTCCATTTCCTCACCCATTTCCGCATCCTTAGCACCCCGTTACCCCACAACGGCGCTGTTGGTTTTGTTCACGCTTTCATTCTCCGGATTCCTTGCGATTGCCGAAGAGAATGAAGCGATGAGCAAATGGGGAAAGAGCTTTCAGGAAAAGGTCCTTCCGATCATTGAAAAGAAGTGTCTTTCGTGCCACAGCGGCGAAACGCCTGATGGTGAATTTGATCTGTCGAAGTTCCCTAATGGTGAAGCAGCCATCGCTGCTGGGGATGCTTGGGAACGGGTCGCTAAACGCGTGCGGCTCAATGAAATGCCCCCTCAAGGCTCCCCGGGATTAACCGATCCGGAGAAAGGTGCCTTTCATCGGTGGGTCGATAGTCGTCCGAACCAAGATTTTTGCCACCAACTCGCTTCCGATGAAACGCAAAGCTGGTATCGCGGCTACGTGATGAGCCGCCGCCTTACCCGCTACGAGTATTCCTGCGCGATCCGAGACTTAACGGGGTACCGCATCGATGATGAAATGTTGCCTCCGTCCGATGGGTCTGGTGGATTGGGGTTCGACACCGTAGGCGATGCATTATTCACCTCGGAAATACACTTGGAAGCTTATTTGCGAGTTGCATTCGCAAGTGTCGATTCGATGATCGCGCGCGACCCCTCGCTCACACCCTCTACGATGACTCGCGATGAAGCCCAAATGCGTATCGCTCGTTTTGCAAAACAAGCATGGCGGCGTCCGATCGAGACATCGGAGGTAGATCGTTTGATGAGCCTCTACGATCGGACTCAATCGGTCAAGCAGGCTTACCAGGCGATCTTGGTATCGCCCCATTTCTTGTTCGTATTGGAACCGGAGCCCGATGCGTCAGGCGTGCAACGGCTCACGCCTCATCAGTTTGCAACTCGGATGGCCCTGCTCCTATGGTCTTCGGTCCCCGACGAGGAATTGCTGACGATTGCGGATCAAGGGGAGATTTTTGAACCCGAGATGATCCGCTCGCAAATGCGTCGCATGCTCGCTGATGAACGAGCTCGTGCGATCGGAGAGAATTTCGGACTCCAGTGGTTGGGCTTGAAGGACCTGACGCTCTCCCAACCTGATCCCGAAGTCTTTTCGGATTTTGATCCCCAGCTAACAGCCGACGCGATCGAGGAGACAGTCCGTACCGTCAGCGGTGTGTTCCGAGATGGTAAGCCCCTTAGCGATCTGCTGCAAAGCGACTATGTCATCGTGAACTCCCGATTGGCTAAGCACTACGGCATCGATGAGTCAAACGTAGTGGATTCGAACGACACTGCATCGATCGCTGGACTAGCATCATGGCGAACAGTATCTGTTGCAAACGGGCAACGGGGGGGAGTCCCGACGATGGCCAGCGTACTGATCAAGGCCTCCTACCCGCGCCGAACCAGTCCCGTATTGAGAGGCCGATGGATTTTAGAAGAACTGCTTGGAGCTAAAGTACCACCACCCCCACCGAATGTACCATCGCTCGACGAAGGTGGATCCACGGCGACCACGGCGAGTCTGCGCGAGCGGTTGGAATTGCACCGCCAGAAACCGGAGTGCGCATCGTGCCATCAAAGGATGGATCCTCTTGGGTTCGGACTAGAGAATTACGATGCCATTGGACGATGGAGGAACGAGGACTCGGGAGTTGCGATCGATGCATCGGGAACATTACCCTCCGGTGAATCGTTTTCCGGACCTGCAGAGTTGAAGAAACTCTTGATGGTACGGAAGGATGAGTTCCAACTCCATGCGGTGCGGAAACTTGTCGGTTTCGCCTTAGGCCGCGACTTGAACAAATTCGATCAATGCATTATCGATACTTCGATGAGGCGAATGAGCGAAGAAAACCGTGCTGACGTCATCTTGGAAGAGATCCTTTTCTCGTATCCATTTCAGCACCGCTACTACAGCAAAGCAAAAACATCACCATGAGAACTGAGCAAAGCCGTCCTGGGATTTCTCGTCGCCGACTTCTGCGCGGTGCTGGAGTGGCCTTGACGTTGCCATGGATGGAGTCGCTGCGCCTCGCAAACGGCGCAGCGACGGTTGCCGCGACAAAGCCACCCATTCGGGCGGCTTTCATTTACTTCCCTAACGGTGTCTGGGAAAAGGCTTGGGTGCCTGAGACGACGGGATCTGACTACACACTAAGTCCTTCGCTCGAACCCATCGCGGATGTGCGGGATAGCGTATTGGTCCTGTCGGGATTGGACAAAAAGAACAGTCATGGTGGAGACGGACACTACGCAAAGACGGCAAACTTTTTGACCGGAATGCCGGTCGCGAAGACGACCGGAAAAGACATCAGCAGCGGAGGTATTTCGGTCGACCAAAGGATCGCGGAGCAATTCCGAGGACTGACTCCCTTGCCATCCCTCGAATTGGGTACCGAACCAGTAATCAGCGGGATCGATAGCAATGTTGGCTACACTCGTTTGTATGGATCCAATATTTCGTGGCAGTCCGCCACGCGACCTGTTGCTAAGGAGATCAATCCTCGCATGGTCTACGAGAGATTGTTTGGCAGGAGTAACACAGCTTCGACGGCGAGCGCAGAGGCAAGTTTAGAGTCCTATAAAAACCTTCTCGACTTTGTGCTTGAGGATGCGAAGGGGGTGAGATCGCGATTGGGCAGGGACGACCAATTCAAATTGGACGAGTATCTCGATTCGGTACGCGGTGTTGAGCAGCGGATCGAGTTTTCCACCAAGCATTCCGAATCGCGGCGCGACCTAAACCAGTCGGCTACATCACCCGCACTCGCGAAACCTGGAGTACCTGTCGATTTTCGCGAGCACATCCAAATCATGCTCGACTTGATGGTTTTAGCATTCCAATCCGATGCGACCCGTGTCTCCTCCTTCATGTTTGCAAACGATGTTTCAGGACGAAATTTCTCGTTCCTCGACGGTGTCAGCGGTGGACACCATGAGTTGTCCCACCATGAAAACAACGAGTCTAAAATCGCTCAGTACCAACGGATCAACCGGTGGCATACCGAGCAATTCGCGAACTTGTTACGCAAGCTCAAATCGATTCCGGAAGGGGAATCAACGCTGCTCGATCATTGCATGATCGTGTTTGGATCCAGCATGTCGGATGGCAACCGGCACGATCCGGACAACTTGCCGATCTTGGTAGGTGGCAAAGGTGGCGGCACGCTTCAAACCGGCCAACACGTGGCGGTTGAAGGGATGGTCCCATTGTGCAACCTCTACTTGACCATGCTGCAAAAAATGGGGATCGAAGATTCTCAATTTGGCGACAGCAACGGAACGATCGCAGGAATATAGTTTCCTCGCGATCGTTCCATCTGTTTCGACCACTGGGTCTAATCATCAAAGAGCGATTAGCGGTAAAGGACGGTTGCGTACCAGCCTCTCGCACCGCGAGCAACACCGATTCCAACCGGTGTACGTTGCCCCCAGTAACAGCACTGGGATACCGCATGGTCTGCCGAGACGGTCGAATAACCGACCCCTTCATAGCGACCGCTCCCCATCGAACCGCCAACATGGCGCATTCGACCTTCGCTCGCTTGTTGCTGAGCTTTGCGCTGTGCCACACAGGTGTCGCAAGCGTTAGCGTGGGTGGCTCCAACGCCCCACATCAAAAATCCAGTGAACACAACTGCAGCAATGATTCTGCGCATCCAACACTCCTTTACCGATAATGGAAACATCGTCGGTCTTCCATGACCTCAAGAGTAGCATCGAATCTTCTTGATCGAGCCTCCAATACGGTTACGACGAGTGTCCGATCGGTCAACCTGAAAACGAAGCACTGATGCCCCCTTGACATGCGCAAGTTGTTTCGAGCCCTAGCGATAAAAAATCATTTTTTTTGAGCGACACCGGACCCACTTGATCTGCGATGCCACTGCGAGACCAAATGACAGCATGCGATCGCCGAGTATGGATACCCGATGGACACGGATCGGATACGCGATGGACACAGATCAGTAGTCGAATCGTGATCGTTGTGGAAAGAATGTCCATTGCCCACCGAGCATCCAATCATCGTGGTTCTCTCCGAGATTGGTAAACATAAATCGTCCATCCACGGAGTGTCTCCAACGATGCGAGAGCCAAAAGAAGACACCCGTTTTGGGATAGATAGCTTTTAAAAAGTGATCATATCGCCAGAATCCTCACCCATTTTTTATCCACGACACCGTCCTGATCGTTATCGATACCACCGTCGGGTATCGAACGACCTGTTCGCTCATCAACGTCGTCTGAATGACAAGTACCGCGGAATTGATTGCGCGAACGAGGAAATCCGATCCGAGGCAGGATATCTTAGGGATGAAGGAGCGACTGCCTCGGGAGAGCTTCGCGCCTACGAATCGCAAGGAGCAGTCGGGGGCTTCTACGCTCGAGTTGCTTTGGCTAAGTTAGAGTTTCGCTAAATCAACTAGAACGTTTGCCGGTTTTTCCAATCATTCAATTGGTCGATATGCCATGATGGAGTCAACTTCGTTTGAGGTATCCACCACGGATCGATTCGTTGTTGTGGTACGGGTGAATACCCATTGCGACCTCGGTTGTCTTTATTGCGGCTATAGCAAGGACGTTCATCGCCAGCGACGTTCGATTTCTGTGAAGTCACTGCTTCGATTTGGAGAGGTGCTTCGGGAATTGCAGCAAGTCTCGGGTCGAAAGGTTTTGGTATCTCTTTTGGGAGGTGAGCCATTTCAGTGGCCTGCGCTGATTCCTGTTGCAACACAGCTTGTTCAGATCGATTTGAGCCTCAGTGTAACGACCAATGGTTTAGCTCTCGAGAACGATCAGACCGCTCGATTTGCGATGGACTACATGGATGAGATTACGATTAGCATCGACGGGTTAGGAGCCGATCATGATCGGCTCCGAGGAAGCAGGGGAATGGTGGAACGATTGGAGCGAATCGTTCGTCGAATCGTATCTCATCGAATCGATGCAAATCGAAGTCCTGATCGTGGTGCTATTCGTGGTGGAATCAAACCGCTGATTCGTGTCAATACAGTGCTTACAAGGCACACGATTGCTGATTTTGAAAGGTTCGCTCAACGTATGGCCGATTGGGGTGTCGATGAGTTGACTTTCAATCAGCTCGGAGGGAACGATCGGCCTGAGTTCTATCCGGATAACCACCTTCTCGAGGACCAGGTCCATCAGTTTACGGAAATGTTTCCGAGAGTGCGGCAGGAATTGCGCGAGCGTGGTTTGGAACTAAGCGGCTCACAATCCTATTTGCACCGCATTGCATGCACGGCACGCCATCAAACGATCGCGATTGAAGACTGTTTCCCAGCGACGCGATTTCTGTTTATTGATGAGACGGGGCATGCCAGTCCGTGCAGTTTCACCTCCGACTGCTTGGGCGTACCGATCGACCAAATAACCAATGCAACAGCGATCGAGGCATTGGCGTCGACATGGCAGCAACAACGTCGCAATCACCGACCGCACGTCTGCAAGGATTGCCATGCTACCCACGTACATAGCAAGTTCTCTTTACCCGTGCTGACCCGTTGAGGAGTCAGCATTCATCGCCGACGGGGAATGGATACGTCGACGGCAATTATTTGAGAATGCCGTACTTGGCCAATGTTCCTCGGAGCGATTCCAATTCCTTGGGCTCCAATTCGGTCATCGGCAAACGCAGTTCGCCGGTATCACGACCCAGCAGCTTCATCGCTGCTTTGACGGGGATTGGGTTGGTCGCTAGAGAAAGCATGTCTCGGCACAACGGGAACAATTTGTGATGCATGCAAGCTGCTTCCGCAAAGTTTCCTGCGAGTGCTGCTTTGACCATAGCCAATAGGTCGCCTGGAACAATATTTCCTGCTACGGAGATAACACCCTCAGCGCCGATGCTCATCATTGGCAGAGTGAGGGAATCATCTCCGCTGAGGACGGTTAGGTTGGTGGCGTTGAGGATCTGAGAGCACTGATCGAGCGAACCAGTGGCTTCCTTGACCATGGTGATATTCGGAAGTTCAGAAAGCTTCACGATCGTCTCGGGCTCGATGTTCTTCGCCGATCGGCCAGGGATGTTGTAGACGCAATGAGGGATTCCTACTTCTTCGGCGATGGCCTTGAAGTGTTCGTAGAATCCGCGTTGCGTGGGCTTGTTGTAGTAGGGGGCTACCTGCAACGACGCATCGGCACCCGCTTTGGCAGCCCAGCGAGTCAATCGCAGCGCTTCAGCCGTGCAATTGCTACCCGTTCCCGCCATGACTTTGCAGCGACCGGATGCTAGTTGGACCACTTCGCTGATGACTCGCTCATGCTCATCATGGGTCAACGTCGGCGATTCCCCGGTGGTTCCCACAGGGACCAAAAACGTCACGCCAGAAGCGATTTGAAACTCGATTTGCTCCTTGAGTTTTGCGACATCGAGAGCCCCATTTTTAAACGGGGTAACGATCGCAACACCCACACCCGCAAAATCACTTCCTTTTCGCTTTGTCATCGCTACAGTCCCAAGATGATCCCGACAAAAAAAATCGCACCGTTTCCGGTGCGAATAATTCCATGCACGACGTCAGTAATGTACCGTCGATTCGATCAAGTGCCAACTCGAAGCTTGGCGCGGGCTTGGGCCAAGGCTCGATCGCGAAGGGCGAAGGCTTCCGGAGTTGCAGGCCGAATTTCCGAGGCTTTCTTCAGGTCGGCTTCAGCGGCCACGCGATCGATCTGATTGGGCTTGAGCAACCGATCGGTCAAAATATAGACCGCCTCGCGGGTGACTTGAACGAACCCACCATCGACGAACCACTCCTCCACCTTGCCCGATCCCCTCAGCTTCATCAAGCCAAAACCGAGACGTCCGACCATGGGAGAGCGTCCGGGTAGGATGCCGATTTCCCCATCGAACAAGGGCAGGATTAGTGAATCGCAATGGGTGTCTAATTCCGTTTTTTCGGGAGTGACCACCACGCAATGAACGCCGGTTCCAGAACTCATGATTACTTCTTACCTTGTTCTGCCATCTTGCGAGCTTGCTCTTCGACCTGTTCGATCGCTCCGACGTACATGAACGCGGATTCAGGCAAATGATCCCATTTGCCATCGCAGATTTCTTCGAAGCTGCGGATGGTGTCGGCGAGGCTGGTGATTTCCCCTGGCTTGCCGGTAAAGACTTCCGCAACCAAGAACGGTTGAGACAGGAATCGCTCGATACGACGAGCGCGTCGAACGACTGTCTTGTCCTCTTCGCTCAATTCATCGACACCGAGAATCGCGATGATGTCTTGGAGTTCGCGGTATCGCTGCAGTGTTCGTTGAACGCGGCGAGCGATGTTGTAATGGCGTTCGCCAACGATTGCTGGGTCGAGAATTCGGGAGTTGGACGCCAGTGGATCCACCGCAGGATAAATACCCTTTTCGGAAATGGAACGCTCAAGGTAGATAAACGCATCGAGCTGACCGAATGCCGTCGCTGGCGCGGGGTCGGTCGGATCGTCCGCAGGAACGTAAACCGCTTGAACCGAGGTGATCGCACCCCGCTTCGTTGAGGTGATTCGTTCTTGGAGGGCGCCCATTTCGGTCGCGAGGGTTGGTTGGTAACCCACCGCGGAAGGCATCCGACCCAAGAGCGCCGACACTTCGGATCCTGCTTGGGAGAATCGGAAGATGTTGTCGACGAACAAGAGCGTGTCCTTGCCGGTGGTGTCCCGGAAGTATTCCGCCATGGTCAATGCGGAAAGTGCCACGCGGAGACGGGATCCGGGTGGCTCGTTCATCTGACCGAACACCATGCAGGTTTGTTCAATAACCTTGCGTCCGGTCTTGCCGATTTCCGCTTCTTGCATTTCAAGCCAAAGGTCGGTTCCTTCGCGGGTTCGTTCTCCAACCCCTGCGAACACCGAATAACCACCGTGGGAGCTAGCAACCCGAGCGATCAACTCCTGAAGAATAACCGTCTTTCCAAGACCTGCACCACCGAACAAACCTGCTTTACCACCGCGAACGAACGGGGTCAGCAAATCGATAACCTTAATACCGGTTTCGAAGACTTCCGTGTTGGTGGAAAGTTCGGATACCGGGGGAGCTTGGCGGTGGATAGGCCAACGGTCTTGTGCCTTCACTTCGCCTCGTTGGTCGATCGGTTCTCCGAGCACGTTGAACACGCGTCCGAGGTTCCCTTCGCCGACCGGAACCGAAACCGGTTTGCCGGTGTCGACGCAATCAAGCCCTCGCATCAGACCGTCGGTGCTACCGAGAGCGACGCAACGGACACGTCCACCACCAAGGTGCTGTTGGACTTCGCCGGTGAGATTGATCTTCACACCCTTCTTATCGCTGACAACGTGGACTGCGTTGTAGATCGACGGAAGGCCATCTTGGGGGAATTCGGCGTCGAACGTAGATCCGATAACCTGACTGATTTTACCAACGCCTTTGCCGGTAGAGACGCTCATGTTCTTCTCTGTCGTAAGTTTGCTACTAGTGATTTGGAGAGTTCGTTAGACGGATTGCTCGATCAGTCACGTTGGAGCGATCGATAACTTTTTTTAAAAAATAACTTTTGTAAATCGGCGAGGTGAATGGCCCAGTGCTTCTACTAGCCCAGTGCTTCTACTAGCCCAGTGCCTCTACACCGCCGATGATTTCCATAATCTCTTGGGTAATCTTGCTCTGACGAGCCCGATTGAATGTTCTCGATAGGGACTTGATCAAGTCCCCTGCGTTCTCCGTGGCGCTCTTCATCGCGACCATCCGTGCAATTTGCTCGCTGACTGCAGCATCGAGGAAGCACTTGAAAAGGCGGGCTCGAAAGCTTGCGGGCACGACTTCTTCAAGGATTCCAGCGGCTGAGGGCAAGAACTCGTAATCGTCCTTAAGCTTCTTTTCCGACGAAGGTTTCTCTCCATCTTTGGGAGCAGAGTTACCAGCAGGAACCTCGATCCCTGCAAATGGCAACAGTGTCTCAACGATTGGGATTTGCTTCGAGCTACTGATGAACTTGGTATACGCGACATCGACTCGATCCACTTGGCCGGTGATGTAACGGGTGATGAGTTCATCAGCGATCCTAGCCACCGCATCGAAAGCTGGCTGATCTTCGAACTCGGAGTAGGTCTTTTCGACTGGAACTCCAGCAAACCGGAACGCAGCGATACCGCGTTTCCCGCTGACGCTGGTCTGCCCCGCAGTCGCTTGTTCTTTGATCTCGTTCCTGCGCTGCACGGCAACACGCACCACCGAGCCGTTGTAACCGCCGCACAAACCGCGATTGGCGGTCAGCACCAACATGTCGACCGCTTTGACTTCGTCATGAGCCTGAAGAAGCGGATGGGAAACATCCGTACCGCTCTTGGCAAGGTCTTGAACGATTTGCGTGATACGCTTGGTGTAGTCGGTCGCCGCCGCAGCGCGATCCATGGCTTTCTTGAATCGCGCGGTGGCGATCAATTCCATGGTCCGCGTAATTTTGCGGATGTTGCGAACGCTTTTTCGGCGTTTATCGAGTTGTCGAATATTGGCCATAGCAGGTCGGAACCTTGGTTCGCTTGACTATCGGAAAGTAGCTTTGAAAGCGGTAATCGTCGACTTGATCATTTCCTCGACTTCGGAAGTCAGATCTTTGACCTCTTGGATCTTGCTGATCAATTCCGGCTTGCGATCTCGAACGTACGAGAGCAAACCGACTTCGAACTCACGAACCTTGGCCACGGGGATATCGTCCAAGTGCCCCCGGGTTCCGGCGTAGATGCTGACGATTTGTTCGGCAACATCCATCGGTTGGTATTGGGACTGCTTGAGCAATTCCACCATTCGATACCCACGATCGAGCTTGGCCTGGGTGGCCGGATCGAGTTCGGTACCCAACTGTGCGAAAGCTTCGAGTTCGCGGAACGCTGCAAGGTCCAATCGCAGACCGCCCGCAACCTTCTTCATCGCTTTGATCTGAGCGTTACCACCGACGCGTGAAACCGAGATACCGACGTTCATCGCAGGACGGATACCGGCAAAGAACAAGTCGGGTTGCAAGTAAATCTGACCGTCGGTGATCGAAATCACGTTGGTAGGAATGTATGCGGAAACTTCGCCTTCCAGCGTTTCGATAATCGGCAAGCTGGTCAGCGAACCTCCTCCGAGTTCTGCAGAAAGCTTTGCCGAACGCTCGAGCAAGCGGCTGTGGCAATAGAAAACGTCCCCTGGGAACGCTTCACGTCCTGGTGGACGACGCATCAACAAGCTCAACTGGCGATACGCGACAGCTTGCTTGCTCAAATCGTCATAGACGATCAACGCGTGTTGTCCATTGAACATGAAATGCTCGGCCATCGCGGTTCCCGCGTAAGGAGCGACGTACTGCAACGGTGCCGGGGAACTAGCTCCAGAAACAATGACCGTGGTGTAGTCCATCGCCCCCGCTTTGGTAAGGGCGTCGATGATCAACGCAACGGACGACTCCTTCTGACCGATCGCGACGTAGAAGCATTTCACTCCCTTGCCTTTTTGGTTGATAATCGCGTCGATGGCGATTGCGGTCTTACCGGTCTTTCGGTCACCGATGATCAATTCCCGCTGACCACGTCCGATCGGCGTCATCGCATCGATCGCTTTGATCCCGGTCTGCATCGGCTCATGGACCGGCTGTCGCTCGGCCACGCCTGTCGCAATGATTTCGACTTGGCGACGGACATCGGTGTTGACGGGGCCTTTGCCGTCGATGGGATTTCCCAGTGGATCGAGAACGCGTCCGATGACGGCATCACCCGCAGGAACGCTAAGAAGCGTACCGAGTGCACGGACTTCGTCACCTTCGTTGATGCTCAGGTAGTCACCGAGAATAATCACACCGACCGACTTCTCCTCAAGGTTGAACGCCAACCCGATAACGCCGCTCGGGAACTCCACCATCTCACCGGACATTACGCCAGAAAGACCGTAGACTCGGGCGATACCGTCCCCGACCTCGAGGACCGTGCCAACTTCTCGGACATCGATTTGACTGCCGAACTGTTCGATTTCTTTCTGAATGACGGACGCTATTTCATCCGAGTTAAACTTCATCTCATCAACCTCGTGGGTGTCGTAACCGCGTCACAAACTAATCGCGGAAAGGAACTCGATATTCGGAAAGGTATAGGAAAAGGGAAACACGTTTTGCTGGATACGGCCAGTTAACTGGACTGAACCAGCGAGCCTGCAACGGATCGCAAGGCGTTTTCGGCCCGCTGGCCGACCGACTTGCGAAGCAATCGCAATTGGCCGTCCACGCTGCCGTCATAGACTGTATCGCCGACCCGAACCACCAATCCCCCCAGTATCCCAGGGTTGATCTTGGTTTGCAGTCGGACATCTTTCTTGAACAACCCTTGAAGCTTCGCAACAAGAGCTTTTTCGGCCGCCGCATCCAGCGGCTTAGAAACGGTGACTTCGACTTGAATCCGACCTGCCAACTCGTCCCTGAGTTTCGAAGCCGACTCTTGAATTGCACGGATCGCATTCAATCGGTACCGCCGCGCCACGATCTTTAGGAATGTCAGCAACGTACCGTTCATCTTGCCGCCAAAGACTCGCTCGAGCAGAGCCCACTTGTCTTCGGGTTGCATCTTCGGGTTCGCCAATGCTGCTTCCAGTTTTGGATTGCGGTCCAAAACATCGTTCACCAACGATTCCAACTCGTCTACCACTACGTCGACTTGACCATTCTTCGCAGCTGTGCTCAGCAGTGCACGCGCGTACACTTCACCCACATGCTGTTCTTCGCTGTCGAAGACGGTAGCAATCTTGTTGGTTTGCTCAGACATGTTTAGCTGGAATACTCTGATGGAGGAGGAACGTTGCTTGGTGACTAGCTATGTTTGACTAAACCCGATGAGGAGTTACGGCAAATCGCCGCAACCATTCGGACTTCGCGGTTAGGCTGGCCTGCGTGCAGCAACGAAGGGCTAATTGCTGCTTGGCAGACGCCCGAGAGCGTCGCTGATCAATTGCTGATGATCGCCTTGGTTGAGCTCTCGACCGATAACGCGTCGGGCCAAACCAAATGCAATGTCGGTACTCTTTGTGGAGAGCTCCGAGATCGCTGCTTGCTTCGCGGTCTCGATCTCCGACCGAGCCCGTTCGATCATCCGAGTGGACTCGTTCTGGGCATCGACCTTCATTCGTTCAGCAACAACAGCAGCATCCTTCTTCGCTTGGTTCACGAGCTCTTGAGCCTGAACTGCTGCATCCGCCAACTTAGCTTCGTACTCCTTGAGCTTCACCGCTGCTTGCTCGGATGCCCGCTGAGCATCCGCGATCTGATTGGCGATGGTCGCTTCGCGCCGCGCGAGACCCTGCGAGATAGGTTTCCACGCAGCCAAATACAAACCTGCACACAACAAAACGAAGACCAGTGCGGTGAAGAGAGCTTTGTCGCTCTTAAACTCCAACAGAGATTCGCTCTCTGACGAAGCGTACCCATGCGTCGGATCATAGTGATCGCCACCGCCTCCCTCGAAGGCAACGGCTGGGAGCACCCACCCGAACAGCACGACTAACATAGCGACCGCGAGGGTCATTCCACGCGATTTTGCACTCATACGAAGCCTCAACGAAAACAAATGACTAACAAGCCCAAACCGTCACGACCGACGAACTAGCCTGCAAACGGGTTTTGACCCGAGCAAACGAACACGGCGTAGAACGCGAGACCTTCGATCAGAGCCGCTGCGATAATCATCGCAACCTGAATGATGGTTGCCGAGTCAGGCTGACGAGCGATCGACTCAACCGCACCCTTGCCGACAAAGCCGATTCCCAAACCAGCACCGATAACAGCCAAGCCAGCACCGATTGCTCCGGGGATATTTCCACCACCTTCAGCAGCCGCGGCAGGGAGAGCCATCAAGATCATGAAACCTACAACCAAAAAACCAAACCGAACGATATTCAACACTTTACTAAACTCCTTGAGGATCGACGTGATCTTCTCGCAATAAAAATGAAGAGGAACGGGGAATCTGCTCTTCAGCAGACAAAATTAACTAGTGAACTCAAAACAAACAGAACTAACCACCTCGGGCCAATAAGACCCTAGTGATGATGGATCGAACTTCCAATGAACAAAGCCGCCAAGAACGTGAAAACGTAAGCTTGAAGGAACGCCACGAAAACTTCCAGGAAGCTCAGAACTGTCGTGCCCAGAACCGAAATACCTGCCACCCCAAACCATGCCGGTGTGCTCATCCCAAGCGCTGCTTTCGCACTGATTCCGATACCGAGGATGCCAAGCAACACCAAGTGCCCAGCCCCCATATTCATCAACAATCGCACCGCCAACACCGCATGCTTGATAAACAGTGATGCAAACTCAATCAACCACAGCAAGGGAACCACCCAAAACGCCAAATACCAGGGAAGCCCCAAACTTGGGCAAATGTTCTTCAAGTAACCCACGACACCAAACGCCTTAACACCTACAAATAGCCCCACTAGGAACACTAGACACGCCAGAGCACCAGCGGTACCAAGCGACGCCGTGGGCGAGCCCACCCAAGGAATCATCCCCATCAGGTTGCAACCAAGGATGAAGAAAAACATCGTCCACAGGAAAGGCATGAACCTATCCGCATCGTGCTCACCCATCGCAGGAACAACAACATTGTTGCGAATCGCCTGCACAAACCCCTCAAGCAGATTCCACGCCTTCCCTTTCGGCGGAGCGTCCGACTGAACCTTGCGAGCCAACCAACGGAACAGCAAGAACATCAAGATCGCCACGATCACTTCAATGATCATGTAGCGAGAGATACAGAAACCTGATTCTTTGTCGTAGGCATTGCGCAACTCACCAAATGGTTGCGGGATCATAATCTTGCCGTCGAGTGTCTTGTTGTATTCGGCGATTTTTTCGGGGCCCCACTCTTTCGTCTCAGGGCGAGAAAGATACCCCTTGAGCTGGTCACTGGTCCTCAAGCTATGCTTCAACGCGTCCCACTTTGCCACCGACTCCGGATTTTGCATCAACTCAAAAAACCAAACGTTTTCAAGCTCTGGATGGGCAGCAACGTAAGCGTTCAACCCACCATCGGTCGCGGTTGGGGCATTCTTTTTCGCCCACGACGCAGCCTTCTTCCGGACCTGCTGGTATTGCGATTCAAGGTACGCCGAAAGCGGCCAACCTGCGTTCTTGTGAGCCGCATGCTGCCAATGCTCCCAACCCGCCTTGAGATCTTCCAGGTTCGCCGCAGGTACTTCCAGGCTCTTCTCAAGACCCTCGATCAACTGGGCCGATTCCCACGACTGATATTCTGGGTCCAGTCGGACAAACCATTCTGGGAAGTCCGACGCCTTCGTGCGATTACTCCGCCAAAGAAACTTTGGCACTTCAAAGTAGTAACCGTCTTTTATGTGGAGGATATCCGAGGCCATCTATGGATGCTTGACGCGTGTCAGAGAGGAGTACCAGCGAATGGAAAGCCCGGATTCTAATATCAGAAAAAGAAAATAACACCCCAGCAACGACAACACGAATGAATTGCGGTGCGGCCATTTTGTCGCAGCCATGAGCACCATGCTCCCTAGCGTTACCAAGGTGCGAAACGCGATCGTTAACAGCGAAGAGGCGACCGGGTTCTGCTTTCCCAGCGGACCTCGTCGCCATTGAATCGACGCCAATGTCACCGATGCACAGATCGCGAGAGCCGCAATTCCAGCCGCCATCCCCCCAAAATCAACCCCGCTGGAAACTCCCGCGTCCTGCGCGGGCTCTCGAAGGTGGGCTGCAACGATCCCCGCCACTCCAAAGCAGACAGCCGAAAGCAACCAACGAAGCTCAGAACCAACGCTCGGAAGGGCACTCACCGCACTCTCCTCGGATCTGACGCCGGATCAGATATCCCCCCATCCGTCGACGGCGTCTTACTGTCGAACTCGCTGCTGGCGATCGGCGAATCCCCTCTACGGTTCTTTGCCTCTATCTCCGCGATCTTCACCACGTAAAACATCCCTACGACCGCAAGCAAAGTTCCCAAAGCAAAACCGATTGGCATCAAAAACGAAGTTCCCAAAAGCCAATCCCCAACCGCCCCGAAAGCCCCAACACCCATCAGCAGCACTAATACTGCGAAGACTCGCGAGAGGGCGGAGATCGCAGAATCGAGCCCCGCATGCCGATCGCCGCCACTTTTGCGGTTTGAATCCGCATTTACAGAGGACTCTTCTGACATTTGTTATGGGCTCCGCGGATCGTGTTTTCTGAACGAAAAACCTGGAAAAGTGCGCGTTTGGGCAATCGCCAAAAGGCTTGAATGCGGGCAAAAAAGGCTAGAAAACACGTACCCGGTTAAGCATACTGGGGGAAAGCGTTTCTGACGACTCCTCCGAAGGTACTAGGAAGCGCACGGAGTTCCATCGAGATCAGCCAGGAGAACCCCCGGTGCCCCCAGCTAAAAAGCCTGCAAAATCGAAAACCAAATCCCCGGCTAATTCCGGCCCGGGCGGGGCGACCTCGCGTGGAAAACAGCCTTCCTCTGCCGCGACGGTGGCCAAGGGTGTAAAGCCGGCGAAGGGCGCTGCGGCCAGCAAAGCCCCCCAAAAAAGCTCCGCGAAGAAAGGGACTGCTTCCGCTTCCAAGCCAGCCCCCAGCAAGAAGTTTGCACCCAGCAAAAAGGTAGTCGCAAAGCCTGCTTCGACCAAGCCTGCCAGCGGCAAGTCCAAGGAATCGAAAACAACGGATGCCAAGAGAGCCTCCACCCCGAAATCGGCGGCAGTGAAGGCCGCCAGCGCGAAAACAAGCGCCATCAAGATCGCGGCACCGGTCAAAGGGGCGGCTGCCGCTGGGAACCGCAGCAGTATCGCTTCGAGCAAAAAAGACTCGAGAAAAGACTCAAAGCCAAAAGACTCAAAGACCTCCGCATCGACGCCCACAGCGGCAACATCGAAGCAAAAACCGGTGGTAACCAAGTCTCCCATTGCCAAATCCCCGGTTGCCAAACCTGCGAGCCCTCCAGCGATTGCTCGACCGATCGCAGCGAGGCCGGCGGCCGCGAAAAAGGAACAACTTCCGATTCCGCCCAAGTCGAACACGAATCCTGAAATCGTTGCCAAGATCCGATCGGCTCAAGAGATCAAAGAAAAGCGGAAGGACTTGGCTCAGGAGCCACCAAAAAGAACCTTAACCCCACTGACCCCGGTGACTCCGGTCGTTAAAGGCCAGGATCGAATTGTCTTGATGGTGCACGATCCTTACTGGCTGCATGCGCATTGGGACATTACTCGTCAAACCGTCGATCGCGCGAAAGCGGCTCTCGTCGAGCACTGGCATTCGGTGAAACCAATCCTGAGACTCCTCAAACTGGATGACAGCGGTACTACCGATAGCTCGGAAACGATCTATCGCGATATCGAGATCCATGGCGGTGTTCGCAACTGGTACATGGACGTCGATAATCCACCATCCCGGTTCCAGATCGTCATGGGTTACCTCACAGCTTCCGGGCGATTCTACGAGTTGGTGCGAAGCAACACTGTGGTTACACCAACTCCGGGTGGCAAAGAAGCAAGCGACGACCATTGGGCAGATATCGCCAAGGATGCGGAACGGATCTATGCGATGAGCGGTGGCTACGGGGACGAAACGCAGCGAGGCGAACTCTCTGAGGTCTTCGAAGACCGATTGAAACGCACGATGGACATCGATGTTCTTTCTCAGTTTGGAAGCGGAGCCGAAGGTGGACTAAAACGATCGCGACAATTCCACTTCGATGTCGACGCCGAACTGATCGTCTTTGGGTCAACCCATCCAGACGCCCACGTCACGATCGGTACGGAACCGGTCAAAGTTCGAAACGACGGTACGTTCTCAATTCGATTGCCATTCCCGGACCGTCGGCAGGTTCTACCCGCGACCGCGAAGAGTCGCGATGGTGTCGACGAGCAAACGGTCGTCATCGCCGTCGAACGGAACACCAAAGTGATGGAGCCACTTTCGATGGATGGCGAGGAGCCTTAGGCGATACGCGACGCGGTTTCACTGGCGTGCATCTACGGATCCGGCTATTCAAGGATCCAGCTATTCACGGACCCGTCGCTGGATACTTGCCAAGCCTGGACATCGATAACAATCTTCCAGAAGAAACCAATCTTCCAGGCACGGAGTGTCTCAACGGCACTTGCCTTGCGAGCTCCATGGTATTCGCGTTTCGAGAATTGTTTCGCCGGGTACTAAGCTTCCGTGCCCGATTCTTCCGGTTGCGAACGGAGCTTCAGCATCCAAACTCCGTTTCCGAGATCGTTGTACGTCGACTCGGTCATGAGCTCACGGATGAGCATCACGCCACGACCTCGCGGTTGGTCGATCCGGTCATCGTCGGTGGGATCCGCAACATTTCGATGGTCAAATCCTTGGCCTTGATCGGTCACGGAAAGCTCAGCACGCTCACGACTCACCCGAAAGACCACGTGAACTTGCTTGGAGTCATCTCGCTTATTCCCGTGCTCGATGGCATTCACGACAGCCTCTTCAATGGCCATCTGGATATGAAAGACGTCCCGACCTTCCCACCCCAATGTCTCCAAAGCCGTCATGAGTTCTTCGATGACCGCATGCCCTGCATCCAGTTCGCTAGGGATCTTCTTGTCGATTGACCACGACGCGTCGATGCTTGTCATGAGTGAACATCGCTTTTGGTTTGAGGCTACGGGTAACCGGATGGTCTTGATACCGGATGTTCGAAACCAGAAATGGGTTCGGTTTCCTTCCGCACCCCGGGGTTCTGGACAGCCAATGCTCGAACGCGTCTAGTACCGATACTGCTAGAGCTTAAATGCAGCCAATGCGTCGTCTTGGGTCTTTCGAAGATCGAACACGCGATCGAGGCGAGTGATCTTGAAGACTTCATGAATCTCAGCTCGGAGGCAACAAAGCTTCAGCCTGCCAGCGGCGGCCTTAACTTTGCTATTCAACGAGATGAGCTTGTTGAGGGCTGCACTGGACATGAACTCGACACCGTCGAAGTTCAACAGCAGCATGTTTCGTTTTTCGTTGGTAACCAGGGCGTTTAGTTCTTCCCCCAATTGCTCGATGGTACCCGAGTCAACGATTTTTTTATCAATGAAGCGGACGATACTGACGCCGCCTTCTTCCAAAACTGTGATTCGACGATAGGACGCCATCGAACAACCTTACATAATCGCTAAGGGAATAAAAATGGACAGAGGTGATTAGCGTAAACCAAGCCGTACGCTGTGGCAATCGACCGCCAAGATGGATTCGAGAAAAATCAAAGGATCAAACCGAGGTCTTTCTTATAGAGTCCAAGCGAATTGGTTGCGGTTTCTACTCCACCGAGAGCACATAACCGAGAGCACAGACCAGAGACCACGTTGTGGGCGAATCGGGAAAGCTTCTGCGTTGCCGCCGAGTTATCTGCGTTGCCGCCGAATTACCTGCGTTGCGGCCAAGCTCATTGCCCCCCTTTGACAAGAAGGTTTCAGCGACAGTATTTCAAGGGCAATCAACGGATTCGCTGTCCGGTCGACCGGGTCGAGACAACCTCCCCGTCTCTAGTTTCCGACGCAAGCTTCCCTGCTCAGGCTTCCCTGCTCAAGATTCCCGAAAGCTGAAGGCCGTCGGTCCGTCGTTAGATCTTCGGCAGGGAATACCCCAAGCAGACGGCGGCGATGATTACCGACACCCAGAAGATAATGACGATATTGGTCAGTTTTCGAGCCTGCATCCTCGAGAACATGTAATAGACGATGTAAAGAGGAGCGAACAAGCACAGCAGTCCCTCCTTGAGGGTTTCTTTGAAAGCGCCAAAAGCGATGCCAAGGTAGGAAAAGAGTGCTACCAACGCTGCCGCACCCCCGAGTGAAAATGCGAAAACTGCGTAGTAGGTGGCGCGTTGGAATTTCGCGATCATCGCTACCGAGGAGTAATTTCCCGAAGTGCCGTAATCCATTTTCATCGCGATGGCACCCATCATGAACAAAATCCCGATCACCAGGGCGAGCATCATCCACCAGGGCATTCCAGCCCCAAGCAGTCGCTTGTCGGTCTCCGCTTCCCGCTTCATCATCTCGGCGGCTTCGATCAGGCGTTTGTCACCAAATTCCTTGACGTCGACCTGGAAACCCTCCACCTTCGCGCCTTGCTCCAAATGGAAGCCACAACTGACACATATGGCGGTCCCAGGTGGCAGTGATTTGTCGCAGGAGGGGCAAAAGACCCCCTCACGTTTAGTCAGACCGGCTTGATCGAAGAGACTTGATAAGGCATCTGCCCCGCCAGCCCCCTTGCCGGCCCCTTTGCTGGCAGCAGCCGGTTTCCCAGGAGCTGTCGGTTTTCCTGCCGAGGCTGATGTCGCACCGGCTTTGGCACCCGACGCGCCGACGGAGCCACTTCCGGTTGCAGCGGGCACCCGGACCGCCCCCTGGCATTTGGGGCACTTCACCCCCTTACCCGCCAAGTTATCCGGAACATTCAACGTCTGGCCACACTGGCAAATCACTCGAATTGGCATAGGTATCCCACCGCTCAAACTTGCAAACCGACCCTCCGCCCATTTTGTTCGCTGTTCGCGTGGGAAACAATGGCCGACGCCCAATTCAGCCCAACAATTCCGGCCCCAATCGAATCACTGGCCCGTGACTGGCACGGGAATTGCTTAGCGGGTGGGCAAAGCTTTCCTTTATGCCGTTTTGGCGTACAAACCCAAAAGTTCCTCATTTGTTCACGGAGTTGAGTAGATGGCTGCAGCTACGAAAGAGAAGACCAAGGTCAAGCTGGTTCCCCTCGGAGATCGCATTGTCGTTCAGCGTCAGGAATCGCAAGAAAAGACCGTTGGTGGGATCTATCTGCCGGATAGCGCCAAAGACCGACCGACCCGGGGCAAAGTCATCAGCGTCGGGGACGGTCGAGTTCTCGAAAACGGCAGCCGCTCGCAGCTGCAAGTCAAGGTCGGCGATCACGTTCTCTTCACCAGCTACGCTGGCGAAAACATCGAAATCGATGGCGAAGAGTATCTGCTGATGAACGAGTCCGAAGTCCTCGCAGTTCTCGGCTAAACGTTCTGAGGCCGGCTTTATTGTTCCGGCCACCAACACTGTCGATCCCATACCGACTCGGTTCAATGATCAACTCGGTCGCGATCGACATAAACTCGGTCACAGTCGACACAAACACAAACGACACAAAATTGTCAAAACCCGGCCGCATGGCTCGGCCCAAACCTGAAAATTTACGGAGCAGTTACAAACATGGCAAAGATCATCGCTTTTGATCAAGAAGCACGCGAAGCAATTCGCCGCGGAGTTAGCAAATTGGCTCGCGCGGTCAAAGTGACCCTCGGCCCCCGCGGTCGAAACGTGATTCTGCAAAAGAGTTTCGGTAGCCCAACCGTCACCAAGGACGGCGTCACCGTCGCTAAGGAAATCGATCTCGAAGACGTCTATGAAAACATGGGCGCTCGCATGGTTCGCGAAGTGGCTTCCAAAACCAGCGATGTCGCCGGGGACGGAACCACCACCGCAACTGTGATGGCCGAAGCTGTCTTCAACGAAGGTCTCAAGGCAGTTGTCGCCGGCGTCAACCCTATCCAAATGAAGGTCGGGATTGAACGCGCTGTTGCTGACATCACTGAGAAGCTCAAGAAGATGTCGATTAAGATCAAGGACAAGGCTGAGATGGCTAACGTTGCTACCATCGCAGCTAACAACGATCGCGCGATCGGAAACTTGCTCGCCGACGCCATGGAACGCGTTGGCAAGGACGGTGTCGTCACCGTCGACGAAGGCAAGAGCCTCCACGATGAACTCGAATTCGTCGAAGGGATGCAGTTCGATCGAGGTTACCTCTCTCCTTATTTCGTCACCGATGCTGGCGCCATGGAAGCAGTCTTGGAAGATGCCTACATCTTGATCTTCGAAAAGAAGATCAGCAGCATCAAAGACTTGGTTCCTGTTCTCGAACAAGTCGTTCAGCAGAACAAGCCTTTGCTCATCATCGCCGAAGATGTAGAAGGGGAAGCTCTCGCGACCCTCGTCATCAACCGTCTCCGCGGAACCCTCAACGTCTCCGCGGTGAAGGCTCCTGGTTACGGCGATCGCCGCAAGGCCATGATGGAAGACATCGGTATTCTCACCGGTGCAATTCCTGTCTTCGAAGCACTCGGGAAGAAACTCGACAGCCTCACCCTGTCCGATCTCGGACGCGCTAAGAAGATCATCATCGATAAAGACAACACCACCATCATCGAAGGTGCTGGTAAGGCTAGCGAGATCAAGGCTCGGATCGACCAAATCCGTCGTGAGATCGAAAATACCAGCAGTGACTACGATCGCGAAAAACTCGAAGAACGCTTGGCTAAACTCGCCGGCGGGGTTGCGAAGGTCAATGTCGGTGCCGCTACCGAAAGCGAAATGAAGGAAAAGAAGGCCCGAGTTGAAGATGCTCTCCACGCTACCCGCGCAGCTATCGAAGAAGGTATTCTGCCGGGTGGTGGTGTCGCTCTCCTGCGAGCTTCCACTCAAGTCACCCCTGCGGCAGACATGCCTCAAGACGAACTGACTGGCTACAACATCGTCCTCCGCGCCTGCCGGGCTCCGCTCACCATGATCGCGAGCAACGCCGGCCAAGACGGCGGTATCGTGTGTGCCAAAGTCGCAGAAGGCAAAGGTAACTTCGGTTACAACGCCCTCACCGGTGTTTACGAAGACCTGGTCAAGATCGGTGTCATCGATCCGACCAAGGTGACCCGCACCGCTTTGGCTAACGCAGCCTCCGTTGCAACCCTGCTCCTCACCAGCGATGCACTCATCGCGGAAAAGCCAAAGGATGCTGGCAAGGGTCATAGCCACGCCGGCGACCATGACATGTACTAGTACGGTATTGATTACCTGAATTCACTGAGTAACCCTTTTTGGAACTTCCGACGCGAAGCTCCAATCTGCGGTGATCAAAAATCCAACAAAGAGCCCGCCTTCGTGCGGGCTCTTTGCCTGCGCCTACTTGAAAGCAAGGGGCTGCTTCGACTTGCTCCTCATCGCTACACATTGTAATCTTCTCGCTTCTCTCGGCTTGCTTCTCTCGGCTTGCTTCGCTCGAAGCCCCATCAGTTGGCTATCATAAGTAGGAACTCACCCCTTACGCGTAAAGGTTCCTACTATGCCGCGCCCTCTCTTTCGTTTTTCCTACGCTCCGCTCTGCTCATGCCCTTTGTCGGTAGCTCGCGGTGATCTATTGCGAAGGGTTCCATGGCGGACCATCGTCCTGAAGCTGCTGGCCACCTGGCTTCTCATTCAGCAGTCCATCGTAACTTCATGGGGAGCTGAAACCATCCGCGTCGATATCGCACGCGATACGTGGCTCTCGAATTACTCGACGGAAAACAATGGATCCAACGGCGCTGCACCTCGATTGAAACTCAAATCGATTCAAGAGTTATCGTTGATCGATTTCCAACCAGGGCCACTGCGAGGCCGATCCATCGAGAAAGTTACACTCTTCCTCAAAGTCGCGGGGGATGAGCCAATCGAACGCGTTACCGTCAGCACCATCACTTGCGACTGGGTGGAGGGCAAAGGCACCAACTACCAAGTCATCCCTGGGGTCTCCTCTTTTTCGCACAGAGTTTATCCGAACGAGCGGTGGAACGATTCTGACCTCACCGCAGTCTGCATCGGACATGGTGGATCGATTTACGCATCGGTGGATGCTAAACCATCTTCGCAAAAGGGATGGGTAGAACTCGATATTCCACCTCGCTTGCTCGAAGCCCGAATGGCGGGGCTGAGCTATGGCCTAGTACTGATGGACGACACTGGTAGCACATGGACGCGAAAAGGAGATGAGTTCCAGCAAAAGATCTTTCCAAACCGATTTGTGTACAGCCGCGATTCCAACTCGTCGAGCGCGCCCTACTTCATGGTGGACGTCGCAACCCCAGATGCCGATGCCTCGAGTTCGCGGCTTCCCAAACCGGCAGAACTCCGCTTCGAGGACACGAGCGATTCCGATCCACGCCCAAGGCTAGTCTGGAAATTCGATAAGCCTAACGATGGCCGATCGCTAGGATTCCGTGTCAATTGCAACGACGACCCTATCCCGCAGTACTTCGTTCCATCCATCGACAGCGATCGAAAAGGCTGGTTCACCATGCCAATCGACCAAATCCTCGCACGGCTTCAGAAGGACGAGAAGTTCAGTTTCACCGTGCGGGTCGTCGATCGTTTTGGACGGACCAGCGACCCCGCCATTCTCTCGGTCTCTCCCAAGACCATCGATGCGTCACCGATCGCGCTGGAGCCTGTGCCCACAGCCGATACGAACCTCAGTGACAACGCTAACTGGAAAGATACGTTGGAGTGGCAAGGTGCCCACTGGAGTGTGATTGACCCGCTCGATTCCTATTTGCCGGTTTCTAAAAAGTGGATCCCTAAGCAACGTCCATCGTATTTCACGCAGAACCATCTTTGGAACGCCAATACAAAATCGGTCCAGCTCGATGCAGCCCGCGGAAGCTGGATCGGTTTCCAAGTCGTCTGCGACAAACCCCAAACGGACCTACTTATCCAATGGAGTGTCCAAAGTGGCAACGGTCCGCTCGGGACCCAAGGAAACGGAAATACCAATGAAGCATCGGGGCAGCCTACCTCCGGTATGCAACAAATTCGAAGTGAACTTTCCCGTTACGCCCTCGTCGAGAAAGAGAAGGAAAAAATCCCCGATCCCTTGGTCCTGTTAACCACAGGGAACACACAGTTCGAATGGTCGGCTAAGAGCGAATCATCCGCTGTTGCGTCCGGGAGTGCCCATAGTTGGCTAGTCGAGTGCTACGTACCAAGCTCGCTCGCGGCAGGTACCTATCCAGCGAAACTTCGATTGGGCAGCGGCCAGGCTACGCTCGAATTCAATGTTTCGATAAAAGTTCACGACGTGATTGTCCCGAATGAGCTTTCGTTTTTACCCGAAATGAATTGCTACGATCTCCCACCAAACGACATCGATTACTATCGGCTCGGACATCGCCATCGCACGATTGTGAATCGTGTTCCTTACTTCCAAAACGGTCGATTGGCGGAAGGGTGCTCGCCGGTCTGGAAGGATGGAGCGTTTGATTGGGACGCCTTCGATCGACGCTATGAGGGATGTTTTACGGGTGCCGCATTTGCAGATCTACCGCGAGGCCCCGTACCACTGGAATGCTTCTACTTTGCCATGCACGAGAATTGGCCGTCTCCCATGGAGACTAACTACAACGGAAGTTATTGGGCTGATCAAGCGTTTCCGGATACGTATCGCAATGCGTGGGTGTCCGCTGTTGCGCAAAGTGTAGACCATGTGCACGCCAAAGGATGGAACCAAACCAAATTTCACGTCTTTCTCAACAATAAGGTCGACTTTAAGAAACGAGGTTGGGCCCGCGGTTCCTCCCCATGGCTTCTCGATGAGCCGGCCAACTTCCAAGACTATCTAGCGCTTCGCTACTATGGCTTGGCCTACCGCGAAGGGCTCGAACGCGCGGGTAGCGCGCAGATGAATCCCAAGCCGCAAATCCTGTATCGCTGCGATGTATCGCGACCTCAATGGCAGCGCGATACTCTCGATGGTATTCAAGGATACAGCGTCATCAGCCAAGGAGCATTTCGAGAGTATCGGCATCAAGTCCTCGATCGCAAATTCCGGGATGGGCAAGTTCTAGTGCTCTATGGTGGAAACAACCCCGTCGGTACGAACAACGCGATGGCAGTCGCATGGAGCTGGGATGCTTGGTGCCAAGGTGCCGATGGTGTTCTCCCATGGCAGACGATCGGTCGAAGCGAGTCCTGGAAATCAGCGGATGAGCTCTCGTTGTTCTACCCACACCCCACCGATCCCAAGCAGCCACCGATGCCATCGATCCGACTGAAGGCTTATTGCTATGGTCAACAAGATGTCGAGATACTTGCGGTCCTCGCAAAGAAATTCTCGCAGGACAGATACACCTTCGGCAATCGCGCCCAATCCGCACTCAAACTAAAACCGGAAAGCCGTGTTGAAGGGGATTACTCGGAGCCTGCGACCTGGAACGACTATGGAAATATGACCCCTGAGACATTGCATCGCTGGCGAGTCCAATGGCTGAAATTAGCATCATCCACCTTACCTACTGCCCAGTAGTCCGTTCGAATACCAAATATCGAACCGGGTTCAGACCAGCGATGCACAAGCGTCTGGTCCCGCATTATCGAGCGAGGGCGGGAGGTACGATTCCCTGTGAGCAAAGGACCTGACCTGCACTGCGTGCATCAGGAAACCAACAGATCACATACGTGTTGCGTCCATCGATGACCGGGATATCGATTTTCCGGGAGGGACCCACAGGTATCCCGCTCAAACAAGGACTCAGTTGGAGCGATCGGATGCCGCTCGGCGTTTCCACCCGTAGCACTTGAATGTCTCTCGGGAGCAATCCCCAACAGCGTGTATCCGCCGATTCGGTTGCTTCCCAAGCGATCCCAGCGACATCCATCCCTAACGAGGTCAATCCGTCCGAAGACATGCCTTGTTTAGCCGCAGCAACCGTCGCTTTCTTGATAACACGCCTTGCCACCGCCCGTGCAACGATGCGATTGCGATCCGCTCGAAAGGTAGACACGGCGAGTTCTTCGATATCTGCAAGCGACGCAGTTGGGCCTATCGGCTGGCCATCCACCCTTACCCCCACCGAGTTGATATCGCTAGGAGGGATTACTACATCGGGGACTTTGATCGGCGCGATCGTCGGCGGAAGTTGGTAAGGACCTACGGCGGACACGATTCGATCGGCGATGAGAAGGGCGTCGCTCGTGGGTCTTTCAACGGTCTCAATTTTATACGGACCACGGCCGACCATAGCAAAGACATAGATTACCCCGCAGCCAGGCTGCGAATGCACCGAGGATTGCACCCGCGACATATCCCATCGCAATGGCATGCACTCAGGCAGCAGCTCCGAGGCACGCGTATAACTGCGCAACGCATCATCGTAATGCTGATGCGTTTCTTCCCTCAGCATCCCGCGCAGGTAAAACCCTAGCGGCAGTCCTCGATATCGGGTGGTGGTAGCTGCTGCGGGTTGCATCTTGAACGGCGGAACTCCGGGCTGAGTATTGCTGCTGGCTGCCTCGGAAGTCGCGTTCTCTGCATCACCCCACAGCCGTTGCATGATCGCTTCATGCTTCTCCTGGATTTGAAGCGTGTAGCTTTCAGCATCGCCGCCTCCACCCATCAAGTTGGCGAGGGCGAGATAGACGCGAATGAGTATCTTTTCATAGTCTTCGCCGGCATACGAACGAACCGAATCGTCGGTCCACATCGAGACGGTCTTCTCAGTCATCGACTCTTGCTCAAGATAATCAAAACGATCCCGAACCTCCTTGAGACGCTTTTCGGCTTGCTGCGTTTGCCCCTCCAGCAAATCCACAACCGCCAAATCGAGATTTGCAACATCCCGATCGTGTCGATTCCCTTTTTGCAGTTTATCTAAATGCTCGCGGCAACTTTGAAGCTGGCCTTCATAGAACAGAGTTCGCGGTAATGCTAATCGCTTGGCATGCGTCGAACAACCAGACAATGTTCCAGCGATGCCGAACACTACGACGGCGACGCGAAGAAGGCGAACAGAGAAAGCTTCGACCCCGTTTTTCATCGCGTGAACGGGTTGTAATTCCAAACCTTGCCCATGGCCGTCTTGTGGTACCCCTTGCGAATCTCCGAAGACTGTTTGTCCGCGAAACCTGTATGGATATTGGTCAACTCCAAGGTGAGCAAGTAATCGCGTTGGGACGACGAGTTCCTAACGGTGGTACCACTAGTTAACCGAGCGTACAAAAGATAATCGATCGGTATGCCCTGGCGCTGAAGCACCGACGCAAACAGAGCTTGGTTGTCGGGGATGAACAACGAATCGGGACGCAATCGCGTTTCGAAGAGAGCCGCGTCCACCATCCTACGGCTAATCGATTGAAACGCATCGGACTCCAGGATCTTGCTATCGATTTGTTCGTAGAGTTGGTCTTTAAAATCGCCGATGTCTTCCGCCATCTTGTTTTCGATCCCGACAAAGCAGATCGATTTTTTGATCGGCTGGCCGTCAGGTCCAACAGGGCAATCCCCTTGATGCTGACGAGCCAGTAGCTTGGCGACAGCTTCGTCTACCAACGGATCAAAAACTTCGGCTCCACCTTTATGGCTACCGACGAGATTTTCCGATTGCGGTTTGACGATATGACCGTATTGATACCCACGGCAACCTAACAGCGAGGCCAGCGATACCACTGAAAATCCTGTGAGCCATTCACGTCGACGCATGGGTGATTCCCTTACCCCAAAAAACAATCGATCCAACGCTGGGGATTCTTCACAATCCATCCCCCGATCACAAGATGAATTATCGACCCGGGACTCAAATCGGATCCAAAAAGAACAGGTCGATTGAGGGCTTTACCACCCTTCGAAGGTATCGCTAGCAATTGCCATCGCGGTCGTCGAATCTCGCCGAGCCACTATCGTGCTTGGCATATTTTCCGGCGAGGCCCCAGATTGCGAGGCTCCGATCATGCAGTTCAATGCCGCAGTGAAACCTGCTTGCCGGTTTTTGCCGATTTATAGATAGCATTGATCAGTTCGACGCTTCTTCGTCCTTCGGTTCCATCGATCCGGGACGGGAGCCCCCCTTGGATCGATTTGACAAAGTCCTTGAAGAGTTCGCGGTGAGCGACATGGCCGATGGCAGCCGGATCGGAGGCGCCGCCTCCAGTTGTGTTGGACTTCATCTCGGCAAGTACCTTTTCGTCCTGTTTCTTGGGCTGGGCGAAACTCCATTTGACGAGGGCTTCTTCTTCGAGGACCGCCATTCCGTGCGAACCAGCGATTTCGATTCGCTTGAGCGTCCCCGGATAAGCCGCCGTGGTAGCGACAATGGTTCCCAAAGCGCCGGACTCAAACTCCAAGGTCGCGACCGCTGTGTCCTCCACCTCGATTCTCTCGTGAGCGCGCAGAGCGGTCATTGCGCTCACGGAACGCACTGGACCCATCAACCACAACAATAAGTCCACGCTGTGGATCGCTTGGTTCATCAATGCTCCGCCACCGTCGAGTTGCCATGTTCCTCGCCACTTGCCGCTATCGTAGTACTGTTGAGTGCGAAACCATTTTACGATGGCGTCGGCAACGGAGATCGATCCAAAGCGGTTCTGTTCGACGGCCGCTTTCATCAACATCGCGGAACGATGGAAACGCGATGGGAAAATAGTACCGAGATATACGCCTTGTTTTTCGCATTCGGCGATCAATTGATCGCAGCGCTTTGTGGTCACCTCAAGCGGTTTCTCAACCAAGACATGTTTGCCTGCTCTTGCAGCCATAAGCCCTGGCTCCAAGTGAGCTCCGCTGGGGGTGCAGATGGTGACCACATCGACATACGGATCCTGCAACATGGCCTTGAGATCATCGTAAGGAAGCCCTCCGAACTCATCCGCAAACGCAGACGCTTTCTCCATATCTCGCCCGTAGCATGCGACCAATTTCGAACCTCGCATCTCAGCGATCGCGCGCGCATGGAACTTAGCGATCATTCCGCATCCGATGATTCCCCAACCGATCATAACTCACCCTTTGAAGTGCATCATGGCCCACTGATAAACAATGTTTTGATTTTACTCGCGCGCCCGACGACGGGTCGCTCTGTTCCTGGGTACGGAGCAAAAAAGATCCCCCGTTCTTCCGTTTTCTCAGTGTCTCGAAAACAGCTCGCAGCAATCCACAAGTGAACCGCAAGGCGCTAGCCGCGGGTGGATCCGCAACACACAGGTGAGCCGCAAGGCCCTAGCCGCTGGTGTCATGGCAATGTACCAATCGCGCGCGTACCCGCTCATCCTTTCAAAAACGCGATCGGCTTAATCGATTAGCCAGAGCAAACACATTTACCTATCGGCGCGGAGGGAGGCCAACAAAGGCTGACGCATGGCGAGCAATGCTGCCCCAACGCAAAAGAGCAATCCGAGCAGAACGACCCAGAAAAGCATCCCGAGGGGCGAACTGATGGCGGACATCGATTGACCTCGCAGCAATACGGGGGCTGATGCCAAAATCGCTGCTCCTGCACCGATTCCAATACCCCGCATCAATTGCCAACCGTTTTCGAGCGCTAGCGCCCACACCAAACGATTTTTTGGGAATCCCATGGCCCGCATGGCTGCCAACTCCGACTGCCTCTCCAGGGCGCTTCGCAATTGTGTGACCCCTAAACCCAATGTTCCTAACAGCAATCCGAGGGCACCCAGGACTTGGAATGCACTCAAGTAAGTATTTTGCACGGCGAGGAGTTTTGCGAGGATTTCGTTAGTCGAGGCGCAGCTCAGCCCTTCGTCCGACCAACCTTCCTCCATGGCGGTTCGGATCTTAGCAACATCGTCGATAGGCATGTTCGATGTGGTCGGTTTCACTAAAAACATTCGATAGCCACTGATCTCAGGGAACAACGCTTCGAAGTTGTTCTCGCCGATCCAAAGGCTGCCTTGAAGAATAGTGTTCTGCAACACCCCGACGGTTTCAAAGTAAACTTGCTTTCCATCAAAGCGATACGAAAACTTTTCACCGACATAACCACCTAAATGCAACGCCCACAATGCGGTGTTTTGATCGAGGATCACTGGGACTGGGGAATTCTCCGTCCCCACTGCGATCTTCTCTAACGCGAGCCATGGGGAAGCAGGCAGGGAAGTCGCTTTTGGCGGCGCGGAATCTGACTCGAGCATTTGTTGGTTAGGTTTGGAAAACCAAGCAAGTTCCGAGTTCCCTGACGCATCGCGGTCGACCGTTGCCATCCGAGGCGATATGCCCATTACTTGCGGCTCGCTGGCTTGGTACAAGTTATTGCAACTGGCGTCATCGCCTCCGCGCACACGAACATTGACAATCTGACTTTGCTCGAGCCACTGAGCTTTTGAGGCTAGGGCAAGACGCTGTTGTTTTCGATCATCGATATTGATCTGAATGCTTTGAGCACTTTTGGCCATATACGCAAAACCACCGGTTCCGCTTCGATCGGGTTGCGCTTGGAATAAGCTCATCGAAAGGATCAAAAACGAAGCGATCGCCATCAACGAAACCGTGAGAATACTGCGAATCGGGGACCGCTGGGCGCTGGTGCGGCTCAGGAAGTTCAAACCCATGCTTTGAATGCTTACACCACTTCGGATGCCGTCGCGAGGAGAACGCATGCTGTAATAGAGCCACAGGATACCAGCAATCATGAATAACATGCCGCTACCAACAAATGCGCCGGCCTGCGCTTGGCCTTGCGAATACTGCCCTGCCACCATGGCGCCGACGGCGCCGATCGCACTTACAACAACGCCCCAAACAAGCCACTGAGGGGGTCGACTACCCGCGGAATCAGCATCCATCTTCCCCTTAAGCAATTGCGCGACACTGACGGACTTCAGTTGGCGGGTTACCAACCACGTGGTTGCAATCGAAACCAAAAATCCGCAAAGCCAACCGATCCAAAGGCTCGCTGGCCGCACGTAAAACTCCAAAAAGGAGACGGTGATCGCCCCCACCCACCACGACTTCAATCCGGACAGCATCGCATACGCGTATCCCAACCCGAGCGGAATCCCAAGCGATGCTCCAATAGCCGCGATCATGCTCGACTCGAGCAACAGCAGGCGGCGAACTTTGGGTCGAGTCCAACCCGATGCGATTAGCAACCCCCAATGGCTCGCTCGCTTTTCAATCGTCAATCGAAAGAGAAGAGCCACGAGCAGAAGTGCTGCAGCGATCACAAAGAAACTCAACGACATAAAAAGCGCATCGAAGGGTGTTGTACCCGAGGAGGCTCGCAGTTGCTGCTCGCGGATCGGAATCTCTCGCCACCCCATCACGTCCAAGTGCTTGCGAACGATTTGCAAGATACCTATCTTGGCTGCTTCGCGTTCTCGATCGGTCCAACCGTCGAAACGGAGACTGGTTTGCGAACCGAATCGTGAACCAAATAGCTTCTGTCCCAACGCTTCTGAGATGAAGAGCTTGGGGGTCAATCGGTACTCATTCCAATACACATCGTCTGCCGTCTCGATCTTTCGAGTTAGCGGGAATGGGGTCTCCCAGTTTGAAATCGACTCCTGATCGGTAATACCCGGGACCTCCGGCGTCCACGCTGGATCATTGAACGATGTGGGAGCCTTATCAAATCGGGCGGGGTTTTTTCGTCGATATGGAGTTGCAGGCTCGGTGATAGGAGCGATGGCAACAATGCGAACGTCGACATTCCGTTCCACTTCGGTTCCATCGACCGTCTCCGGTAAAAAGTAGTCGATGCGGATGGTATCACCGACCTTGGCCTGCATTTGCTGGGCCATCCATGAGTTGATCACAACCCAATCGTCACGGTCGGGTTGGGGCGTTGGCACCCCCGACGTTTCTAACATTCCGCCAAGCAATTCCCAGGATACACCGCTAATCGTCGAGTATGGTACTCCTCGTCCCTTCGCATCAACGGCACCAGAACTGGAAGGCTCCGATTTGGTTGCGATCACTTCCGCGTTGTTGGCCAGGTACGTAATCACACGTTTTGGATGTGGATTTACCGGTTCCTCCGTTGGCGATAGTCTCCGACTGATCAGCCAAGTCGGAGGCGCATCCAAGATCGCTTGACTCACGCGATCTGGGATGAGCATTTGATCGCTGGTCAGTTGGTCGTATTCGAAGATGACACGTTCAGGATCCGATCCAGAAGCCTCACCGATACCCGTGTCAGGAAATCGACGTTGGATGTGTTGCAAACTGAGTCCGAGGTCCTCTAAGGATAATTGCAATTGATCCAGGATGGAGGATGCTGCGCCGGATTGAGTCGCCGTCGCAACCGCATTGATCTTTCCCTCGATCTCCAAGGCACTTTGGAGTTGTGCTTTGTTGACGAACGCATTGAGGACAGGCCGTTGATCGCTTCGCAAGGAGAATCGTCCGAGACTTTCGTCGGGAATCACCGCAACGACTTCCCATCGCGATAAAGCAACAGTCTCGTTGTCTCGTTTTCCCAGCGCGCTGTCGGCGGGAATCACCGCTTGACGCGAGACCTTGAGCGTAACACGATCTCCAACCGCAGCGCCCAGTTTCGAGGCAAGCGATTGATTGAGGACGATCTGTTCTTTGCTCGGTAGTGGGTTAGGAGCGATGCGGCTCATCTGCCAAAAGGTTTCGTCGATCCCAAGCAAGGTCATTTCGGTGGCGCGATTGGTCTGGATCTCCTCTCCGGATCGGATTTGGAATTCGGCGACGACAGCGTCCACATGTAGAAAACCGTGGAGTGGATCGGCGGTGCCATTGGTCCGCGGCGCTGCCAACGTTTCCTCGCGAAACCATCGAGGTACCAAAACGATTCGGTCGATACTTCCGATCCGATCCATGGCGATGTAACGCAGCGACCCTCGCATGCTATCGCCGACGAGCAACGCACCGACAATCACTGCGGTCGAAACCGCAACTCCCGCCGCCACAGGGAGCAGCAGTTTGTAGAAATGCAGTACCGTACGAAGGACCAATGAGAGCATGGTTGATTTCACTCTGCCGGAACAAAGTATTTGGTGGTTTCTCCTGCGCTGACGTTGATCCATTGGAAAGTTCGCCAGAATGGAGTCACCGCGTCACCTTGAGGTGTTGTGGATTTGAGCGGTCCGCTTCGGTGGGAACCAGGGTCCAAGGATTCGGTGACTTGGTTCGGCATCGATCGAGTGCTGATCACGATCAGATGGTCGACGAATCGATGTTCACGCTCGAGCAATCGTAGCGTTGGGAGCAATTGCGATTGTGTTCCGCCTCGCGCATGGGCGAGGCGTTCGAGAAGGAAGTAGCTTTGGGCCCGACCGGCGACGCGCGAGGCTACGGTAGGCTGCGCATCGGCGATGGCGACGGAAATGGAGCCGATGTTGCCACTGGTCATATGGTGCGCTAACGTTGCCACGAATTCGACCGCAGTATCCTCGACCTTGATGTAGTTCTTTCTCGCCTCCTTCTCGAATTCGCTCGGGATCACCAAATCGAGAAGGACAATGAGTTCACGGCTTTCGGGTTGTTGGAACTGCTTGACAACCAATTCATCTCGCCTTGCAGAAGATCGCCAGTGGATCCAGCGTTTGCTGTCCCCGGGCCTGTAACTGCGCAATCCAAAAAATTCTCCTTCGTCCGACAACGCGCGAACGCGTCGATGCTTTGCGCCGACTTGCCTTACGTTGAACAATTCCTTCCACGAGGGTTGCAATCTTCCGATCGCAGGTTGGACCACAAAACTTTCCAATTCTTTTTGATTGGCAATACCTCGCATCAGCCCAAATGGGAACCGCGTGGTCAGTTCGATTCCAATCCATTGATAACGCCCTCTGCGATCAGCCACACACCGGTACCGTTGACTGCGCGATGATTTCGGGGTGACCGAGGAGAACAGCAAACTGATCGATTGTGATGCGCGATGGATGGTCGATCCAATCGGCGCATAAACCATGCGGTCCTGAAGTAAAATCATCCATGCCCCTAACCACGACTTCGGATTCTTGAGAACCAGTTCGATTTCGAAAGGACGCCGTGCATGGATCGATCGCGGCAAACGTCGATCGACTGAAAGATCGACTAACGTTTTCGCGCAGACTCGCCACTGGATTAACAGCATCGCTAAGAGTGTTCCTGCCAAAATCACCAGCAGGTTGACATTCTTCAGCACGGCGACCACTAGGATCAAGGCGACCATGAAAAGGAAATTCAGCCCCTCACGCGTGATGCGGGTACCCACGGTTTTACCCGTTTTATGGAACTGGTTCAGCCACCGAAGGGGGAAAAGCAATCCCTGGCGAGTTGCAGTCAATGCGGAGATCAATTTGGCTCGCCAAGGACTCGTCATAGGGGATAGGGGCCTGCAGGGTTTTCTCTGGAATTGCTCGTCGCGAGACTCTCAGGACACAATCAAACGGGCACGGCAACCGATTCCAAACATCGTTGGATCATCGATTCCGCAGCTGCGCGGTCGCTACCTGCCGCAAAGCCGCGAGGCATGACGCGATGTGCCAATACGCAAATGGCAAGCTCTTTAATGTCATCGGGGATTACATAATTGCGCCCCGCGATCAAGGCACTCGATTGAGCAGCTCGGTAGAACGCCAATGCACCCCGAGTGCTGACACCCACTTGCAGATCATTGCTTCCCCGCGTCCGGTCTACGATGTCTTGAAGATAATCGACAAGCGAATCATCGAAGCGAACTTCTCGAACCAAGGACTGCGCTTGCTTGATATCCCCTAAAGATACCACAGGAGAAAGCTGCTCCACAGGCTCACCCGCTCGATGGGATCGCAAGACATTGCGCTCCGCTTCACGGGCTGGATAGCCCACATCGATCCTCATGATGAATCGATCCAACTGGCTTTCGGGTAAGACATAGGTGCCTTCGAACTCAAATGGGTTCTGGGTCGCGATTACCAGAAACGGATCTGGCATCGGATAAGTCGTACCGTCGATACTCGCTTGCCGTTCGCTCATCGCTTCCAAAAGCGCACTCTGCGTTCGCGGAGGAGCCCGGTTGATTTCATCACCAAGCACTACGTTTGCGAAAATAGGGCCCGGGCTAAATTTAAAGTCGCCGTTGTGGTAGACACTGCTTCCAACGATATCGCTCGGAAGAAGGTCCGGCGTAAACTGGATTCGAGTAAATCTTCCATCGATGCTTTTGGCCAACGCCTTGGCGACCAGGGTCTTACCAACACCCGGAACGTCCTCAAGGAGGATGTGCTCCCCCGCGAGCAGCGCGACTAGCGTTTTTCGGACTACTTCCTTCTTACCGAGTACTACCGATTCAATGTTCTGCTGCAAGCGTTGTAACGTTGCCTGGAGATTGGAGTTCATGCCGTTACCAGTCTATTGCTACACGTTGCTGCTTCGTACAACGTGACTCGATGAGGAAAAGCTGCAGGCGTCGATGCGACCCGATTGCACCAGCACAATTTATCCCGGAAAGGGCAGGGAAATACAAGTCATCCCAACCCGACACGCCGACGTTACCCTCAAAGTCGTCACCATCGATCCGACCGTTCTTATTCCGCGTAACCCTCGGAAACCAAACCGCGGTTCCCGTTGCGCTGACCACGCTGTGACCTATCCTCCCAAGTACCCGCTGGCCCGCGATCGATCGGCGGTCATACGCCAGGGAAACCGTCATTCACCAAGCAAAATCGATCGGCCTTATACAGGGGAGCCTCCAGCACCGAGTGCTGGATACCCCCAAAACATCATCAGGAACTAGGTAACGTTTCCTGATTTTGAATCGTTTTACCCCCCAAAGCTGCAACCTGATGAACTCCTCGACACCTTTCACTCCGGCGACATCGCTATCGCACGCCCCAGCAACATCGCTATCGCACACCCCAGCGACATCGCCATCGCTCCCCGTCTTTTTGCCACAAGCTCCCAAATCGGACCAACGCGAGGGGAACTCCGGACAAAACTGTCCGAACCTGTCCGTTGAAACGCGATCCATACTCCTTGGCCGAGCCCTTGCGCAAAGGAGCGAACCTCATCATCCTATCGTTGCACTTTGGCTAGAGAGCGCTCGTCCATCCCTTGAATCAGACCGCTTGGTCTCACCGACGCTTGTTGAGCATCTTCGGGCGATCGTTGCTGTTGAGCAAACCAAATCGACGGTGATCGATCTAGAAACCAAGCGATGGTGCGAAATGACTGCCGCCGCTATGCAATGGATCGCGGATCGGACAACGCATTGGCCGACTCCGCTTCGCGAAACCGCATTGCTCAAACCACTCATCCCCTGCTACCTAGCAACGTCACAATCTTCCCGGTTACAAACGGCTGATTACAAAACAACGTGTGGACACGCGAACACCCTGTTGTCGGAATTGATGACCATCATCGAAATCGAAAAATCTCTGAGTCACTGCGGCTTCAATGAATGGTTTACCGATCGCAAACGAATCTCCCAAGATCCGATTGACAGCATGCATCAGTCGTTCCAAATCCAACTCTCAGACGTTACGATCGCAATGTGCACTCGGATCACCCAACGCACTGATCGAAAAATATCTGCCTTGCTCCGAAGCATGCATGCGGTCGGAACGATCCAAGAGTTCATGCATCGTGGTTGGTGGTCTATTGCGTCGCAATGGTGCAGCGGTCAAACAGCCATGACTCCACCACCGGAACTCAAAATCGGCTTGGTCCCGTGGGACCGTTTGCGCACTCACTGGCACCAACTGCTCCAAATCCTTAAGGATTCATCTGCTTCATCAACTCCTGCTGCACACGCGAACACAACAAGCCTGTTGGACCGGGAGTCATCGGCCGATCCATCAAGCAATGCAAGTCTTTCGCAGTCACTCACAATTCCATCTCAAAGCGACACTTCCCATAGTGAATCTGCGCAGCATGAATATTTCGGAAGGGATGCATCACTGCGACAAACTCCGGTCGGGAAGCTTGATCACCCTGCGGATTCAAGGCTGGTCGAGATCCGTACTGCCAATGATCCCTTGCTTCAGGAAAACCTTGAACGCCTGCTTGATGACTGCCGCATGAATCAAGGAATTCTGTCGATCGTCGTAGTTCGATTGCATGTCGACAAGGGAGCTGGTTTACCGAATACCAACGGGGAAATCCACCACTGGCAATCGGAGTACATCCGAGTTCTCGATCCCCTCACGGAACCTCTTTCCATATCGGGATTCCTCTCGGAGAACGGTGATTTAGCGATTGTCATCCAAGACATCGAACGATCAGAGATTGTTCAGATCGTAAGGGATGGATTCGCAGAAATGAATAAGAACATGGTCGCGATTCGCTCGCTCGCCGCCAATCGTCCAACCCCGTTCGTTGCAGGAATCAGTACCGTCAGTGGACCGTCGAGGTCATTTGCAATCTCGCAACTGATCGATGCTGCTTGGCGATGCCTCGATGGAGCCATCGTGCAAGGTGCCGGTTCGGTAAAATCGCTCGAAGTGTTTTAATCTCGCCGGTATTAAGTTCGTGCGATGAGCCAGCACTCACGGTGCCGAGATCGTCCCTTGTAAATAAGCGATCAGATCCGCCATCTGCTGATGATCGATCGAGGCCTCCAACCCATCGGGCATCAAGGAGCGATTTGTATTTCTGAGTAAATCGATCTCCGATCTCGGAATCCCTCGGACTTCTGCATTGGTTTGCTTGATCGCGACGCTCGTCGAGGTTTCACTCACCAGCACCCCAGATACCACTTCGCCACTCTCAAGCAAACAACTGTAGGCGTAATATCCGGGTTGTACATCGGCGCTCGGGATCAAAATATTGCGAAGGAGTTTTTCTTTGGAGTGTCCAACAACCGACGCTAGATTGGGTCCAACGTCTGGCCCTTCGACTTGCTCACCCCGGCGATGGCACGATGCGCATGCGCGAGAATAAACGGCTCTACCCGCGATAGGGTCCCCGCTCAATTCAAGCACTTGGGTATAGCCTTGATAGACTTCCTCGCGCGCAGCGATATCGCGGTTCCACGGCAACGCGCGATACCGATTGGCTAATTCCGGAATCGGGTAATCCAACAATCGGGCTTGCTGGGTCGCATCGAGCACGACTGGGCTTATCTCCGATGCTTCGAATCGATCGAGCAAATCTGCCACCCAGGCCTCTCGTGTGAGCCAAGCGTCCATCATCGGCCTCAATAATTCCTTGTGGATCGAAGATACAGATTTCGCAAATATCTCAGGAACTTTTTCGTGACCGCTTTGAGCAAGGGCCGACATGGCAAGCCGTTGTTGCTCAAAGCTGGCATGACCATCCATCCAATGCGATAGCCTTTGGACCGCATCGCTACGGTACGGCTGCATACGACTCAGAGGAACCAATGCCGCAATACGGGTTGAGGCTTCTACACTTTCCGATTCCGCGGTGGCCTGCAATTGTGTCGCCCATGCATCGAGTTTCGCGACACTCCTTGCAATCTCACCACCAGGATTTTGAGCCGCTAAATTCCGAAGGTCTACTCCCAAGCGTTGCAGCTCGAGCAAGGTCAGATCGAGTTGATCCATCCCACGGCCGTTCTTGGCTTGTTCGATTGCTGAGGCCACAAGGATTGCAATCGTGTCATGATCGTTGACAGCGAGCGACTGTCGCAGCAATGGAACCCGAAACGCAGCGACCACCTCCGGTTGGCTCGTAGAGATCCCCTTGGCAAAACCTTTGGCATGCACCAACGCTGAACTCATGATCGCGGATCGGAAATATGGATCTTGATAAAAACGCTCAGCAAGTTTCGTTAGTGCAATGGCCGCCATCGGATTCTCCCATTCCCCACATGAAAAAGCCAGTTGCAAGCAAACCTTGGAATCGGTGTTGCCGGAAGCTTCGGAGGCGGCCAAAACAACCTCGGAAGTTTGTCGCTTCTCAGCGATGCGAAGGAGTCCTTCGAGCACGCGAGGTGACTGCATAGCCTCACCCCTCAATCTCTCTATGAGCAATTTGTCCGTAAGACGCTCGAATGAATCTAGAATGCAGATAGCGTGGTATCGGGATTCGGGCGTTGTACCAAGCCGTGCGAGCAACTCGAGTTCCGGGAAGAGTGCCGTGTCATGATTCCAGAGCAACCAAGCATGCGCGGTTGTTCGGACCCAATCATTGCTGCTTTGGAGTTGCGAAACCAGGCTCGGACCATTGCTAGGATCCAACGGTTCTGGTCCCACTGCGCCCGAGGCAGGAGTCACACGATAGATTCGCCCAGCATTATCCCCCAATCGATAATGAGGCTCCAGTTCGGACCTCCCTTCGGCGGGCAACCACTCCGGATGTTCGATCATGTACCGGACCATATCAGCGATCCACAACGCGCCGTCTGGCCCTGTCCGAACCATGACCGGCCGGCACCAACGATCTTCGCTTGCAAAAAAATCAAGCTTTCCCTCACCGATCGGTCGCGAGGCGCGGAAACTGACTCCATCCTCAGTAAGAACATTGTGCTGCACCAAGTTATGGAACGGCTCGCAGGTAAACGCATGAACTTTTTTTCCTTTGCCAAAAAGCAAGTCATCGCCATAGATCATGCCACTGCAAGCAGAGGTAAAGTGCCCTGACTGCTCGAAGCTATGGAATCGCTTTTCGAGCGAGCTTGCCGGATAGACAGGTGGACTTCCGGGTCCCACCAAATGCTTGATTGTCGTATTCGTTGCTACGTGAGGGTTTCGTTCCAGATAGCGAATGGGTAAGACGTAATGCCAAAGCGGGTTTGCGTTTTGGGTGCCAAACCAGTGTCCCCATGCGTCGCGATTGCGTCCGTATTGCGAGGGTCCCGATTCGGTTTCAACCTCCCCTGTGTCCGGCTTAAACCGAAAATCCCGACTGCCGATTTCGTAGGTTTTTCCGTTCCGTTTGGAGAAGACTTTCGTTCCCAAGCCATGGTTTGGATGATGGCCGCCATTGGCACAGTACACCCATCCGTCCAATCCGATACGTAAATGATTCAGTCGAAGTTGCTGGTTACCTTCGTTGAATCCTTCGAGCAGAGCTTCTCGCGAGTCGACCCTGCCATCTCCATCCTCGTCGCGCAAAAACCAGAGCGTGGGCGCCGCAGTGACCAAGACGCCATCGCGCCAACAGAGAATTCCTGTTGGGAAGTTGAGCCCATCGTCAAAGAGAATACTCGATTCGTAAAAACCATCTCGATCTTTATCCTCAAGCCTCCGGATGCGACCTCCAGGTGCTCCGCGCCCATCCATCCCGAGTGGATAATCTGCCATCTCGACGACCCACATCCGAAGAGAAGCATCCCAGTCCATCGCGACTGGATCCAGCACCTGCGGCTCACACGCTGCCAGGTTGACTTGAAATCCAGGAGGGACGTGAATGTAGTCGAGTGATTCGATGGCTCCTCTGGGTCCGGACAACACCGAATCCTGCGTAGCTCTAGCTGCAGAAGAAGATGAAGAAGGATTGGCTGAAGGGACCAAGGCGTTCGAGAAAATCTTTTTCGCGATGGCACCGTCAACCGCGGAATGGAAGAAAACGGCATGCGCGATGTTCCCTTGCAAGGGTGCGAAATTATCGTTTCTCGCGCCGAGGAAAATCGTTCCTGAATCGATCGCGGTACTGTCGATCTCCCCCTCGAGATCCGGAGTATCACCACCGTTGAGATACACCCGTGCACGGTTCCGATCCCGGATCAAAACAACATGGTTCCATGAGCCCGGTTCGATGAGCGTTCTTCCCACCAACAACTCATCGCGTTGGTTCCCGTTGAAGAGAATGAGTTTTCCTTGCGCGTTGGGAAGATGAGTTCCACCTATCCCCAAATGATCTCCTGGGGCTGTGGGCACATCGGCGGGGCCTCGCGAAAAGAGGTATGCCGTCACGGGTCGCGAACTGTTGGGAAGTCGATTCTTAAACCAGAAAGAAACGCTGTAAGACGCCCCGAGGGAATCGGCTTCGGTACGGCACCTACCTCCCTGAAAAGTACCGAAATTCTCCTTGGTAAACGAAGCGCGACCATCGAGTCGGAACGTCGAGGGATTCGCATCGAAAGATTCGTACCACATTGGTTGTAGAGACCTCAAGTAAGGCGCGTATTGCTCCCGAAACTCAGGTGCTGGTTGTCCGGATCCCGCCCCCGGTCGCACTCGCTCGAGCAACCGATCCTGTTTGGCATTGGATGCGGAAATCGATGACTCCCGCCATTGCGATTCGATCGTCTCGCGGCTCAACGCTCGATCGAAGAAAGCAACCTCATCGAGTTTGCCTTGCAACTCCGCACCGAACTGCATGCTGGATTGACGGTCGCAACCCACATTCGCCATCGACAACGATGGCTCTAGGGTTCCATTGAGATATACCGAGATGCGATCGCCGTCACGAACGATGCTGATGGCGTTCCATTGGTCCGCGCGGAGGCGTCGCTCGGAGACTGCAGATCTCGTTTTCGTGTCGACACCCTCGATGTTCGCTGCAATCGGGGCCGTGAGTGTTACTTCCGCCGAATGATCTTCAAATTGATGCACTCGGATCGTTTCGCCGCCGCTGTGGGAGCTCAAGATGCCGTGGCGGTCCGAGGCGCTGCTTCGTTCACCGAGCCAAAACCAGTAGCTAAGTGTATATCGATCGATGGGTGGAACATCGTCGATCAGCAGACGTCCATCGACAAAATGGATAGCGCGATTGATCCCGTTTGGGCCGGAAAACGAAGACGCTACCAAATGTTCCTGCAAGCCGATCCCGGTGCCGCTGCCTACTCCGGGAAGATACCATGCAAACGCGCCGAGGAGTTGCCCCTGTTTTCCACCGGTGACGGCATTGTGCGCCTCAATTCCTTCGTCTTCATTGAGTCGCCAATATCCCAGCGGTCGATCGTCAAGAATCCGCTTCGCATACGGTCCATGATCGTCGATCGGATCGCGCCGTGGTTCCCCCGTTGCGCGTTCCATCGCTTCGACCAACGCCTCGACGATTTTCGGCTCGGCAGTGACCTCAAGCCCAGCTGTGCGAGCGGGCCACGTGGTATAGCCTCCTAGCCGATGTTGCTCCGGAGGTGGGATATATCCTTCGGCACCGTTGGCCAATTCGACGTTGAAGTGCATCTGGGCAGGTGAGCGACGTTTTAGTTTCAAACCGGTCAAGGCATAGACTTCATTCGGAAGGGCTGCTATCGTCAAATCACCGATCCGTAACGCCTGCAGTTTTAATTGGGTCTTTTGGCGATCATGCAGAATCAAGGCTTCGCGGGCATAAACCTCAGTAACGTTTTTGGGAAGGTCATTCTCTATTTTGGCTGCGATCGGCTCAGCCCATTTGCGCCTGGCTTCGTCCGGAACTCGGTACCGCAGTGGAAGCAATTGCTCCTCGACGGCCAGTTCCGCATGCGAGTGGTACTCGATGGTGTCGAGTCCCTTCTCTGCATAGCGAGCAACCTCGGCAGCATACTCTGCCATCGTTACCCCTCGCGCAGGACTACCGTAGTCCATCCACATTAAATCCCCGCTGGTCCCTTGCGACAGCGCGCAAACAAATGGCCCATTCCCATCACCTATTTCGCCGACGCTCTGCGCTACGTACTTGCAAAACAACCCGTAATAATCTGCAGAGATTGAGGCAGTGCCGAAATAGTGTTGCGAGTAATTGGCATAGACAGCAATCGGTTTCCCATCGAGCGTTTGCAGTGAGATCAATGACAAACTTGGATCGACCGGCCCAGAGGGACCGATCGCATCGGGGCTTTGGTAGCCGGGATGCATGTTCGCCAATCCGTTGGGCTCTCCAAAGGGATCCACTATTTTCCGGTCTTGGCGACGGATCCAACGCCGGTTGTGAGTATGCTCCCAATCGTCGATACTCCCCCATCCGATCCGCGCCGGCTGAAGGTTCCCATGGGCCGCTACGATAGCCTCCGCGATCCTTCCAGGGAGCATCGCCGCATACGCAGCGTCTTGCCGGGTCCCCAGGCATCCCATGGCTGCCGGCGCCGAGTGGGTGTGAGTCGCTGAAACCAGCATATGGCTGGCTGGAATCCCGCAAAGTCGACTAGCCTGCGCCTTTGCCGCATCGATAAGGCTCTGCTCCATCATGCACGTATCGACCACGACCAACGCCAACTGCGTGTTTGTATCGTCGAGTACGATCGCTCGTACCCACAAGGAATCCTGGAGCACATTGCCTCTTCCTTCCAAGAATCCACCTGCGATGATCGATTCCTTTTCGATCGGATCGATATTGATCGTCGCAGCCCCCGCGCGGAACGATTCACCTCGTACGTCATGCTGGAGTAATAGAGTCGTCGCAAAAACTGCCACGGCGAAGAACGGGAATCGCAACATAAGGTAGGTTTGCCGAATCGAGAAAGTTCAAGAGCGATCAAAAGCAAGCGTTCACTAAAGCTTACTTGATTTTGAATCTATCCGCGAATGAATCGATCAGCGATGCAGACGATTCGGTTTATCGAGCAGGAGCAGGAGCAGGAGCAGGAGCTGGAGCTGGAGCTGGAAAAGCGGGTTGAATTGGGGGTGGCTCTGCGATCTTCGAAAATCGCAACTTCGAAGATAATTCCTGCGATGCAATCGATAGGGAATATCATCCTGGTGTGGAGTTTTACCAGTGACGAACGATATCCATCAATCGATCCGCGCTGGTAAACGGTTCCGCCATCCACCCTTCGCGCCGGGCCCCTTCGACGTTATCGAGTCGATCGTCTGTGAAAAAGATCTTGGTTGGTTCCCGTCCTGCCTGCTCCGCAGCGATTCGATAAATTCGCGAATCGGGTTTCATGCTCTTGGCTTCAAAGGACAAAATCACCGGCACAAACCAGTCGATCACCTGCGGATACTTCATATGAAGGATCCAATTCCAGTGGGCTTCGCAGGTGTTCGACAGAAGTCCGATGGGAATCCCCAAACTTTTGACATGATGGAGCACGGGGAGGATCTGTGCATTCGGGATGAACATATCCGCGGCTGCTTGTAGCATCTCTTTGGTGTCAAGGGACCGACCGATCGATTGGGCGATTCGGTCGATGAACTCTTCACCGGTGATCAAGCCCGTTTCGTACTCGATTTGCAGGTCGCTCTGCATGATCACAGCGTGCATCCGTTGAGGGTCGACATTGGCGATTTTCGCCATCGACCGCATCGCGAGTGAGTGATCGAAATAGAGGAGAACATTGCCGAGGTCAAAGTACATGAACTCGGGTTTTGCGAACTCGGGTTTGGCGGTGGTCATAGCGTCGTTGCTCCTACTGTGCCAGTGCGGGCTAACGCACCCGATATCAAATCCATGCTAGAAAAAATGGTCTCAGATGCTGTTGCTCGAGGGAATCAAACAAGAGCATCCGCAAAAGTCTTTTGCAATGCCTTGAGCCCACGTTCGCCGTCCTTGCCTTCGATGACCACGTTCACTCGCAATTCGCTGGTATTGATCATCAAGACATTGATCCCTTCGTCAGCGAGGGCTTTGAACATGGCGATCGCTACGCTGGTATGGCTGCGCAGTCCGATACCGCTGACCGACAGTTTGGAGATGTCGTTGCTCGCACCGATTTTGCGGAATCGGTAGCCGGTCTTTCCGAGTACCTCCATGCACGCATCCATCTGTTCCTTGGGGATGGTAAAGCTGATACTGGTTTCGCCTTGGTACCCATCGCAGCTTTGAATGATCATGTCGACAAAAATGCCGGCGCTAGCGACTTCCTGGAAGACTTTCTCGGCAAGGCCCGGGGTGTCGGGAACGCCGGACAAGGTCACTCGGGCTTGATCGCCGAGCAGCGAAATGTCGAGCAACGTCAATTGTTCCAAATTGGTCGAACGCAATCGCTCAACAACCTCGCTTGGGCTTTGCTTGGTGTGCGACATTTGTCCGATCAACCATTGGTTTGCATCCGCCGGCTTGGTGTGGAGCGAGAACGCTTGGTGCACAGCCCGCAACGCCGCAGTTGCTTGCGAGCGCTGAACCAAACAGCTGATCTTGATCTCGCTGGTGGTGATCATTTGAATGTTGATGCCAGCTGTCGCCAGAGCTGCGAACATCCGCTCGGCAACACCGGTTTGGTCAGCCATTCCAAGCCCGACCACGGAAACTTTGGCAACCGCATCGTCGTGGTTTAGTCCCGTGGCACCTGTGACATCGACAGCTTCCTGGACCGCTCGCAATGTCTCTTTGAGCTCGTCGCTTGGAATCGTAAACGAGATATCGGCACGATTCTCCATGCCGATATTCTGGACGATCATATCGACGGTGATTTTTCGATCCGCGAGTCGCTTGAAGATCTCATAGCTCATCCCCGGTGTGTCAGGTACGCCTTGGACTGTTACACGAGCTTCATCGCGAGTCAATGCGGCTCCGCACACAGGAACGGTAGGGGACTCCGGTATCGATACGATCATCGAACCTGGAGCATCGGAGAAACTGCTTCGGACTCGGATCGGAACATCGAATTTTTTGGCAAACTCGATCGAACGATTGTGCATAACGCTCGCACCAAGACTCGCCAATTCCAACATCTCGTCGTAACTGATCAGCCCCATCTGACGGGCTTCAGGCAACAATCTCGGATCGGTCGTGTACACGCCATCAACATCGGTGTAGATCTCACACGCATCTGCGTTCAACACAGCTGCCAATGCAACCGCGGTGGTATCGCTACCACCACGTCCCAACGTGGTGATGTTGAAGTCTTCATCGACCCCTTGGAATCCAGCCGCAATCACAATGTTGCCTTGATCGAGCAATCGGCGGATACGGTCGGTCGATATGGTTTTGATGCGGGCCTTGGTGTAGGAACTATCCGTCTTGATCCCCATCTGCGCCCCGGTAAGCGAAATAGCGCGGTAACCAAAACCGTGGATGGCCATCGCCATCAAAGCCACACTGACTTGCTCCCCCGTGCTCAGAAGCATGTCCATTTCACGGGCCGGAGGCTCGCCGTTGACCTGCTTCGCCAAATCGATCAAATGGTCCGTTTCATGGCCCATGGCGCTGACAACGACGACGACCTGATTCCCTTCCTGCTGAGCTCGAATCGCCTTCCGCGCTGCCGCCTGAATCTTTTCAGGAGTCGCGACGCTCGTACCACCAAATTTCTGAACAATGAGAGGCATGGAAAGAACCGTTTCACAAGGGCCAGGCGGACTCCCAAAATCTCTGGGAATGCAACAACACCGGGGAAAATGATATCAACAACGCCGCTTTTGAGAATGCGCAACCGCGCTCCATCCTGCTGCTGCTCGAAATCTGCAAGGAGAAATCAGCAAGGAATCGAGGGAAGATATGCCAGCATCCTCAATTAAAAATCGGAGTGGAATGGCGAGAGCCATCCGATGAACCTTCATTGGTCCGTCAAACTACGGTTGTCAGTCAAACTTTGGATCCGGATGAAACCAAGGAGCCGATCGGCCTAGCGGCGAAACTGACGATCTTTAGGGGACGAAACCGGGTTCCCAGGAATCGATCGGTTGGCGTTACCGGCTTCATCGGCGAATTGGCCGGAACCGCTGGTGTAGGAGCTACTAGGCCCCGCACCCCCCAAGAAGAAATTTGCCGGTGGAACACCGCCTGGTGAAATCACTTCGGACACCCCGTAACCACGCCCACCTGCACCCAACGGGGAACTACTGGTATCACCAGAATTCATACTAGCGCGGTTGCTCACCCCAGGGCTGGGAAGGATGGGACTGGTCGCAGCCAGTTTCGCGAAGGATTCATCCAAGGTTCCTTTCACACGCAGAACCTCAGCATCCATGGAATGTTCCGCGAGGACCCTTCCCAGTGTGATTCGAGCTTGGACGAGTTCTCCGAGTCGGTACTGAGTTTCCGCAACTTGAATCTGCCGTTGCCACAGTTCCGGGGGAAGCCGCTCAGACGCTTTAGCCAACAACATCGTCGCTTCTTGAGGGCGGTTGAGGTCGGCGAACGTCAAGCCACGCTGCAGCATATGCTCGGGCTGATCGGAAACCTCCGGGTGAAGATCTGCCATATGGTCGAGCGTCGACAGGGAACGCTCGGGGCGTCGTGTCGTGCGATAGAGCTCTGCAATTGAAAGTTGGACCCGCGGGTAATCGCTTCGTATCAAGAGCGCTCGATGGTAACATTCAAGCGCATCGGGAGTTTCGCTCGATGCGCGATGCGTATCGCCGAGCAATGCCCAGGCCTGCGCATGGTTTCGATTCACCGAAAGAACGTCCAAAGCAATCTGTTTCGCTTGTTCATTTTTCCCAGACTCTAAGTACATCTCCCCCAATCGTATTGCATACTCAGGATTTTTGCCCGATAGCCGCAACGCCTCGCTCATATGATACGTAGCTTGCTCTTTATCTCCCCGGCTCCAGAGTGTGGTGGCATATCCCCAATGAGCCCGCTCATCGAGCGGCGACTGTGCGAGTGCTTGTGAGAACAACAGCTCTGCATCCGAGTAGCGATCGCGCTGCAACGCATCTGCACCGCGCAACGATAATTGCCTTGCCGAGACCAATGGTTTGTTCGTGGGTGTGCCTCGAAACGCGCGGCAGCCTACCTCACTAACGACCAGGAGTGAGATCATCGTACAAACAACCGACGTAACCCGTCGTCGTAGTGACGAGCTCTGTCGCGTTGAAACCTGATAGAGTGATTTCGTCGATAACGAATCTTCTTTCCAACGCATGATGCTCCTCCCAAGACTCTCGCCTCGGCGCGCATTCAAGTTGGAAGAAAATCGAATCATGGATGGCAGGATTCCATCGATGGCAATAAGCGAACGTACACTACAACCTCATGCTTCTAGCAAAAACTGAAGGGAAAACGCAAGGGATTCCACAACAGTGTCCGATTGCTTGCATTCTCAAAAAACGCAGCGACGTGAGCATGCCATGATGTAGAAGGTCCCTAATCGGTCCTGCGGCGGTTCGAGCCTTGCGGCGAGTCCTCGCCTCGGTCCAATTCCGAAGCGTGTCGATGCCAAGGTTCTCCAGTTTCCATTGATTCCGTCGAAACTTTCTCGTAATTACCTTTGCGAGTCTATCTCAAAGTCGTGACGCAAGGCATCGGCTGGTAAGGCCCATCGCTTTGGAACCTCGCAGTAGATCCTCACGTTACCTAGTTCCTCACGTTACCTAGATCCTCACGTTACCTACCGCAACAGGTGAAAAATCCATCGCCTGCTCCAAAATTATTGCTGACAATGAACTCGGTCCCAAACGGCCTTATGCTCCCATACGTCCCGATATCCCGAATTGTCCCGATGCAACCGACGAGTCTCCCCCGAACCGTCGCATTGTTTGCTGGCGTCATCGCGATGTTCGCTTGGGTATGCACACGCACCGAAGGTCAATCCCTTGTGGATGCGCCGGGTAGGCCTACCGAATTGCCCGCAAACCTACCCGCAAAAACACCAGCTGCGACAGTCCACGACAAAGCCATCGATCCAGCGGTTTTGGTCCGAAGTTACAACGAGGCAAGAGACGCCTACAAAAGTCAAGACTGGGCACGAGCAGGCGAAAAATATGCAGAGGTGAGCCGCAACTGTCCAGGCACTCCGCTGGCTCTCGAGTGCAATTACTACGGTTTGTTATCGCACTGGCAAATGGAGTCCAGCGAGAGCCCCGAGCTTACTCGAGCTTGGTTGAAGGAAGCAGCCAACTTGCAACGCAAATTGGCTGCGAACAATTCCGAGAAGTCGAGCAACCCGGTATTAACTCCACATGACCATTGGATCGCCCAGGCCCATTGGCTTTTGACACAATGGGAGCGAAACCAAGGAGAATTGGGGGAAGCGGAGGAGCGACTCCGAGCCTTGCTCGAAATCGATGGGGCAACACGCGACCCGTCGGCCGCTTGGCCTATTCACTGGAAACCCTCGCAAAAACATTGGAACGCCCTTGGGAACTTGCTCGTCACCACCAATCGCGATCTCGACGTCGCGCGGTTTTGCTTTGAGCAATCATCCACCCTATCGAATGGCACACGCGAGCAGCAATACGATGCGTTGGTAGGGATTCTTCGATGCCAACTCGCTGCGGGTGAACTCGCTGCCGCCGACGAATCATTGACGAACCTGGACTCGATCTCTGAGGATGCGAACTCGAAAATCCAAGTGGCATTGCTTCGCGCGCGATGGTACCGACAAAAAGGAGAACCGTCACGTGTTGTTAACGTGCTGCAACCAGTCGTCGATCTCGCCACCCAACAGCAACCCGACACGGGTTTGGTCTATGAATTAGCCATGGCCCTGGCTCCAGATGGATTCCCCCCAAAATCACCCTCTGGAAGTGATACCACCCCATTAGCCAACCAACTTTGGAATGAAATCATCGCGAGGGAACCCAACAGTCCGATCGCGATCGAAGCCCGAGTGCGACTTGCAAAAACACTGCTCAACAATCATGACTGGAATACGACGAAATCTCTTCTTGACGACGCATTCTCTCTAGGTATCCCCTCCCCCCTGCATTGCCATGCGCGGTTCATGCGTGGCCAAGCGAGCGCGGCTCTCGGATTCTTTGAGGAGGCACGCGATGATTTTCAACAGGCTCTCACCGTCATCGAAGGGCACGAAGGGCTAGAACTTCCCATACGATTCGATCTTGCGGAGGTCCTGGTCCGGTTGCAGGCCTGGGATCAAGCCATCCCGCATTGGGAGTTCCTCGTCGCGAAGGGATTGGAAATCGGTGGACAGACTCCCATCGCCGTCCATGAAGCATCCGATCCTTCGGAGGAAGATGCGCAAGCCAAAGATTCAAGAACTCGGTTCGTTCCAACGAAACAATTGCCCGGATGGATGGCTACTGTGTGGCTACGCCAAGCGGAAATGCAAGCATTGCGCAGGGACTGGGACGCCGCTGAAAAAATTGTTTACCAAATTCGGGAGCAGTTTCCCGAATGCAACCGCAGGGACGAAGTCGATTATCTCTTAGCGCGGTGTATGGTTTCCAAGGCAAGGTTCGATGATGCGAGGCAATTGCTGACAGCGATTGCTGGCAATGATCGTTCCGCATCTCCCGAATTGGTAGCGCGTTCGTGGTGGATGCTGGGCGAAACATATTTGATGCAGCGGCGGTATAGCGATGCGTTGAATGCGTACGAACGAGTCCATGGGACCGGAGCGAGTGAGTATTGGCACTCAGCAGCTCGGATGCAAATGGGGCAATGTTACGAATTGCTCAGGGATCCGGAATCTGCTCGAAATGCCTACCAGCAGGTTTTGGATCGCGATCCCCAAGGTGCATTTGGCGTGCAGGCTCGCGAACGAATCTCCTTGCTGCCAGATGCCACACAACTTCCCACCGCCCAATCCCCTGCTAAGCAGAGGAATGTAAGCACATCGAACGCAAGCACATCAAACGCAGCAGCGGTTGGAAATAAGCGATGAAGTTTACGAAGCGTCATTCGATCCGAAATGCATGGAGCCGACTTGGGTTCTTCGCGTTCCTATCGATCGCGATGCTCTTGAACAACGCTGGCTCCCTTTGGGCTCAGAACAATCGCTGGAACGGGCCGCAACCGCCAAACGGGTTCGCCACTCCCGCCCAAAATGGATTTCAAAACCAAGGCTTCTCGACAGCCAATAACCCAGCAAATGCTTCGCTGAACTCTGGGAACCGCGCGTTCTCCGATCCGCGTCTTGCTGCAGTACCGAATGCAGTTACCAGCGGGTCCAATTCAGTCACCAACGGGAACGTCACGACCAATTCAGGTAGTGCAGTAACCAATGGTCAATCGGTAACGAGTTCGAAACCCGACGCGGCGGCATCGACCGAAGGCAAAATCCCCGTCCGGAATCTTTTGCAGATTTTCCATGACGGCGGTTTGATGATGTATCCAATCGCGCTTTGCTCGTTCGCATTGATGGTATTCTCCTTTGAGCGATTGATCCATCTCCGGCGCGGTCGGGTGATACCTCGTCCGTTCGTCAATCGACTCATCGAGCAAATTCAGAATCAGCAGGTCGACCGCGACGAATCGATTGAGCTCTGCGAAAAGAATCCGAGCGCGATGGGGCACATCATGATCGCGGCCTTGAAACGCTACGGAAAACCGTCAGTAGAAGTGGAACAAGCGGTATTGGATGCCGGAGAACGCGAGAGCAACCATCTGCGCAAACACCTGCGCATCCTGAACGCGATCAGCAACGTAGCGCCTCTGCTAGGGCTCCTCGGCACCGTTCTCGGTATGATCCAATCGTTCAACGATATTTCCAATTCCCAGGCCATGGGACGCCCTGAAATGCTCGCAGGTGGTATCAGCCAAGCGTTGCTGACGACGGCCGCAGGACTGCTGGTCGCAATCCCGGCGTATGTGATGCATGTCTACTTTGTCGGTCACATCGATCGACTGATCATGGAAATGGATACGCACGCCCAACGCTTAATCGATGTGGTGAGCGCGGAGGGCTTGCAAGAAAACGACGTCGGACGTACCCGAACACGAAGCAGGAAAGCCGCATAGCAAGTCTCGCTAGGTGCGTGGCCCAACACCACCACGCGCAGGATAGTGCGACTCAGGCTGGGCGACTCAGGCTGGGCGACTTCCGGGCGCTACCGATCGACTACTGCTGGGGAAACCACGGGTGCGAGGCGAGGAGCCATATCATGCCATTGAAAACATCGAACACCGACGAACTTCCCGCGATCAATTTGACCAGCATGATCGATGTCTTATTCCTGCTGATCATCTTCTTCATGGTTGGTACCCGTTTCACCGAAAACGAGCACCAGATCCAACTGACATTGCCGAAATCGTCCTCCCCGACATCGATGGTGGATCGACCGGGTTCGAAGATTGTGACAATGTACGCGGACGGGACCTTGGAACTCGATGGCCGCCGAATGGATATCTCACAAATCACCGCCGCTCTTATCCCAGAGGTCCAGAATTATCCCGATCTCAAGGTACAGTTCCGTCCTGACGTAGGTGCAAATATTGGACAAGCCTCCCAGGTCATGGAAGCCATCAGCCGCGCAGGCGTCCGAGATCTCGGCTGGACAACGACCGCTTCTAGGATGCCTAGCTCATCCATCCGGTGATTTCCCATGCTGCCACTGGCATCGTTCGATGTTCAATCCAATAGCCGCGCATGGGCGATCTTCTTAGGGGTTGTGTTCGCCGCGATCGCTATCAGTTTGCTCGTGGCATCATGGACTCGTTGGGGGCAATCCAAACCTCTCGCCAAATGTGTCGGCATCGCGATGCTCGCCCATATTTGGCTGCTACTCTATGCCTACGGGACACGGATTGTATCGACAGGGATCGGGCCCGGCACCCAAGGTGGCGTCGCCACCGCCCCTTTCTACCCGGCCAATATCGCATGGGACCCGGACAGCTCGGCTTTGAGTAATCCCGATCTGAACACACCCGCACCGCGGTCGTCTCTCTCAAGTTCCATGGACCTAAGCCGCGATGCTAACGACTCAGGGCCGGCGAATTTGCCGGACGGGGATCCAAGTGCAGCAGAATCGGAGACGGTGGCCAATCGCAATAATGTTGGCTTGGAAATCCCGAAGGCCAACCCTTGGGAATCCCCATTGGAGACGCCCTGGGAGGGATCCGAAAGGGAGATGGCTGAGCAGGCGCTCGACAGCATGGACTTGAGCGCTAGATCCAATTCCGTTCCATCAACGGATTTGACCCCAGCACCCACCCATTCAGCGGAATCATCGATGGGATCCTTGATCGCCGATCTCGATGTAGACACACCGCAGCCCCAGCGCACACAAGACGAAATCCTAAGCCTTGCGAATCTTCCCATCGATCCAACCCTCGCGCCACCTGCCTCCCCCGCAGCGCCTCCGGTGCCCTCAGCCATGCCCAAGGCCGATGCGAAGACATCCCCATCGATCGACCCAATGGGATCCGAGGCGATAGCTCTTGGGGCGAGCAGAACTCAGCAAGCCGATGGGCTGTCGCCTGTACCGCCCGCCTACCAAATGCGATTGTCTCCAGCGCGCACACAATTTGCATATCAGAATGGCGGGGATAGCACTACCGAACACGCGGTGGAACAAGCCCTACTGTGGCTCGCGAAAAACCAATCTCCTGATGGGTCTTGGAACGCTGCCGCTCATGGAGCAGGAAGCAGCGACAGCAACCATCTCTCGAGTGAAGAAGGACGTTATCGATCCAACGCTGGGGCGCGTGCGAACACCGCAATGACAGGTCTTGCACTTCTCTCGTTTCTCGGGGCCGGCCACACCCATCAACAAGGCCCCTTTGCAGATACCGTCAAACGTGGATTGCAGTACTTGATATCGCAACAATTTCCGTCGGGGGATCTTTCTGGGCGCGATCAAGTTGGCACAGATCCTTCGGTTCGGTATGCGCGCATGTACAGCCATGCGATGGCAACGCTTGCGGTCAGTGAAGCCTACGCGATGACAAACGATGCAGGGCTATTGCCAACAGTCCAAAACGGAGCTCGGTACAGCGGTAGCGCCATGAACCCTCGCACGGGCGGCTGGCGATACGATTTCTCGAGCGATGATCCAGGGGATACGAGCCAATTCGGTTGGCAAGCCATGGTGCTTCATAGCGCTTCATCAAGCCACGCTATTGTCCTGGCCGGCAATACTCGCATTGCCATGCAGCGATTCCTGGATTCGGTGAGCACAGGCCGTGCAGGTGGATTGGCGGTTTACCGAAACGTGACTCCAAGCGTCCCACCCAGTACGAGCGGGGCAACGCCTGCGATGACTGCAGAAGCCAACGCGATGAGATGCCTGCTCGAGTTTCCCGTCTCCCACCAAGCTGCTCAAGAAGCTCGCGAACTCATGCTCGCCAATCTTCCTGGGCAGGGGAGCGAGAACCTCTACTACTGGTACTATGCCACGATGGCAATGTATCAAATGCGCGGACGTACAGAATATGCAGCCAACACAACTCTCGCCAATTCGGGTGAGGCTGCATGGCAGCGCTGGAACGATTCGATGAAACGGGTTTTGTGCACAACCCAAGTAGCCACGGGCCAAAATTCCGGTTCATGGAACCCAACTTGTGTTTGGGGAGCCTATGGTGGACGTGTCTATTCAACAGCGCTATCCTGCATGTGCTTAGAAGTATACTACAGATACTTGCCGGTCTACGCGAACCCCAGCATCGCCAGTCCGAACGATCCTCGAACCCGAAAATAATCGCGATCACCGATCTACTGGTGTACCGACCTACCAATCAACTGGTCTACTGATCTAATTATCTGCTGATCTACTGGCCCCTAGAACCTTACGCGTTGTTCCACGGCATCATCGGTCCATGGAGCATGCAGGGAACACCATCGATGCCTTCTAAATTTCTCACCGCCAAGTGGCATCACCTGATTATGGCAAATTATCAGGTGGAACCAAAAATGTTATTGGATCTGGTACCTCCGGGTACGGAACTTGACTCATGGAATGGGAAGCATTTTGTGAGTGTTGTCGGTTTTCATTTCTTGAACACACGAGTCCTCGGTATACCGATTCCCTGGCATCGCAATTTCGAAGAAGTAAACCTCCGGTTTTATGTACGCCGACACGTGGGGAACGAGATTCGGCGCGGGGTAGTCTTTGTTCGCGAGATCGTTCCAAAATGGGCAATCGCATGGGTGGCTAATACGATCTATAACGAACGGTATTCATCGATGCCTATGGCATCTTCCGACCGAGTGACGCATGGTTCCTCCTTATCGGACTGCAGCGATGAGGTCACTCGAGAGATCTCCTACCGATGGCGAACGAGGCTCGCGAGCACCAAAACCTTTCGTTGGAATGGAATCACTGCAACGACGCGCGGTCGACCAACAGTTCCTGCGCCCGATTCCGAAGCAAACTTCATCACCGAGCATTACTACGGTTATGTCACGCAGCAGGATGGGTCCACGATGGAGTATCGAGTCGAACACCCATCGTGGAAGGTCTGGGATGTTTCGAGCTGTCGGCTCGATTGCGATATTGAAACGGTTTACGGCCAGGAATGGGTGGAGCCCCTTTCGACAGTGCCGCATAGCGCCTTTGTCGCGGTTGGATCCGATATCGTCGTTCGACGTGGCCTTCGCTGCTGAAGAATGCCTCCATGGCAACGTGAGCGCCTTCGGAAATTTTTATTCCATTCAATCGCTAGTCCGCCGAGGATTCCTGAGATTTACCGGGCTGTCGCTTGCCCATGCCACAGAACTCTCAAAAATAGAATCCCTGGTTCAGGACCGCCCAGGAGGGTCGATTTGAATTACAATCAGCACTGGTCGATCGTGCGCTGAAACCGGTTTGGATCTTGCGACTCCCACCTGCGCCGTGAACCCGCCCCTCCAATGACCCTCGATTCCGTGACCCTCCCCTGGACTATGAACAACTCGATGCTAGCCGCACCTGCTTCCCTCCAATACCCCTGTCGACCTTTCGTGTTGAAACTCCTTACGCTCACATGCATGGCGGTTTCCATTCTTTCGACCCAATCCAGCTTGTTCCTATCCAAGACGGCAATGGCAGCCCAAGGCGACCAGCAACTCGTCCAAGCGGGTGACCGGGTAGTCTTTGTGGGTAGCGGTTGGGTGGAACGAATGCAGCACCATCCGTGGCTGGAGACGCTGCTCACCCTCCAAGTCCCCGGCGCGACGTTCCGCAACATCGGATGGAGTGGCGACACCGTATTCGGCGATGCACGCGCCGTTTTTGGAGCTCGGGCGGATGGGTACCAACGATTGATGCGGGATCTGGATATGGCCGCACCCAAGGTGATCATGCTCTGCTACGGCGAGAACGAAGCATTCGGGAACGATGCAGAGCGTGCCGAGTTTATCGCGGGCTACCACAAACTCCTCGACGATATCAAGCGGCACAACGCACGAGTTGTCCTCGTGATCCCGCGCCAGCGGGAAGACGCTGGTAAAGAGTTTCCGAACCCAAAGTACTACAACCAAAACCTTTCAAAAATCGCCGAAGCAATCCGGAAATTAGCCAAAGACCACAATTGCGGTTTGATCGATCTCGAAAAGTTCGCACCCAACGAACGATTCACCAAAGAAGGTGTCGCTTGGAATGACGACGGCTACCAAAAGAGCGCTCGCGAAATCATGAAACAACTCGGCTTTGCAAATCCTCGAGCCGATAAAATCGCTGCGTCCAAGCCGGAACAGATCGAAGCACTCCAAACTGCGATTCAAAAGAAGAACGAATGGTTTTTTCATCGCTATCGTCCACAGAATGAAACGTATCTGTTCTTGTTCCGCAAGCATGAACAAGGCAACAATGCGGTGGAGGTTGACCGCATGGAGCAATTTGTGGCCGATGGCGAATCGCAAATCAACAAATGGCTCGCTGACAATCAGTTGGCTCCCGCCCAATAACCTCCTACCGTACCCCTCATCAACCATAGCTCTCTCGGTAATCACCCTTTCCGCATCCGCGGTACAAAAACGTCATGAATATCCGATCCTCTTTGAAACGAATCCTCCTGCCCACCACGACTTCGTGCGCCGTAGCCTTGACCGTTTGCGGCAATGCATTCGCCCAAGACCCATTGGCAACGGAAAAGCCTTTGCCGATCCGATGGCAGATTGAGCCTCTCACGCTCGACGCCAACGAAGGGTGTGCCATCGGCGATATCGATGGTGACTCGAAACTCGACATTGTCGCCGGCCGCAACTGGTACCCCAGTCCGCAATTTACCCCACGGCCCCTTCGCAACATCGATGATTGGAATGGTTACATCCAAAGCAACGGAGATTTTCTATTGGACGTGAACCGCGATGGCCGCTTGGACGTGATTGCGGGCTCGTTCATTCCTACCGAGATCGCGTGGTACGAAAACCCCGGTGCCGAAGGATTGCGATTAGGACACACCTGGAAACGCAACTTGTTCCTGGATACCAAAGCCTCTGAGAATGAAGCCCAGTTGATGCACGACATCGATCGCGACGGCATCCCCGATTGGATCGTTAACAGCTGGAACAAGAATAATCCAATGTCGATCGGTCGCTTGGTCGACAACGGCAATCGCGATGGCAAAGCAGCTAGCTACTCGATTGAACATAAGGTCATCGGCAAGTCAGGCAATCAGCACGGCATGGGCGTTGGTGACATCAATGGCGACGGACGCGATGATATTCTGCTCGGGCATGGATGGTACGAACAACCGGAGAAGCCATGGGAAAGCGAATGGAAATTTCGTCCTAACTGGGATATCCAGGGAAGCATCCCGATGGTGGTGGTGGACCTCGATAAGGATGGAAAGAATGACGTCATCGTCGGCGCTGGTCATGACTACGGTCTGTACTGGTGGCGTCAAACCGGGATCAAAGAGGATGGCTCGATCGAGTTCGACAAGAAAGTGATCGACAAGTCCTTCTCGCAGCCCCACGCGATTGCACTCGCTGATCTCGATGGCGATGGCAAACAAGAAATCATCACCGGCAAACGCTACTATGCGCACAATGGCGGAGATCCAGGCGGACAGGACATGCCAGAGATCCATGCCTATTCGTACGTCGATGGCAAGTTCTTCAAATCGCCCATCGAACGTGGGCACGTCGGCATCGGACTGCAAATCGCAACCGGGGACCTCAACGGGGATGGACGTACCGACATCGCCGTCGCAGGCAAAAGCGGAACCTACGCGATCCTCAATTTGCCCAAAACCCCCTAAACGACTCGTGCGCGTTTAATACCATTCTCGGACGAGACCAGTGTGTTGCGTCCACGGTCCGGTCCATCAGGGCAATACCAATGTCCCAAACAGCCCCAACGCTCGCAGTTCACGAGACTTCGAAGAAGATCATCGCGAACGTCGAACGTTGCATTGTCGGTAAACGAAAGCAATTAGTACTGTCGTTGGTCTCATGGTTTTCGGGGGGCCATATCCTGCTCGAAGACGTCCCCGGCGTGGCCAAGACGATGCTGGCTCGCGCGTTGGCTGCCAGCGTTGGAGGGCGTTTCAAGCGGATTCAGTGCACGCCCGATCTTCTCCCTGGGGATATCACCGGTTCCTCGATCTTCAATCAAAAGACGACCGAGTTTGAGTTTCGCCCCGGTCCGGTCTTTGCCAACATTCTCCTCGCCGACGAAATCAATCGTACGACCCCTCGCGCGCAGTCTGCACTCCTGGAGGCGATGGCGGAATCTAGTGTCACCGTCGATGGCAAGACCCATCGGCTCCCTCCGCCGTTCCTCGTCATCGCGACACAAAACCCCGTCGATCATGAAGGGACGTTTCCACTTCCCGAAGCTCAACTCGATCGATTCTTCATGAAGTTCACCCTCGGCTATCCGTCGATGGAGGAAGAACTTCGGATGCTCCAGTTGCTCGAAGGCGAACATCCCATCGACACCCTCACTCCCGTAGCTTCCGTCGAGGAGTTGCTCGAAGCACAACGACTAGTCAAGCAAGTTTACGTCGACCCAAAAGTACGGCAATACATGCTTCAAATCGTTCACGAAACTCGAGCTCATTCCGACCTCGCGCTGGGTGGTGGCCCTCGCTCGACCATCGCGTTGTTCCGGGCAGCACAAGCCATGGCTGCGATCCGCGGCCGTTCTTTTGTACAACCTGATGATGTCAAAAGGATCTTAGGACCAGTCATGAGCCATCGACTGATCCTGCGCCCAGAAAGCCGCTTGCGACGCTTGAACGCCGATCAAGTGCTCGATGGTATCATCTCGGAGATCGCAGTACCCACTTTGGAAGAACCCACACGGTGATCGATGGCTATCGTTCCCATCATTACCTTACTCCTGCTCTTCGGATTGCTCACGGGAGCTAATCTGTTCGCGTTGGGCGTGAGCACCCTCCTGATCGTGATCGAAGTCGCGAGGTTTCTCTCCCGGCGATGGGCCGAAGCGATCGCGATCGAACGACAAATGCAGCAGAGTGAAGTCCAAGTGGGGGACTCGTTCCCGATCGGAATCAAGCTCGAAAACAAGAGTGGTTACTGGATCCCTTGGATCCTTGTGGAAGATCGACTCCCCAAAGCCGCGTTGCGACTTCCTCCGGTAGCACTTGAACGTACCGGCCAATCGATTCGGCTACAGTCGTTTCGCGCGCACCAAAAGTCCTTAATGACCTATTCGTTGCGAGCCCGTCGCCGCGGGTATTATCAAATCGGTCCCGCGATTATCGAAACCGGCGATCTCCTCGGATTGCATCGAAGCTACCGCGTCGTTAGCCAACCGCAATATATCGTGGTGCTCCCAAAGATCATTCCTCTCGAAGGCATGGAGGTTTCCAGTCGCCGTCCAATGGGAGATATGCGATTGGAAGAGCGTGGCATGGAGGATCCGACACACATGGTTGGAATCCGCCAGTACCAAGCTGGAGACCCGATCAATCGCGTTCACTGGAAAGCAACCGCGCGTACAGGCATCCTTCACACGCGAGTCTTTCAACCCACCTGCATCCAAGGTGCAACCTTGTTGGTCGACATGCATACCTCGACCAACCCGGCACAAAACGAACCGATCCGAACCGATCTCGCCGTGACCGCAGCCGCATCCATCGCGCATATGCTTTACTCGATGGGGCAGCCCTTTGGCCTCATCAGCAATGGTCGCGATGCAGCAGACCGGGTTCGAGAATTTGCATCCACGGGGACATATACCGATCGCGTTTCCGCAACACAGAACCTCGATATGCGCGCATCGAGCAGTCGACTTCGACCCATCATCATTCCCGCCAATCGCAGCCCGGAGCATTTTGCAGAACTCCACCGAACACTCGCTCGTTTAGAACGTACCGATGGACTTTCGTTAAGCGAATTGATTATGGAGACCGAAAGCCGCCTTCCTCGCATGCTTAGCGTACTGGCGCTCGTGCAGCAGATCGATGAACCCGGTGCCTTTGCCCTGGCCATGCTACGTCGCCGTGGATTCGCCGTCTCGGTCATCGTCAATCAACATCAAGACAATTTCCTCGAAACGGCAGCTAGCCTTGCAGCTCACCACCTTCCTGTCTTTTCGTTGCGCGATGAGGCATCGGTCCCTCACCTCTGCCGCAATTGGCTGCTCCAAGGATCTTCCATGGCAGCGGGACGATAATCGCCTGGTCCATAGTGAGGCTCTACGCGATAAAACACTACCGACCGAGACGCATCCAGCCTGTCCGGTTCGGTGTCGTTAAAAAAACTCGCTGCAAACCCAGGCTCTATAAAACCTCAGGTTCTATCTGACCGATGCGTCTTCTGCCGGAACAGCGTCTCCGAGCTTATGAATCGTATTGTGGATTTTCCCTGCGACCACTTGCTCGTTTCGCGATCGGAAATCGTAAAGGATTTCCATACCCCATGTCGGCGCTAGACCTTCCACCTCGATCCTTACCGCTGTCCCATCGTCAGAGAGCTCCGTGTTGACGACCTGCAGCGATCGTTCGTTGATGTGATCCGAACCATACCGCTCGCTCCGCTTGAGATCCCAAGCCTTGACGTGCACCCGTTCCGGCAGAACGGATCCTGCTGCGAGAGGCTCCGAAAAACGCAGATGCAGTCCGTCAGTCTGGGCCGACAATCCTATCGGCAGATGGCTCGGTTCCGACAGCTTGCGAATACGGTACAAACCTCCTGGCGCTGTCGCATTGCCAGCCCAAGAGAACATACCACAAGCGTAAAGGTGATGGTCGCCAGGATGGAAACGCCCCCGCATCACTCCTGTTGGAAAGTTTGGAATCGGCAGCTCGATCATTCCGCCTTGGCGCACCCCATCGACCTGTTCATGCAACACCAAATAAACCTTTCCATAGCCATACGAAAAATTTAGAAGTCCGCCTTGGAGCTCACCCCAGATCGGACTGTCGACCCACATCAATTCCGCCGGCGATCGATCGAATGCGTTGGTGATCCAACACAGCGGCGGCTCCATCGCTGAATCCGAGGTGTCGGTGACTTCGTGGTAACCGAACATGTTGCCGTAAAACTTAGGGCTGGCAGCGTCATCGTATGTCACCCAATTGATACGGTTCTTCGGATTCCAGAATCCTTCTTGATCGGTCACGATGAATGAACCGTCTGGATTGAGGCATACGCCGTTTGCAGCTCGAAAGCCTGTGGCGAGAATTTCCGTCTTCGATCCGTCGGGAGCGACGCGAAGAAGAGTTCCATGCTGAGGTACAACCGCCTTGAGCGCATGCCGGCCCGATTTGGCGTAGTAAAAATTCCCCGCCTCATCGGTTTGTAGCCCCATCGCAAACTCGTGAAAGTGTTCGGTGACTTGATGATCGTTGTTCAAGCATTGGATGAAATCGGCCTCGCCGTCATCATCGAAATGCCGAAGGACCGCGAGTTGGTCCCGACACGTCAAGTAGACGGTGTCGTCGAGGATCTTCAGTCCCAGAGGCTGGTACAAACCCGACGCGATCCTCTTCCAACTCAGTTTTCCGAGTTCGCTTTGCTCGTAAACGCGCCAAACATCGCCGTCCCATGTGCTGACCCCCAAACTGCCATCGGAGAAGAAATCGAGGCCTGTGAATCGCATCTGCGCGAGCCATGGATTCGGTTCTGGGGCCACCAACGATTCGATTGCAAACGCCCCGCTCTGGAACGCAACCTTGGATTCTGTCTCAAGCACCTGGGACCAACGGGAAGGTGCATTTTTCAGTAAAGGATGAAGATCGAGTGGGTACGAAAGCAACAATTCCGTCAAACGAGCATTTCCCGATTCCTTTGCTAGCTCGGTATACGGTTCACTGGTCCATGCCAAGAACTGACGCGGAGTTTCACTTGCAGGAATCTTAACCACCAAGCGACCATCCCTATTCACTAACTCCAACCCATGAAGCTGTCCATGAAGCCCGACCGCCATGGAATCCAAATAATGGACCGAAGCGATGATTTGATCCGGTTGGCTGCCGTAGGCGTCGCGAGGCATCACGATCTTCGCGTCGATGTCCTGAGGCCCCATGTCGGCCAATCGAAATTCCAACGTCTGGGAATGAGGCGCGATGTTCAGTACTCTCGCAAACGCGACCGGAACATCAGGGCCAGATTCGAGAAGGGTAGGGGACTCGAAAATTTCGGCATCACCGACCGAATACCAAACCACAGTGCGGCTGCCGTGGTTGAATAGCCCATGGTAGTTCGCCCAAGTTTTCGGCAGGGGGCCGTACCTGCGATTGTCTCGACCGACGACGCGTTGATCGTCGTCGAACGAGCCCGTCGCGGGATCAGCCCATCCCGGCCCGACAGCGTTGGCAAAGACCGTCCGTCCAACGATTCGAGGATGAATACCATGCTCGCCGTTGAATTGAATATCGCGCCAATCGATAAACCGCTGCTTCGGATCATCCCCATCGACTCTCCAACCTGCCGCCCATCGCATCGTATCGGTATCAAAGATCATCCAATCGTTTCCTCGGGTAATACCTCCCGGCCCTGGGTCGATCCGCATCGCCACTCCCTTGTAGGCAATGTTCAACTTGTCTCCAGGAATCTCATAACAGTGGGTCAATTGGTTGCCATAGTCCATCGCGCTCCAAACCTCGATTTGGCTAGGAGCGGGCCCTCGCGAATCCCCCTTGGGCAATCGCTGTACGTACTCAGCCGTCAGGTCAGCACCTTTACCGAGCCCGGGATCCACATTGGGATTGGCCCTCATAAATGTCTCACGGATGTAATGGATTACATCGTATTTCTGTGCCGGCACCATCCAGGTTTGCGCTGGCATAAATCCATAGCCATGTGTGAGGGTGCGATACATCGCATAGGGGTCACTCCCATTCTTGAATTTACCTTCCGCAAATCGAAGGGCAGTCGGCAAAGAACCCAACTGGTCTTTGGTGCCGTGACAATTAGCGCACACACGCTGATAGATGGCCGCTCCACGTGATAATGACTCGCCATTCCAATCGCTGATGAATCCTGCATGGTCGATATGTGATTCATACTCGGGGACTTTTACCGCCATGAGGCTGAGGTCCGGCTGCAGCGATCGAGCTCGTTCCGGCCCTCCATCGCGCACCTCCATCAAGTACTTCAGCAAATCGAGAAACTGCTGACGACTGGTAAGTTGTTGGACCAGTCCGCTCGGCATCAAGGACTGGGCCGATTGCGCAGAAGACTCAATCTCGGAGACCTTGACGCGAACCAATTCTCCATTGGCATTCCGAAGGGACCAAAAATCGTCTCCCTTTTCCACGATGATTCCCGTTAACACCTCGCCCTCGTCGGTTCGGATCGTGGTCGAACCGTATCCCTTCCGAATCGTTTTGGAGGGCTCCAAAATCGATTCGACCAATTGCTCGTCCGTGAGTCGGTCCGACGCTGCAATCATTTGGCCATGCCCGAGCCCGGGGCCCGTCGTTGCCGAAGATCCACTTTTCGAAAGGTGGCATGTCGCGCACGCCAACGAAGGCTGATAAAAAATCGACGCTCCGCGAACCGCATCGCCCCCTTCTCGGGCTTGCGCGGCCCACGCCCCCTCGGGCACCGATTTCCATCCCTGCTCATCTTTCCATCCCTGCTCATCCGTCTGACCCAAAAGCCAAACGCTTAGGAAAGGAAATACAACAAGAAACAATCCCAAGGGAAGAATGACTCGACGCATAGCACCCGACGCTGGAAAAACGGTACTCACAAAAGATGAACGATCCTGCGTCCAAGTGTAACATGCGAACTCCGAAACCGCACAGAAAGCACGCAACGAACCAACACGGAACGTCGAACGCACAGGCGGCTCGATGGCACTGGTGGCTCGAACGCACAGGCGGACAAGTCAACCGCAACAAAAATCGAGGTTTTCAATGCAAAAAGCCCATCTCCTCGATTCATCGAGGGGACGGGCTCTGGAATTCCATTCTCAGTCGCTTCGCAAAAACTCAGCGACCGTCGAGAACTCTTCTGAAAACCAAATGGATTTAAACCTCGGGAGTTACGGTGGCTCCAGTCTTCACGATGGAGACATTACCGTGGTTATCGCAGTGGCCATTGTGCTGATGATGGAGATGGCCATCGACGAGGTAATCGACATGGTCGCCGTGAGGCACCGCAGGATGCCCGCAACCTGGACCATGAACATGGTCAGCCGCATGCCCACTGCACGCATGCCCGCCGGTGCATGATTCCGGATTGTTCGCGTTCACGTCCAGCGCATGCTCCTCGACAACTCCGGCACCATTTTGATGATGCAAGTGGCCATCGTGCAAGTAATCGACATGGTCTCCGTGCTGGATAGCCGTATGCCCGCAGTTCGCGCCATGCACGTGGTCGTGATTTTCGTGATTGTGTGCCATTATTTCCTTGTTCCTTTGTTACGAGTGAAATCCGCTTACTTGTAAAAATTGGTTAACGAATGCTTGTGGGATCCATAGCGACTTTGCGAAACCGCATGTCGCCCTCCTGAAGTGCCCTAACCATGCGACTCCTCGGATCCATGTTCCAATCCGTTCGAAATCAATTGAGCGATGTGATTGTCCGCGAGCGAGTAGTACACATGCTTGCCTTGACGCCGCGACCGAACAATCCTCTCAGATCGTAGGAGTTTCAGTCGCTGCGATATGGCCGGCAAATTATCGTTCAGCGTTTCCGTCAGTTCCGATACACACATCTCACGCTGGGCGAGTAACGTCAAAAGACTCAAGCGACTCACGTCTCCCAAGGCCCTGAAAATGGATGCTGTCCGAGCGCAGACCGACGGGTCAGGCAACTCAACCACAACACCGCTCTCAGCGTGTTCTTCGCCCAAACATTCGTGCGCCGGATCGATTTCCATGCTCTCTATTCCACTTACCAAACCCGCGACCGATCCGCTGCCTGGTCCAAAAGCCCAGTCTTCACAGGATCGCTATTTCCAGGCCAATTATCCCCGGTCAAGCTAACCCCCAGCAGATCAATTCATCAATCAATCAACTCATTGATCGACAATCGATTCTACGATAGTTGATGAAATCGTCAACTGTTTTTTCCAAAAATCTTGCACCGATGGAATTGCTGGGTTCCTCTACAATCGGAAACAAAGCGTTCAGGCCCAGGGTTCCTGCTCTGGAAAATTCATTCCCAGTCATCGCCTCCAAATCAATCCCTCCCAATCTGCAGCCTGCCTGCACTCAAGCCACCGAAACTCTCAAGCCACCGAAACTATGGAACAACACCCAAGCCGCCGATGTCGCTTCAACCTGCTTCAACAAACCGTGATCGGGGCGGTACTCGCAATGTTTGCCTTACCCCTCTGGGCTCAGCAGCCAAGCATTCCGCTTAACCAGAAACAGGACGAGCCCGGCGGCAAAGTACCGGAAAAACTGGTCGTGCTAACTTTCGACGACTCTTCCAAATCCCACTTCACTATCGCTCGCCCACTGCTGCTGAAGTATGGGTTTGGTGCGACGTTTTTCATCACCGAAGGATTCGACTTTACTACCAACAAAAAGGATTACATGAGCTGGGACGAAATTCGCCAACTGGATAGGGATGGATTCGAAATCGGCAATCACACGCGAGATCATTTGGCCATCAACGATGGGAATGCAGACCAGCTTTCGGAGCAGTTACAAGGAATCGAGAAGCGATGCGAGGAATACGGGATTCCTAAACCAGTCACCTTCGCGTGGCCAGGAAACGCGAGATCATTGGCCGCGTTCGAGACCCTAAAGAAACATGGGATTCTTTTTGCCCGTCGAGGTGGCGAACCAGAATACCCGTATAAAAACGGGCGAGGCGTCCCCTACGAGCCAGGTCTCGATCACACCTACTTGCTCCCCTCGGCGGGCGATGCTCGCCCCGATTGGGCACTTGAGGATTTCATCCGCGCGGTAAAAACGGCAGAATCAGGTCGAATCGCCGTCCTCCAATTTCACGGAGTCCCGGACACCGCGCACGATTGGGTCAGCAGCCCCGCCGATCGCTTCGAAGCCTACCTAAGGTACCTTGCCAAAGAAAAATACCGAGTAATCGCGCTTCGCGATTTGGCCCAGTACGTCGATCCCAACTTTCAACCACAAGATCCACTATCGATCCAACGCATTCGATCGGAAAAAATTAAGGCCGATGCAAGCAGGAACGGCCAATAGATCGTTCGTTTTTCTCGCCGTCACCATCGCTACTTTGACCTCAACTTCACGACATCCAAGGATACACACCTCATGCAACGCAGAACGTTTTGCAAGAAGACGTTAACCACTAGCGCTTCATTGACGGCTCTCCTCGCCATCGATCCTGTGGCTCGAGTTCGTGCGGAGTCGCAACCCAACACAGATACGCTCGACCTGTCCGAAAAGCCATTCGGTGAGGACTTTCCCAATTTGGACTCGCTCGCAACTGGAGCTTGGTGGGATAAACAGCCCAAGGGGCAAAACCCTCCGCCCACGATGCTAGTTCCACGAGATCAAACTGTGGCCTTCGCCCTGTATACCCTGGACGCGAATGTTCTTTCACTCTCCGTTCAACTCTACCCGTTGAAACCAGACGAACCTCGCGACGTGCGACTCGAAATCGAACTCGATGGAAGGTGGGTCGAGGTCGCCAAGGCAAAGGTTCATTACCCTGGCTGGGACGCTCATTTTCGTATCCCGAATTGGGATGATAGCCAATCCCATCGGTATCGCGCTCGGCATGGGGAATCGGCGACCTTCGAAGGAACCATTCGTCGCAACCCGATCGATCAAGATACGATTGTCGTCGCGAGCATGTCATGCAATTCGAGCCGTACGACCGGAACACGTCCAGAGATCATTAACAACCTTCTAAAACACGATCCCGACGTCCTCTTCTTCGCCGGCGATCAAACGTATCGGCATACCGAACATACAGCGGGTTGGATTGAGTTCGGCTTGCAATTTCGGGATGTGATGCGAGATCGCCCCACCATCACTATTCCGGACGATCACGATGTCGGGCATCCGAATCTCTGGGGCGAATCAGGTCGCAAAGGCAAGCGGCAGGATGGTGCCGACGGGGGCTACTACTATCCGGTTCCTTATGTGCAGATGGTGGAACGTCAGCAGACATCCCACTTACCACCCGCCTTTGACCCAACGCCCCTCGAGAGTGGCATTGGCGTGTACTTCACCCGGTTGCGATGGGGAGGGATCGATTTTGCAATCCTCGAGGATCGCAAATTCAAATCGGCGCCGATCGGCAACATTCCTCCGATGGGGCCACGCCCCGACCATATCAACGATCCCAACTACGATCCCAAGACGATCGATCTGCCGGGGTTGCAACTCCTCGGAGAGCGGCAGCATCGTTTTTTGACCGGCTGGATCGAGGACTGGGTTGGCGCCCAGATGAAATGTGTGCTGTCGCAAACAGCGTTTTGCGGCGCAGTTCACATGCATGGCAAGCGCAATGATCGGTTGTTAGCGGACCTGGATTGCAACGGTTGGCCGCAGACGCAGCGACGCCGCGCACTTGCCCAGTTGAGGAGAGCGCGCGCATTGCATCTTTGCGGCGACCAGCACTTGGCAGTGGTGGTCAAACATGGCATCGACGCACCCGGAGATGGACCCTACGGAGCCACCAGTCCAGCCTTGGTCAACACCATTTATGGCCGATGGTGGCATCCGCTCCATGAAAAAGCGGGAGAGAATGCGGTAAAGGACAGTCCGCTGCCGTGGACAGGTGACTATACCGATGGGCTAGGCAACCCGATTCGTATGTTGGCGTATGCGAATCCGCAAAATATCTCCGACGAGCGACAACGCGCCGATGGGTATTCCATTGCGCGTTTTCACAAGCAGACACGAACGATTACCCTCGAATGCTGGCCACGTTTTACTCCGGTCGATGCCGACGATTCTCAGCAGTTTCCCGGCTGGCCTTTGGAGATCCGAATGGAGGATAACGATGGTCGGGAAGCTAAGGGATGGTTGCCCAAGCTTGTGTTCCAGGGAGTAGAAAACGCTGTGGTTTCGGTGCGTGAAGAAGGTACGGGTGAGTTGCTCTACTGCGTACGGTCGTCGGGCAGCGAATTTCAACCGGTAGTCTATGCGCCAGGCAAGTACACCATCAATATTGGAAACGACACTCCGTACGAGATCGAGTTGACGCATGTGGAATCGCGCGAGTCGCCCCGAGCGGCCGGCATGCTGGGTGTGCGACTAAAGAAGTAGCGGCCCCTGAGAAAGCCCCCGTGGGATCATGGTTCTGGGATCATGGTTCTGGGATCATTCGCTGGTGATGTTGCTCGCATAGAGATCAGAGCAGGGAATGAGCCGTTGTGGTTTGCGCAATGATGAAGGTACTAAGATCTTTGACTAGATCCACTACGGGACAGGCTTATAAGAACAGGGCGCGCTGGCCTCGGTTGAGTTATCTGGCTCAACGGTCTACGCGCGCGTTAGACGGCTGATGGAGCGTCGAAAAGTGGCCGATGAAGTTCGTGCTCGAGGTTGTTATTTTTTATAGGCTTCTTCGAGGAACTTCTGCTGGGCGGTGATGTTCGCGATTTCCGATTGCATTTGCTGGAGTTTCGCTTGAACCGTCCCGAGAGCCTGTTGATGCGGCTCCATTTCTTTGGTCAAAGTCGTTCGCATGTCCTGAGCGACCTTCATCGCGGCTTGAAGTTCCGCAAGTTGCTTTTCGAGCTGTGCGATAGATGCAGACGCCGCATCCATCTTAGTCTTAACTGCATCCACATTGGCTTGGATGGGTGCGGCTTCCGAGGTGACTGCAGCGGTTTGCTGTTCAAGGCTGGTACGTTTTTCCGCTAGTTGGGCGCCGAGGGATTGGAACCGTACGAGTTCTTGCTCGTTGGCAGCAAGTTCCGCTTGGGCAGCGGTAGCAGCGGCGTTGGCGGCATCAAACTTGGCTTGAGCGGCCGCCGACTTTTCGTTAGCGACTTTGAGCTCCGCTGCAAGGGTTTCGAGCTTCTGATCCGCTGCGGTTTTGGTCGCATTCAGCTCGTTGACTTTGGCCGTGGCGGCAGCGTACTCTTTCGACTTCACATCGTTGGCTGCGACAATGTCTGCAGCTTCTTTGTCTTGCTGCGCCTTGAGCGTTTGTGCCGCGGTAAGCTCGTTGGTTACTTGCGCAACGACCGCTCCCTTTGCCTCAACAACTTTGGCCGCTTCGGCAATTTGTGCATCGAGTGCTGCGGGATCGGGTGGGGTTCCCTCCTTTTGCTTCTGGAGTGCGGCCAACGCGTCGTCTGCTTGTTTCTTCTCCGCCGCCACTTGGTTCAACTGCGCTGTTTTCGCTTGTATGGCTTCGTTCGATTTCGCCACCTCGGCTTGTTTGGCAGCCAATTGCGTCGCGTACGTATCCAAAGCGGCCTTCAACTGCGCCGCGGCAGTGGTTGTCTCGGTGATCTGAGCGACATAGGTCGCGACGAGCGTTTGTTGTTCCATCCATTGCTTTTGAACCGCCGCTGTTTGGGCAGCTTGCTGAGTCAATTCCGCCATCGCGCCTTGGGCGCCTGCAGCCAACTGAAGATGACGCTCCCGATTTGCCGCGATCGTCATCTCAAGCTTAGGTGGGTTTGCTGCGAGTTTCTTTTCGTCGGCCGGATTGGCTCGCGTCCAAACGCGAACATTCCCTGCCCAATCCCCAGCAACTACATGGGTTGAATCGACCGTAATCGCAACTTCATGGCCTGCTTCAACCAGGGCCGGCATCTCACCGGCTGCATTCCCAGCCGCGTCCCAAACCTTGACTTTGTTGTCGCGCCCCGTCGATACCATCACGCCATCGTTCGCGATTGCGATTGCAGCGGCACCACCGCCGTGCGCATCCCACGACTTGATCAGTTTGCTCTCGTTCATATCCCACAACTTGAGCGTACCGTCCAGCGAAGCGCTCACGACAGCCCCTGAATCGGGCCGCCATGCGATGGAACGAATTTCATTCTTATGGCCAGCCAGATCCGCATACATTCGACCTGTACCCGATTCCCAAATCACCAAACCTGCGGCGCGATCCGCGGTGGCCAGCAACAGCCCATCCGGGCTAAATCGCACTGCATAGATCCAATCCGTGTGCTTCTTTTGCTCCCACTTCAACTCACCTGTCAGGGTATCATAGACGCGAACCATCTTTTGCGGGCCAGCAAGTGCGACCAATCGGTTATCGTCACTGATGTCCGCAGCCAAAACGGTGTCGAGTTCATCTCCCACCTTGGCAATGCGATTGCCGGTCGCGATATCATGTAGAACCGCGTAACCGCCGGCGCTATGCCGGCCGCCACCGATGAGAATCAATCGGCCGTCACGAGAGAAGGTAATCGACTGCGGTTCTCCTTCCGGAAACGGGATGATTCCGAGAAGTTGCCCAGTGACCGAGTGGTAGAGGGATACTTGCATCTGCCCACCCACAGCGATGAGTGGAGACCATGGGCTGGCGGCCAATGCTGCGATCGCTGAGGACTTGGGCGTGTACAAAGGTGTTTGCTTTAGAACAGACGCAGGCATCGGTGGAGGCCCCTCAGGCCGCCCGGTCGCAGCCACCGAGATCGCCGCTGCATTAGCCATCGGTTTGCGGATTGCCGATCCGCTGTTCTCTGGCATCCCCTGTTCAATCCACGTCTTGAGCAGATCCAACTTCGCCTGTGGAATCCGATCCTGCATCGGTGGCATAATCGGCTGTTCTTTGTGGGCAGTTAGCGCGTAAAGCCGAGACGATTCGATGTCGCCAGCCACGAGGACTTCCCCGCCGCTACCGCCAGTCATGGTGGCTTGGTAGCTCTCCAGGGACAAACCGCTCTTCTTGGCATTATTGTTGTGGCAGGAAGAACAATACTCTCGAAAGATCGGCTTGATATGATCTTCGTAGGTGATCTTCGCCGGTTCCTCGGCCAATAGGGACTGGCTGCAGAGCATCCCAGCAGCGATAGACCAAGCAGTCGTTCGTGTGAAGTTGGTTCGATTGAATCGCATCGATGTCACCGCAACTATGATTTGGTTGAATAGCAGATTGGATTAGTGATTAAAAATAAATTCACGACTATTCAGGATGGCCCAAAACACGTCGTGCATCCCTTGATCGGGATTCGCGGATTCACTGATCAGTTGCATCAACCGAGCTCGCTCTGGCTCGGTAACTTTGCGGGATAAGCACCTCAAGTAGATGCGATCTATGATCGCTTCAGGTGTCAGTCCTTCCTTCTTCCATGCCGCCAACAAACCTCCTTGATTGATCTTGCCGCTGACCGTGCCACCGTTGATCAAATGGAGAGCCTGAGACAACGATGGATCGGTGGTCGCTTCATCGGCGCACACGGTAGTTCTGGCACTGCGTCCAAAGGTCGTCAAGAAGTAATTGCTCGTAGCGCCATCAGCGATTTGCACGGCGCGAGCACCGAGTGGCAAGCCACGGAATTTTTCTTTGGTCTCGGTCACTTGAGAAATGCAATCGAGCAGATTCTCTGCCGGGATACGACGGACCGTCGCATGGGAATAATTCCGAAGATCTTGCTCGTTCTCTGGCAAGGGAGATGCCGACCTTTGGTACGTCTGCGAATTGCAAATATCTCGTACCAATTGCTTGGTGTCGTACTTGTACTCAATCAGCTTCGCTGCGAGCGTGTCGAGCAACTCAGGGTTGCTCGGAGGATTGCTGGCCCGGAAATCATCTACCGGGTTCACAACTCCTACTCCGGTGAAGTGGGCCCAAATGCGGTTTGCAACGCTCTTTGCGAAGAATGGGTTATCGTTGCTGGTAATCCATTCGGCGAGAAGAGCTCTGCGGTCCTTACCGGCCGCTTCAGGTTCCGCTCCACCCAAGAACTTCGGCTTCACCACTCTGCCGCCAACCGGGTGATTGACTTCGCCACCGCCGCTGTTGAAGACCAGGATTTGGCGGTAGTCTTCACTTTGCTTTCGACCAACCTGTGAGAAGAAGGCTGCGAACCCGTAGTAGTCGTCCATGGTCCAGCGATCAAAGGGGTGGTTGTGGCACTGCGCGCACTGAGTTCGAATCCCCATGAAGACTTGAGCCACGTTCTCCGACATCTTCAGTCGGTCCTGTTCCACTTGGTAGAAGTTCGTGGCGGGATTTTGGAAGGTACCGCCAGTCGCACTCAGCATCTCCCGAACGATCTTGTCGATAGGTGTGTTGGATGCGATTTGGTTGATCAACCAGTTGTAATAGAGATAAGCCGCCTTATAACTGACCTCGTTCTTGCTCTTGATCATGAGCAAATCTGCCCACTTCATCGCCCAGATTTCACTGAACTCCTTGCGAGACAGAAGCGACTCGATCAAGGCGGATCGTTTATTGGGATCGGCGTTCGCCAAAAATGCGGTGGTCTCTTGCTCGCTAGGCAGCAACCCTGTGATATCTACCGTCGCGCGTCGGACGAACTCCTCATCGGTGCATAGACCACTTGCCGGCAATCGCAACTTGAGCAGTTTTGCATCCACCAAGGCATCGATGTAATTGCCACCGGTCGGTTTAAACTGGAACTGGAGTCCACTGGGAAGCCCCAGGACTTGCGTCCCCACGGTGTGGGTGTCAAACCGGGCCATCACGAACGCTTCGCCTCGAACACCACTGGTGACTCGGCCGTCGAACGCAACCGCGGCAGTCCGTTCGTTGTTGGTGGTGAAACTTGCCAAATCCCAGACGTCGCGTTGAGTACCGTCGGCATACGTCGCAACGGCAACCAAACGTTGCTGGGCACCCTCTCCCTCCATCACGGCTTGGTTGGGATAAAGATCGACTTTGGTCACAGCAGGGGGGCGAGCTGCATCGGCTGGTGCGCCGGCTTGCAACCAAGCGAGCAGCGTGTTGTAGTGCTTGCTCCCGGGCTCGATTTTCTTACCACCGGTATGCTGCACAGCACCGGTTGCCTTGAGCAACATCAAGCTTTGTTCGGGTACAGCGAGATTGATCCGTCGAATACCGATCTCTCGAGTGATCCGTTGGTAGTCCCCCAGCGGGTCAAAGCCGAAGAGGCTTAATCGGAATCCGTCTTTACCCCGAGCCGCCCCGTGGCACGATCCAGTGTTGCAGCCAGACTTGGTCAGGACCGGCATGACGTCACGTTCAAACGCGACACTTCGAGGGGTCTGGGATTGGGTGACTTCGAGGCTCGCTTTCGCCTCCATGCCGTTCCAATTGCCGATCAACTGAGTCGCACCGTCCGCAACTGGGAAGACAACGAGATTCTCAAGTCGCCCAATGGCAGGATTCTCCAATTTCCATTGGACTTGATCAGAAACATCGACCGTGATCCCATCGGCTCGCGTCGCCATCGCGATAAAGTGCTGGGAATCGTTCTGGGCGCTGATCCGAATCGCAGGTGGATAGACGGTCAGGGATTTCCACTCCACTGGTGCCGGGGCAACCGGTGCGGGCCCCGGAGCCGGAGTTGGAGCTGGAGTTGGAGTTGGAGTGGGAGTCGCGGGGGCTTCGGCCGCGGGAGGTGTTGCCGGCGGTGCGGGCTCTTGGGCCAGCAACGAGAATCCCCACGGAGCGATTGCTCCGACACCAACACAGACCTGAACAATTCTTGAAAAACGTTTCATACAATCCATGGTTATTGAGATCTCGTGGGATTCAATCGAAAGTTGCTGAGCTGCCGTCAATTCCGCAGCGATCCTACCGCTCGATTCGATGCGGAGGATCTTTGGGATCCGGTTCAGCAATGGGTTTGCTGGTTATTCTCGAACAACCGTTCCAGCTACTGCTTGCCTTTTTGCTGCCGCAATTGCTCGAGACGGCTCAAGGGTTTGTCGGTAGGTGGTGCGGGAGCAGGGGGAGGGGTTGGTGCTGCAGCGGCGGCTGGAGCGGGTGGGGGAGGCGCGACGGGTACGTCGATTTGTACTTCAGCGTTGCCGTTGGTCTGGGTAATCACCCCTTTGTCGCTCGTAACCGTACCGCGGCAAACCACGGTCTTGTAATTACCAGCTCGAACCTCGGGAGGAATTTGCAGAGGGAACGCCAACTGCTTTGCGTCTGCAGCCAAAGGAAGCTTGGGCGTGGTCGCAGTCGTTCCTGGTGGCACCCCGAGGATTTCGACTTCGACGGTCCCTTCGATGGGACGCTTTAACGAGACACCCACGATGACGTCGACTGGCTTGCCTTGCTCGGCCATGGTCTTTGCGAATTTGAATTCGAACAAGGAATCCGTGACATCCAACTCGACAAACTCAGAAGCAATCGTAATTGGACCATACCCGATATCCGTCGTGGCCAAAACCAGGATCGGCCACTTGCGAATACCAGCGCCATTGTTGGCGGTCAAATTCATTTGGATCGTCGATTGATCTCCAGGGATGGAAACCGGAGAAGCTCCGATTCCTGGCGGCGCGGTGAGCAAACGCACGTTGATCGGCTTATCAAAACCCGGATTCCTCTTTGCATTGACCGTCAGTGCCAGCGAACCATTCCTTACGATTGGAACTTGCGGTTGTACGATCTCGATATCAAACGGAGCCGCATCGACAATATTCACGGTGAGTCGGTCATCCCATCGCCCCCAAACATCGACATTGTTCTGGCCTCGCACCAGCTGTGTCCGCTGATTCAAGAAACCGGTGAGAGTCAGTTCCGGTGAAGCGACCAGCGTTGCAGTAAGGTCGACGAGCTTGCCGGCATTGGCAGCATCAGGTGCCGCTCGAAACAGCATCTGGATCGTGCCCAGATCCGGGGCTACTACGCCGTCGGCGTGGCTCGCACCTGGGGGAAGATCTGGCACAGCGATCCGGCCTTCGCCTCCAACATTCTTACGAACAAAATTGGTTTCGACAGCCATGCGCGCGCCCTTGGGTATATTCACGACTTGCGAAACATACCGTTCCAATTCGTTCACCGTGGTTCCAACTTCAGCAGCAGCCGGTGTGACTTCGACGCGATACACGAAATGCTTACCACCGCGGCCTAGATGGTCAGAAACGCAGATCGCGTACTTGCCATCCTCGGGGACTTTAAAGCTGAGATAACTATCCGGGCCACCTTGATCGTCGTTAGAGGCCAAACCACCGCCGCCCACCTTGAAGATCTGCAGCACGGGGTCCACTTGCGAACGCAAGGGAACACGAGAATGGACATTGATGTCAAGCTGCTGGTCCTTCTTCGCCTCAAACACCCAGTAATCCCGATCCGATTCCGTTTCTAGGACGCCGTTGAAGGCAACAGGAACCGGATGGGCTGTTGGGATCGCGTTGTAATCGGAGTTGGGTTCGGTCTCGAGGACATTCGGAAGATTGTTCACCCTTAGCATGTTGGGCGAGGGAGCGACGAGCGCGTCTTGTTGCGACCAAACACCAGCCACCTTCGTACGAGCATCGGCTGGAATCTCAAACGTCTCTGTCCATGTGTTTCCAAGCAAATCAATGCAGGTTGCTGTTAACGGCTGACCGGGAGGGCCACCAGCCGGCAAGATCGCAACGGGACGCGGAAAGCCGCCAACATGCAATCGGTACTTGGAACGGTCGTTACCACCAAAGCTGCTTTCGCGAACTTCGATGATGTACTTACCTTTCGCAGGGGCGACCATCGAACAGAGGCAGTCCTGTTGCAAGAAGACCGAATCGTCGCTGGCTGTGATTTCAAAACGGTTCGCGTCGTAGATAGCCACGTACGGATCGAAGAAATCATTCAAATAGGAATGCCTTAGCCCTTCAAGCTCTACGTTCAACTTCTGGCCGGCTTCCAATTCGACAGAGAAGTAATCGACGTCTTCATTGAGAACAACGCCGTCCACGGTGGAGTTGTATGCAATGGGCTGAGCCTTGGAAAACTCGCTGTTGGGCTCCAACTCAGCGACAGTTGGAAGGGCCGATACGCTGAACAGACGCATGTTGCTCGTACCGGTAGCGGTCACCACTCGGAAGGCATGCAACTGCGTCTTTGCATCCGGTGCAGCGGTGATCGTTACCTTAATGTTGTTGTCATCGACCTTGGTGATGTTGCTGGCAGACAAGCCCGGCGAATAGAAAAGCAGTTCTCTGGCATCCCCTAATTGAGAACCGGAGATTTGCACCTCAACCGACTGGCCTCTCTGAACACCAACCACCGAGAGCGAATTCGCTGCAGGTTGCGAACCCGAGCAAATCGAACCGAGGATCCCAGCCACCGTCAACAAGCCAACGGCACCCCCCAAAGCCAAACGGCCCTGAGCTCCTAAAACCGTACGATAAACCGCCGACATCATCACCATCATCATTGAATCGACCTCTTAGGAACTGAACGATCGAGCGGCCTACCGAGACTAAGCCAGGATTTCGTTGATCAAGCGGCCGCCATCGCAGATTTCGATCGGCCGATCGCCGGGAGCCATCAATTCCTTGTCGGCGACGATACCGAGCAAGTGATACATGGTAGTTGCCAAATCTTCGGGAGAAACAGGATCGAACTCCGGCTCGGTCGCGGTAGCATCCGAAGCCCCGTAGATCAATCCACCCTTGACGCCACCACCGGCGAGCATAACCGAGAAGACCTTGGGCCAGTGATCTCGTCCCGCATCGTTGTTGATCTTTGGCGTACGACCGAACTCGCTGCTAACCATCACCAACGTTTTGTTCAGCAAACCTCTCGACTCCAAATCCTCGATCAGCGTTGCGAGGGCTTGGTCGAGTGGCGGCATGTCCCGGCGCATCCCGCCGGCGATCTGGTTGTGCATGTCCCAACCACCGTAGGTTACCGTCACCATACGAGCACCAGCTTCTACCAAGCGACGGGCCATCAACAAGCGTTGACCGGCCGCATTGCGTCCGTACTTGTCGCGAAGCCCTTTGTCCTCAGCTTCGATATTGAAGGCTTCGCGGGCAGAATCGCTACTGATGAGCGAATAAGCTCGCTCATAAAAAGTGCCCATCGCTGCGGTGTTGTCCGATCGCTGCTTGGACTCAAAGTACTCGTTGACCGCTTCTAACGCCGATCGGCGGCGGCCGAATCGAGCCATATCGACGTCCCCTTGAAGGTTCAAGTCCTGAACGCGGAACCCATTATTCGCGGGATCGGCCCCAAGACTGAACGGGCCGAAGCTCGAACTGAGATAGCCCGACCCCGAAAACTCGTTGGGGTTGCTCGGAATCGCAACGTACGGTGGAAGATTATTGCGAGGCCCATATTCATGGCTGATGACAGAGCCAAAGCTCGGGTAAATCAACGCCGGTGATGGCTTGTACCCGGTGAACATGTTGTGCGTGCCGCGTTCGTGCGCTGCCTCACCGTGCGTCATCGATCGAATCACCGTTAGCTTGTCAGATAGACTCGCCAATCGAGGAACCGTCTCGCTGAACACATCCCCGGTCTTGGTTTTGATCGTGTTCATCTCGCCACGATATTCAAGCGGGCTATAGGGCTTCGGGTCGAACGTTTCTTGATGAGCAATTCCTCCCGGCAAAAAGATGTGAATCACACTTTCAGCCTTTGCCTCAATGAAGTCGTAGTGCTTTTGATCCCCAAATGCTCGGTTGGATTGAAGGCGGAACATATCCCCCAACGTCAATCCCAACCCACCGACTGCACCTACGGTAAGAAAACCTCTTCGTCCTAAAGGATTGCCCAAACATTTCATGATCAATACTCCTTCGTCTTAGTACGTTCGTGTTTTCGTTACGCCGGCTGCGCCGTAGTAACCCACTGCGTTACGCTTGGTTGCGGTTGGATGTTTGAAATACGTTTTTCGAAAACTAAGTGTAGATGCGATGACGGGACGACGCATGCGGGCTCGGTGCCAATCTCGGTGCCGGAACGCTGCGAGTGCAAGTCCTGTGTGCAAATCTCGGAGCGCCGCCCGATATTCCACACCAAAAACCGTCTCGCCATCGTCATCTTCTAGGGGGGATACTGGCGGCAAAATTGGGAAATACTGCACGCCGGGAGGGGTCCTTATTATAGTGGATCAGCCCCCCTTTTGTACCCTTTTGTTTCGTCTTTCCCGACCCACAAAGGTATTTATTTCCACGTTGTCATCATTGCGATTTCATCCCTGCGATCATTTTGAAAACAACAGACCAGCCTTCAAATCTTCGCTATCCCCCCAAACAACGCATCCAACCGCCCGTCTAAGGGGGCGTATTTTGACAAAAAGCCCCTGCTCCCCGAAGAGTGGGGGGGCCGGACTAGCCTGAATGCTATACTCCCGTGCAATCGCCATCTCTCCGAGCACCACCTCCCGCATGGGCTCCTGCGTCGCTCTGGGGCATGGCCCGCTTTTTTGGGGCATGGCCCGCTTTTTGGGGCATGGATTGCTTGTGGGATGACTTTCGCGGTGATTCCTGATTTTCAGGGAATGCTGTTCGGCTTTCGTCGTCTGGCAGTTGGTTGTCCAGAATCGCAACATCGAGTGAGCACTCGGGAACAAACACAATCATGGGACACTGGGAAAACATCGGCTTGCCGGAGGAATTTGACGGAACGGTCCGTCTTTTCCCGTTGCCGAACCTCGTCCTTTTCCCCCATGTCATCCAAGCCTTGCACATCTTCGAGCCAAGGTATTGCGACATGCTGTCCGAGGCTCTGGAGTCGGACCACTTGATCACCATGGCTCTTCTCGAGCAGGGTTGGGAATCCAATTACAACGAACAACCCCGGCTGTCTGGAGTTGTCTGCATCGGACGAATTATCTCCCACTCACCCACGGGCGATGGCCGACACAACATCTTTCTAGCCGGCATTCAACGCGCTCGGATCCTGGAAGAACTCAAGGTGGATACTCCCTTCCGCCAAGCCAAGGTTGAAATCATCGAAGATATCCCATTCGACGACGAAAGCTTGGAAGAAACCTGCCGAGACCAATTGCTAGATGTCTTTCGGACCATGATCCCCAAGGACGCCGCGAACTCCAAAACCTTCTCAGACCTACTAACCCGGCAATTGCCTCTGGGTATCCTGACAGACGTCATCGCCTATGCGGTCAATCTTCCCATCGCTGTCAAGCAGTATTTACTCGGTGAACCCAAAATCGAGAGTCGCTTCAAAGTCCTCATGGACAACTTGACCACGTTGGTCGAACCCGATGACGCCACGAAGGAAGAATCGTCCCGTAGCATTCGCCGAGGGTTCCCTCCGCCATTTAGCGTCAACTAGAATACCGAGCATTCGACCTTGCGATCCAGGATCTTCGCAAGGTGCGGTATACAACCTTTTACGGTGGTGGTACGGCGGCAGCGTTGCTCGAGCCACTTGGTGCAATGGCGTACTTGCAACAACCGGCGTGCAACAACCGGCTTGCAAGTGCTTCAGTGCAAGTGCTTCTATGCAGTATTCGGCTCCATAGACGTCCGACAGCCTCACCCATCATGATGTCAATGGAGCCGAAGCGATGGTTCAGTGGGTTCAATTCGCGATTAGACCAACCTTCGCGCTGAACATTCCTCACCCGAGGCACGAAGCGGTTTCTCGCTTTTCATCGACCCTGCGCGCGATGAACGATGAAACCTTATACCTAAGCCACGGCGACTACGCCGAATTTCACCTTGAACCCCATTTGCATCGACTTTGGTCACCTCACCTTTCGGTCTACTTCCTCGAAGACCACGCGCCAGATCACTGCATTTTGTTCGGCCGATTCGCTCCGCGCCCCAACGTATGGACGTTGGTCTGGATCTTCTACCTTCTCTTTTTTTGTTCTATCTTCTTCGCCGCCATCTTCGGGGGTTCCCAATGGATGATCGGGCAATTCCCGTGGGGATGGACGATCGTGATCGCAACCGCGATCCTCTACGCAGGATTGTTCCTTGCAAGCCAAATCGGGCAAGCGTTGTGCCATGACCAGATGGATTTACTCAGACATCGACTCGACGATGTGCTGACGCGGGCCAATTTATCTGAAGAACCCACGCCAGCATCCCTCACCTAAGAAACTCCCGTAGAACGTCTAACACGTGATGCCCAAACCGGCTCAGACCGATCGGCCTCGTTCATGTGGCTCTCATGAGAAGACGTCTTGGATTCGCCAGGACGAAGCAGCTACTTCCTGCGCGGTACACGACCACTTGAGGATTTGCCGGCCCGTTTCTTTTGGCGAGCGCCAACAACTCGATCTGAATCAGCAGAGTCTTCTTCGAGGGGCTGTCCGATGCGCTCCTTCGATCGCATGATTTTATCCCGAAGAGCAGCAGCTCTCTCGAATTCGAGGTTCTCCGCCGCGGCGAGCATCTCCTCTTCGAGCGTCTTCAGGTACGCTTCCGTGATCACCTGTCCTACCGGGTCACGGCGTACCATGTCGCGAGCCCGCTTCCTAGCCTCCGCCGCTTCATGAATGCTCGCGACAATCCCTTTCTTTACCGTCTCAGGGGTGATTCCGTGTTCCGCGTTGTACTCTTCTTGCCGCTTGCGACGCCGCCGTGTTTCCTCGATCGCGATCTGCATGGAATGGGTGATCGTGTCGGCGTACAAGATAACTTTGGAGTTCGCGTTCCGTGCAGCTCGGCCGATCGTCTGGATCAACGAAGTTTCACTGCGCAGGAATCCTTCTTTGTCGGCATCCAGGATGGCAACGAGGGAAACCTCGGGCAAATCCAAACCTTCACGGAGCAAATTAACACCTACTAGAACTTCGCAGCGGCCATCGCGCAGCTCGCGCAGCAATTCCACCCGCTCGAAGGCATCGAGTTCACTGTGAAGCCAACGGCACTTCACATCGTGATCGGTGAAGAAGTTCGCCAAATCCTCCGCTAACCGTTTCGTCAGCGCGGTCACCAGCGTTCGGTCTCCCATCGCGACCCTCTGGCGAATCTGCCCGAGCAAATGCATCACCTGGCCTTGTGCCGGCACGACTTCGACCAGCGGGTCCAGCAACCCGGTTGGCCGAATGACTTGCTCGACGACTTCGCCTCCAGTTTTATCCAGCTCATAATCGCTCGGTGTCGCTGACACAAAGATGACTTGGCCACTCTTCTCTTCCCATTCCTCGAACTTCATCGGCCGATTGTCGAGCGCACATGGCAATCGGAAGCCGTGATCCACGAGTGTCGTTTTGCGGCTACGATCCCCAGAGTACATCGCTCGGACCTGAGGTACCGTCACGTGCGACTCATCAATCATCAACAAAAAGTCTTTTGGGAAAAAATCATAGAGCGTATCGGGTGTTGCACCCGGCGGTTTGCCAGATAGAGGACGGGAGTAATTTTCGATCCCGGGACAATACCCGACTTGTTGGAGCATCTCGATATCAAAACGTGTTCTCGCATTGAGCCGCTGTGCCTCGAGAAGCTTCCCTTCGGCCTTGAATTTTTCAAGTTGCTGCTCAAGCTCATGCTTGATCACTCGCACCGCACTCAAGATACGGTCCTCGGATGTCACGAAGTGCTTCGCCGGGTAGATGTAAACTTCCTTGTGCCGCGATATCGCCTCGCCGCTCACCGGATTGATGATCGAGATCTGCTCGATCTCGTCACCCCACATTTCAATCCGATATGCGAACTCTTCGTACGATGGCCACAACTCGATCGTATCCCCCCGAATCCGGAATCGGCTACGTTCGAATGCGATATCGTTTCGTTCGTACTGGATGTCTATCAGCCGCAAGATCAAATCCTCGCGTTGAAATGTCTCTCCTACTCGAATTGGTATCACCATCCGCCGATACTCGTCCGGAGACCCCAAACCGTAAATGCAGGAAACACTGGCGACGATGATGCAGTCGCGCCGGCTGACTAGAGCGCTGGTCGCAGCCAATCGCAAACGATCGATCTCCTCGTTGATCGATGCGTCCTTCTCGATGTAGATGTCGCGCTGCGGGATGTATGCTTCAGGCTGGTAGTAGTCGTAATAACTTACAAAATAGTGGACTGCATTTCGGGGAAAGAAATCCCTGAACTCGGCGTACAACTGGGCCGCAAGCGTTTTATTGTGACTCAAAACCAACGTCGGACGCTGAACAGCGGCGATCACATTGGCCATTGTGAAGGTCTTTCCGGAGCCGGTTACCCCCATCAGCACTTGATGCTTGTCCCCACGCCGTATGCCCCGAACCAGCGCATCGATCGCCTGCGGCTGATCCCCCGCAGGTTTGAAACGACTATCCAAATCGAACTCGATCGGACCTTCCAGATAATGCATGCGCGGTAGTCTCTACCAAAAAGTTACTGTCCCCAGGAATCCGTCTCTACGATTGTAAGGCCTAGACCAGGGAGTCAATCCGTAACAGATCCCCACGCGACCGTTCCCGTCACTTTTTCGTAGACCAATCGCTGTGAATTCCCGACGCGGAATTTTGTCCGACGCGCACGTACGGGGCCAACTGCCTCAATCGCCCCTCCTTAATCCCTGGAACCTCCATGAGATCTTCAACGCTATCAAATCCGCCCCGAGTCTGGCGGTGATCTAAAATCGACCGCACCATTTTTGGACCCACGCCCGGTAACAAATTGAGCTCGGCTTCGCTCGCTCGATTCAAATCGAGGACAAACGGCGTCGCCAAATCCTCATTGCGCACGCCCGACGATGGGGCAATATTCACATAGAGCACCGCCCCCACGATCGACGCCATCGCAAGCCATCCCAACGCCCGACCTCGCGACTTCATCACCGACATCGCTCGAGCTTCCCAGTCGCAATCCTCTTGAATCTTCATGGCTCCTATCAACTTGAACTGAGATCCACGGCTTCATTGGGACTGACTGAGCCCAAAAGAACTTGCCCAAAAGAACTTATTGAGCAGGCTAAAAGGCCGGCGTTGAAACATCGACGCCGAGGACTCGTGCCCTCGGCTACTTGGAGCGCAGTTGCGTCAAAACCTCGGATACGATCCGATCGATCACAGCATCGCTCGCGTCCGGCGCCACGGCCTTGGCTGAAGAACTCTTGGATTGCATGAACTCGAAACCGGAGAGCATCTCCCGAATCTTTCGTTGAGCCACATCGGCTGCAGAGGTCTGTTGCGGGGTGAGAGGCTGTCGCGATTGCCCCAAATCCCACCCTCGGATCTGAGCTCCGCGTCGAAATCCTTCTGGAAACTCAACGGTAGCAATCATGGCGTCGAACAGCGGCAACAAGCGGTACTGCAATTGCATCGCCCGGTCCCACTGCCCCGCTTTGCATGCTTCGTAGATCGCCCGAGTCAACTCAGGGACCACACCGCTGGTTGCGTTGGTACCACCATCGCAGCCGACCAGGAGCATCGGGACCAATGCAGCATCCCATCCTGTCAAGAAAAAGAAGTCGGGCCTCAGTGGACGAACCTCGGAAATCATCCGCATCATGTGAGGGATATCCCCCGAACTATCCTTGATACCGACGATACGAGGGCACTCCTGCGCCAATCGCTTGACCGTAGCAACATCAATCGGAGATGCAAACAAGGGAATGTTGTAGAGCGTTACATCCACCGAAACGTTGTCGGCGATCTCTTTGAAATAAGCAAAGACACCATCCGGAGCCAACCGGTAGTAGAACGGGGCAACGATCGCGACCGCCCGGCAACCCAGCGCACCGTAGGTATCGCACGCTCGGATCGTTTCTGCAACATTGGCTTCAGCAGCCCCCGCGAGAATTGGCACCCGCCCTCGCGTTTGATCGACCACCACCTCGATTACCCGGCGTCGCTCCTCCGGGGTGAAGCGTACAAACTCGCCCGTACTCCCGTTCGGATACAAGCCGTGGACGCCATGCTCGATCAGCCAGTCGACATAGCCACGAAGCTTGTCTTCGTCGAGCCGGCCTTTGGCATCCAATGGTGTGATATTCGGTGTAAATATGCCTGAAAGTGGTTGGTTCATGAGGGAAACAATAACAGAGAATCTTGTTGGCTTGCAAACGGTTCCTACGATACCGTAAAGGGTACCGCAACCCACCGCCAGCATCGTTTTCATACGATTCTAAGCTCGACGAGGGAGCCCACCCTGGACTCCGCTGCAAGCCGGCGGTACACCGTGAGTTTAGTTCTCAGCCACGATTTCGCTCGCTCGGCCCCCTCTCAAGTGCCAAAAAAACAGCCACAAATAGGAAAATGGATCGCAATCGTTGCAGCCGGACTACTCCTAGTCAGCTACTCGGCAGCCATGCTATTAATTCCGTCCATGCCGCTGGCCGACCCCTACGGAGAATTCCTACAAACCTCAAGATTGGAACTCTGGCTCGTCGATGTCGCTAGCTTGTCCGAACTCTGGAAACAGTGGACTGGCGGCCTTCCCTACGCCTCATGGCTAGACCGAATTCCAATTCTGCTCCTCGCGTCAGGATGGCTTGTAGTCTCATGGTGGATTGGCCACCCGATCGCAAAATGGGAATCGCTCGGCCAATGGAATAGCCCGACGGTCACACGCGGATTTTCGATCGCAATCGGCCACGCGATCCTATCGCAACTCACCCTCGTTCTTGGTTGGATTGTCGGACCGCAATCCTTCCTGCCACTCGCCTTGTCCACGCTGCTCCTAGCACTCACCTTGCGATGGCTCTCTAAGTCCTTTCGATCGAACGCCGTTACACCTCAAGACGGCAGCGTTTCTGCGCACGATTCATCGGATTCAATGGTTCGCTTGAAACTAAGTGAGCCACTTGGGGAACTCAATTCTCCATCCACGGAGAACGACTCATCCTTCGCATTCTCGTGGAGTCGTCGTTTGATCGGGATGTCGATCGTCGGTTCTTGCGGGATCGCAGCCATCGCGTTGCTCGGTTCTTGTTTGCCAAGCTATGATGCTGATGTTCGAGAGATCGAAATGCTCTCGGCCAAAAAATACTATCTCGACAACTCACTCGACAACTCAATCGTATGGTTCGATTTCCATCGCGCTGCGAACGGCCCTCAAGGCAACACCATGCCGGCCCTCGCCTTTACGTCGCTGCTTGAATCCATCAATCCCAGCGATGCCCCCCAAGCGATGCTTCGCCACCTGACGCGCGCGTGGCTCGCGGGACAAGTCCTCCAGGCATCGCTTTGGTTGATCGCAATCCTTATGATCGCATCGAACATCCGCTCCCGATTGGGTGCGTTGGCCGCCGCACTGATTGCTTTCCTGCTCATCGCTCACCCCGGAATGCACGAACTGGTCCGGCTCGGGGGCAGGGCAGGGGGGGTAATTCTTTGGATCACGGCATCGATGGTTTTGATCCAAATTCCAAAGGGAAGGCCCATACCCAGGATCAGCGCGTGGTGCATTGCCGCCGGAGCTCTCAGCTACCAAACGCTACTCGGACTCTTCGTAGGCAACATTCTTCTTCATTGGGTTATCTACCGCGACCCTCGCGATCGAACCAGTGGCTTCAGTAAAAGTCACTCGATGGCAAGTCGATACCACATCGTAAAAATTGCGTTGATCTCGGCAGCCGTCGTTGCAGCGATTCCGTGGCAACTTCGAGCCTACCTGCACGGCCCGCCGCTATCCCACGATTTCCTTTCAGCTTTTGCACTCGCGAACTCGAACATCGCCATGCTGGGCGCATCGTTCCACGATGTCACCGAGGCATTCCACGGAATCCTTTGGAACTCCATGGCGCATGGACTGTTGCTGATGCCGCTCGCCGCGATCGGCGCCGTACTCGGCTATCGCGATCGCAACATTCGATTCGCGTCGATCGCATGGTTGATTTGGATCCTGCTCTGGTGGGTCTTCACCACCCACCTCGATCGCGATTGGGTTGTTGCAACTCCGATGCTGGCTTGGCCGGCCGCCTATGCGATCGAGTGGCTACGGGATCGATCCGGCGGCTATTTGATCTTACCACTTGGCTTAATCTCGCTCTTCTGGAGTACCATTGCGCTGGTCGCATGGCCTACGGCCGACCCACGTTTGCTTGTTGCCATCGATCAACTCATCCCCGCTTCGATCGCCGATACTCGACTCCCTCCCCAATCCCCAATTCCGAGCCGTAGGTTGGAACCTGATGCACCCGGGGCAGGGGAGGGCAGTGGAGGGAACAGAGTGGATGCGAGGAATGACCGAGAGGGCAGGGGAGGGCAGGGGGGGACAGTGACTTCGAACCCTGTCGCGTCCCCCCAATCTACTGAGCTTTCTACTGAGCTACCTGCTGAACTTTCGGCTTACCCAATCTACACCGATTGGATCAATCGGTATCCTAGCGTGCAAAACAACTCAAGTGGCTCCCTCTCTTCGATCGCCTCCACGACAGATCGCTGGCTTGTGATTGGAACCACCGACACCTTTTTTTTAGTAGTACCGACGCTGGAAATCGGGGTCGGTGAACTCGCATCGCTCGAAACATTGCTCCGATCCGATTCCAAACTGCTCGACCCATCGAAGTCCGACGTGCGGTACCTTATCATCGATTGGCGCAGCATCTCAGCCGGCGATCGCGTTGCTCGAAGCAATTTCGAGACATCGATACGAGATGCGGTCCTGAAACTCGAACAGTCCGGCAGGATCTCAAGGGTTGCTTGGGATTTTCTCTCCGGTGACGCGGAATGCTATTCTGTCGTGCCGGCGGCGAAATAACCTATAAATCCCCCCGGACTTCCTTTGTTGAAACAAGCGACTGTTCCATAGGATCGGTCCCGACGCTCGGATTCTGATTTTGATGTTTTCGGTGTTGGGTTATACTGAAAGTCCAGTTTTATTCGTCGTCACAAAGGAGCACTGCGTGCCACCACGATCGCGATCCCTTTTACGGTCTGCTTGCGACCCGATGCGTTCGGACAACACCGATGCAATAAGCAACCGTTCGACGCTTTTCATGGCGTTGCATGCTCTCGGAAGATTGCTTTTCATCGCTGGGATATTGGCTTTCGCCGTTGGTTTCTGCGGAGAGAGCTTTGGGCAAACCAACGAGTCGAGTGGCTCCTCACCAACAACCATCTCCGCCGAAGTACCCGTCGACAAAAAACAAATGGGGATCGACTTCATCGACCTTCTGATCCGGGGCGGGGTGTTCATGATCCCGATCGGAGTCACCAGCTTGGTCGTCGTGACCTTTGTGTTCGACCGCTGGATCGGTTTGCGATCAGGCCGCCTTCTCCCCAACGCGTTTCGAAAATCGATGACCAACGCACTTCGCTCCGGCAAAGTCGACCCGCGGGAACTGTATCGTCTATGCAATGAGTCACGCTGCGCCGCATCCGAAATTGCCAAGTCGGGCATCGTACTCGCCGGCCGGCCCCAGTCGGAAATTGCAACTGCCGTCAACGAAGCAACCCAGCGACAAGTCGATCGCGCGTACGCCAACGTCCGGTGGCTCAACCTCGGAGCTGGGATAGCTCCGCTGCTTGGACTGCTCGGTACCGTGTGGGGACTGATTCGAGCATTCCACGACACGACGCAACTGACAGCGGGTCAAAACCGAGCCGACTTCTTGGCGGTGGGGATTTACGAAGCCCTCGTGACAACACTCGCAGGATTGATTGTTGCGATCCCGGCTGCCATCGCATCCCATTACTTCGAGGGCAAAATCACCAAGGCTTTCGGCAGGATTGAGGAACTGATGAGCGAATTAGTCCGAAGCCTCGAACCATTCGAAAGCAAAACTCGGTTTGATATCATCGGTCGAGAGCTCGCTGCACGCGATGTGCGTAAGTCTCCCGTTCCCCCGCCAAATGCCCCGCCAGTTTCACGACGGACGGAATCCCCGTCTTAAACAAATGGAAGCAAAGCTAACTTAGCCCTGGGTCTTGTCGCCTACTCCCTCTGCCAAGTATAGTCGTTCTTCAGGAGCAAAAAGAAATCGGCTCCCAAGCCCCCGCGGAATCTCAAAGCTCCGGCATCCGTAGGCTTTGCCTCTCCCTCACTCCAAACCTAGGACCATCCCTTATGCGCAATCACTTTTGGATTGTATCCGCTATCGTTTCCGCCGCCTGCTTCCTATCGAATGCTGCACCTTCGCATGCCGATGAACGCGAAGAACTCAAAGCTAAGATCGCACAACTGCGAGAGGAATCGGAAGAACTCGCCAAGAATGGAAAACCTGAACAAGCGCGTCAACGCAAGCGCGAAGCAGCTGAATTGATGGCTGCGTTGGAACGTCAATCAGAACGTCAGTCGGAACGCCAGAATCGCCCAGAGTCGCCCGAGCGTGCCCGTCAAGGGCGTCCGAATGCTGAGCAAGTCGAAAAGCTCGAGCGAACGGCGAAGCGACTTCAGCACCTGCGAGCCGCCGCTGAAAACCTCAAGATGGCAGAAATGCACGACATGGCTCACGAGGTCACTCGCAAGGCCGAGGACATCGAAAAAGACTTAGGCAACGCCAAGGAAGCGTTTGCTCGCTCGATGCAAAACCAACGGCAGCCAGGATTCAATCCACCCGGATTGAACGCTCCAGGTGCCCCGATGGCACGCTTCATGGAAGAGAATGAGCAGTTGAAGCGGGAAATGAGAGAACTGCGCGAAATGGTGGAACGTATGGCAGGCGAAATGAAACGCATCGCGGGTGAAATGAAACGAGCCCGAGATTAATCTCCCGATGAAGAGCCCGTAGTGCTTCGAAGTATCGAAGCATACTTGCTCGGCCTCCCTTACAGCAAAGCTCTTACCCGGATACCAATCCATCTAGGTAAGAGCTTTTTGTTTCTATGGCTCAAAACCACAGTGCAGGGCAGGGCAGTGCAAGAGCAGGGCTGTAGAAGAGCAGGGCTGTAGAAGAGCAGGGCAGTGGAGCGGAAGAGCAGGGCAGGGGGGGGAGTAGACAGGGCAAAGGTCACCCTATGCCCCATCACCTCCATCTTAAGACTCGATCCAATACTCGGGCCTAGAGAATTGCCTTCAATGCGCTCAATGCTGCATCGTAGTTAGGCTCTGAGGTTACCTCGGGAACAATCTCGACGTACACAACCTTGCCATTGGCATCGGCAACGACGACAGCTCGAGTGAGCAGTTTGAGCTCGTCGATGAGAAGACCGAGTTTCTGTCCGAAATCACCCGATTGGTAATCGCTACCAACACGCATGCTCTTGATCGACTCAGCACCGCAAAAACGATTCATCGCGAACGGAAGATCCCGGCTCGCGGTCACAGCGTTGACCTTCCCGTCCAATGCAGCCAATTCGCTGTTGAATTTCTTGGTTTGGATCGCACAGACGCCGGTATCCAGCGATGGAACCGAGGAAATAATGGTCGGCTTGCCGGCCAAATCCTTTGGTGTAATGGTCTTCAATCCACCTTCGAAGTAATGCAGGGTGAACTCAGGCAAGCTGCTTCCCACTTTGAGTTCTTCGCCGAGAAGGGTCATTGGGGAACCTTTAAATGTGATAACTCCAGAACGGGCCATGGCGATGGATTCCTTGAGAATTGAAGGGTTTTGAGGGTGTTCCGACCGTAGTGTCACGGCGCAGTAGCAGAATGTAGGCGAGTCCCAGGAAAGGTCAATCCTTTCGGATTTTACGGGTTTTGCCTATAGTACAGGAGATGCGGCCCCCAGGCTCGCACTTCGATCGGTCCAAAATCCGTTCGAAATCCCTCACCCTTTGCCATGCAACCGGTTACTCCAACTAGTACCCCGAATCTTGGTGAAGAAATCCAACGCTGCCTAAGACCATCGGTTTAAAAGACTCGACGGTGCAGAGTAGGGCGGACGCAGAGTAGGGCGGACGCAGAGGAGGGCAGGTGCAGGGTAGGGCAGGGGGGTGATCATTCCTTTTGCCCCCAGCAGTAGCTTCAATATGGTCAAGGTTCGCGACTTTCTCGGCTCCTATCGACTCGCCCGTCTGATCCGACTCGGTAGCACCTGCCAAGTCTGGGAAGCGATTCGAGACAAGGACAACGCCCGTTTTGCGTTAAAAGTTCTCCGCCCTGAGCAACGAGGGAACAAGGAAGAAATCGCTTTCCTCAAGCATGAGTTTGAAGTGGCCAAAGCGATGAGCCACAAGAACATCATCAAGCTTATCGAATATCGAACCGATGCGGAAACACCGTTCATCGTTTTGGAACTCTTCAGCGAACTCAATTTGAAAATGGCCATGCGAAAAGGTCCAGAACCCATCGCTTACCAGTTGCCGAGCATCGTCGAACAAGCCTCCGAGGCACTTTATTTCCTGCACTCGAAAGGTTATGTCCATTGCGATATCAAGCCGGACAATTTTCTTTTGAGCCGGCAATGGGAAGTCAAACTGATCGACTTTACCATCGCCAAAAAAGTCAAAACTGGACTCGGCAAGCTCTTTGCCGGCAAAACAAAAGTGGAAGGGACGCGATCGTACATGTCCCCGGAACAAATCCGAGGACAAAACTTGGACCCTCGAAGCGATATTTATTCTATGGGCTGCATGATCTATGAATTGATCACCGGCCGCGCTCCTTTTACAGGAAACACACCCAACGAACTCTTGAGCAAACACCTTTCGGCATCCGTCCCGTCGATTCTCGTCGGCAACGAAAATGTCACTCCCGAGTTCAATGCAGTCGTGCGAAAAATGCTCGCCAAAAAACCCGAGGACCGACCGGATAGCATGTGGGATGTTCTCAAAATGCTCCGAGGTACCCCGATCTTTAAGAAACCACCTCGCATTCCGGACATCAACCCTTTCGACGATTTCCAAGGGGGTGGCCGGATCGATGCGCCAACGTAAGACCTGCCGATCCAAACTCAGAGCCTACCCGAAGACCATTAGCCGAGTTGACTCTTGCGGCGGTCCTCGGGGCTCATCGAGCCACTAATACGAATCACTTTTTTTCAATCAAAAACAGACCAACAACCCATTCAAGATCATGCCGAGCGCAGCACCTGGCTTTGAATTCGAACAACCGATGTTGGATATCGAAGCACAATTAGGCGAAATCGAAGCCACACAGAACCCAACCGAAGAACAGCAAGAAATGGCTCGCCAGTTGCGACGCCGCTGGACCGATACGACGCGAGAGATTTATTCCAAACTGACACCCTGGCAAGTCGTCCAGGTCTCTCGACACAAGGACCGTCCGTACACCAAGGACTATCTAAACCTCGCCTTCGACGAGTTCATCGAGTTGCATGGGGACAAGTTCTTTGGCGACGACCGAGCATTGCTCACTGGATTCGCCAAACTCGGGCGCCAGAAAGTTATGGTTGTCGGCCACCAAAAGGGCCGAACCTTCAAGGAGCGTGCTGCTTGCCATTTCGGTTGCGCTCACCCTGAAGGATATCGCAAGGCGATGGCCAAGATGAAGCTGGCGGAAAAGTATGGCATCCCGATTATATGCTTCATCGATACACCAGGTGCTTATCCGGGCATCGGTGCCGAAGAACGGGGCCAAGCCCAAGTCATCGCGGAAAGCATGTTCCTGATGAGCCAACTCAAGACTCCGATCATCTGCATCGTCATCGGCGAAGGCGGCTCTGGGGGCGCACTCGGGATCGGTGTCGGGGATCGCATCGCCATGCTGCAGTATGCGTATTACTCCGTCATCAGCCCCGAAGGTTGCGCGGGGATTCTGTGGAAGAGCCACCAGCATGCGCCTAAGGCTGCCGATGTGCTACGGTTCACTTCGGAGCATTTGCCAAAATTGGGTGTCGTTGACGATGTCATCGAAGAACCCCTCGGTGGCGCGCATCGCGACCATCACCAAATGGCCGCACGGCTAAAGAATTACCTGGCGAAAACGCTGGAACAGCTGGTTAAAACCGATCCTGACACACTCCTCGAACGTCGGTACGACAAGTTCCGGAAAATGGGTTCTTACCTAGAACAACTCGAAGACGGCTCGGTCAATCAACACGGGCATACCTTCAGCGTCTAGATCTCTACTTGCAACCTGCGAGGGAAGGCTAGGGCAGGGGGGCCCTGCCCCTTCGCCCGATCCGATAACCGCAACCGCGCAACCAATAGACCGACGCGCAGGTAATGATGGTTTGCAGGGATGCTTCAATGATCATTTGGATTGCGATCGGGACCGGCCGAGATGCTGGGTGCCCAAAGAGCGGCGGCAAGCCTCGATCGCTCAAAATCGGAGGCAACGTCGTATCCCAGTAGATTTGGTTCGCACTCCATCGAAGCCCAGCTGCGACCACGATCCAGAGTACGAGTCCAGCCATTCGGTATGAGCCCGACTTAAGAATCCCAACGATTGCAAACCAATGGATTCCAACCAGCAGACCGCCGATCGCTCCCGAAACCCAGATCTTGGAGCTCAGCGGAAACCACGTGTACCAATGGGTTGGCCCATTTGGAAACCCCATTTCAACCCATGGGCTAGCTTCCTCGATCGAAGCGCCAAAGATCACTCGACAGGCAACCGCCAACACGGCCACCGTAGCCGTTATCCCCATCAGCCGAATCACCGATAGCGGCTTGGCCTCGGGTTCCTCACCGCTGCCGATCTCACCGCTGCCGGCCTCAGTGCTACAAGCCTCAGCACTGCCGACCACAGACCATATTCCGATTCGGGAGACCCATTGAATCCATCGTGCTGTTGTAACGCCAGCTACCAAGAACAGAATCCAATGGCTTGCATTCCGCAGGATGACTTCGCGAAGCTGCGATGGATCACCGAGGCCTTGGAGCATGACGCTGTTCCAGACGAGAAACCCCAACACGAGCGATAGCGAAGCGGCGATCCAGTCTGCGACTCGCCATCGCGTACGCCAACCAAACCAAATGGCGACCACGGGCACCGGGGCGAACAAGATCATGGATGCCAAACGTGCGACCTCGTCGGAGCGAGCTAGAAAACGGACCAGCCAACCGCACCCCCAAATGCCGATATGGGTGACGACGAAGACAAGAAGCGGCCGCGCGCCGTGACGCAAAACGGACCCCAACGGCCCAGTTGCATTTCGGCCATCAGTCGTCTTTCCAGCAAGAAGATCCCCAGCAGGAAAATCAGCGGTGCCTGGTGGATCGCTTGGGCCGAGGCCGGAAAAGTTTGACGGAAGCAACGACGTTTCCTCGGCATTACAAGCGGTACGATCCGAAAACCCGAGTCACTATCATCGCACAGGAACGGCTCGTGCGGAACGCCGCGAAAGGATTCCCGTCGCTGGCGACGGTGGATCGGCGGCTCCCAAAACACGCAGTTTTGGCAGTAACGCGGGGCATGCGGTTCGGAGCCCAGAACGGGAAACCGCACGAGGTTTTGTGGCTTCAACATGGGCAAAACCGACCCACCCAACGCGACGCACACGGGACCCACGGAAACGAGAGCCTTTGCGACTGGCTCCGGACGATCGAACCCCAGTTCGCGAGCGCACGGCCTCTCGCGGCCAGGATGCCAATATCGGCTCCAATCGACCGGCAGGGAACACAAACGCCAGACGCCGCCACCGAAGCCCCAAAAACGAAAAACCAAGCTTTCCCAGGGTTTTTTCGACCCTAAACCGAACATAAGAAACATTATCGGACGTTATTTCGTGGTGTTTCCGGTGAGGGAATGCCGAGCAAAATGGCTTGTCCGTGCCGACCGGACGCTAGGTTCCGGCAAATCCGGAACGCGGTCAGGAAAGACGCATCATGCACCGTGACGCCGAAGCTAAGGGATCGATTTAGTCGTGCCCATTCCTGGTCCATACCAGCCAACGCGCCAAGTCTAAATTTGGAGCCCGACACCGCTTCGCCATGCGAGCTCTTCCAAACACCATTCCCGCTTTGAGCTTTGGACTCAAGTCGACAAATCCGACCAAACTCCCGCCTGCGATCCATCCGCCAACCTGCGTCTGCGCAATCGCCGCTGATGTGAAAATGTTCCGCTAGTTCCGATTTTTCTCAAAAACAAAAATCGCCGAACGAGAGAAAATGAATTGCTAGCAAAGCCAATCGGGCTTAGCTAGCTTTTGACGATTGGGTAGTTTTATGGGTTGTAACCAGGGCTTAGATTCCCCCCAGTGCTCGGGAAACTCGCCGGATATCCGGGCGGGTACAAACCGCCTGGAACACTGCCCGGAATATTTCCCGGATTCGGATTTCCTGGCAAAGGAGACGACGGTGCCGGATTCGTTGGAGCCGGAGTGTTGTTGGGATTCAACCAGCGGCTCAAGATACCGCCTGAATTGTTTCGTTCTCCCGCGGGTGCTTGACCTCCACCAGTCATCTCTTGCCCCCACGCGTTCACCGCTGCATCCAACCCTTTAGCCCAAGGATCATCGCCTCCCGGCAATCCCGGAGTCACCGGTGGGTTGTAGTTCGGATCGCGACTCTGTTCCAACTGCTTTCCGACATTCGCAAGGACCGGTCCGATGACCTCCTTCACCTCGGCCGGCAACACCCCGCCCGCTTGCGACAGGACTTGGCCGATGTAATGCCCACTCCTTGAGTTCGCGATCGCTTGCTGCTGCGTTCGACCTAACAGGGTCATGGCGAACATGGTGATCAAACAGCAAAGCACCGCCCCTTTGATCAACCCAAAACCCGCTCCCAACTGGCGATCGAACTCCTTCAACCGAATCTTGTCGATCGACGAGCTGATCATGCGAAACACCAGCCAAATCGCCAAACTCGTTCCGAAATACAACAGCAACATCGCTAAAAACATATTCCACGGGGGCTGCGCATTGATCACCTTGGCCACGTCGTTACGGAAATAGCTAGCAACAAAATAACTGGCAATGATCGAGGCCAACGACGCCACTTGCCAAGCAAATCCTTTGATCGCTCCAAAAATCGTCGCGGCCGCGAGAACGATCAACATGATGATGTCGTATGTTTGCATGCAATTGTGCTTTCTCGTAGTTGAATAGCTGATCGCAGTCGAATCGCCATGCTTCGAATCAGCTCGGCATCCTTTCAAACAGCCGGCTCCGACTATAACCATATGCCATCAACAGAACGAAGGCCAGTTTTGACAAAAGAGGATTCGCGCCCGACGAGCCAATCTTGATTCTCACACCAAACTCTTGGTATCAACCTGCTCGTGGGAATGATCCCACGTTCGAGGAACCAGCCGCTAGCGCGTTGCCGCGCAGGGCATCACCTCACTACCCTATTTCGTTCAAGCAAGGGAACCGTCCGCTGGCGCGTAGCCGCTAACGGTACCCCCCCTACCCTATTTCGTTCGAACTCCCCCCCTTCCCTATGGCCGATTTCAAAACGCATATCACGGTCAGCACGATTGCCGGCGCGTTGTTCGGCATGGGGGGATATCAATCTGGGATGCCCTGGGAAAGCTGCGTGATCGCTGGTGGGCTCTGTGCCGTCAGCGGCATGCTCCCCGATCTAGATAGCGATTCGGGCATTCCACTTCGAGAAGCCGTCGCATTCGCTGCGGCCTTCGTCCCCATGCTGATGGTGAGCCGACTTGAGCGAGTCGGACTCTCCCACGAAATGATGCTTCTGATCACCGGCGGGATCTACTTCTTCCTCCGATTCGGCATCGCCGAATTGTTCCGAAGATACACGGTCCACCGTGGAATGTGGCACAGCTTGCCCGCGGCATTCATCGCCGCCCTCTTTGTCTTTCTGGTTTCCTCCTCCGAGAACATCAACCTTCGTCTTTTCAAAACCGTCGCCGTCTTCGTCGGCTTCATGTCCCACATCCTGCTCGATGAAATCTGGTCGGTCGAATTTCGACGAGGGCGTTATGTGTTCAAGCACAGCTTTGGTACCGCGCTCAAATTCTGGGGTGAAAACCGCATTCCCAATCTCATGACGTACGCACTCTTGATCCTGCTGGGCGTTCTGGCTTACCACGACGAAGGGATCATGCAACGATTCGGATACCAGCACCAGCACAACATCCCTCACACGGCGACCGATTGGTTCAATATGGTCCGCGAGCAATCCGGCAACTGGGTTCGCTAACCCCCCTGCCCTGCATTGCGCTGCCCTGCACTGCACTGCACTGCACTGTCGTCTCGACATTTACTGCGATTTTTGGCGACTAAGAATGCTCGCCTCGGATGAGCGCGATCAAGTCCGCCGTGGTAAGCTTCGCTGCACCTTCGGCCCCGTCGAGCACACCTGCAATCAAATCGCGTTTGGTTTCATGGAGCTTGAGAATCTCTTCTTCAATAGTCTGCTGCGCGATAATGCGATAGACCATGACCGGCTTGGTCTGCCCAATCCGGTGCGCCCGATCGGTGGCTTGATCCTCGACCGCTGGGTTCCACCATGGATCCATATGAATGACATAGTCAGCAGCTGTTAGGTTCAACCCGGTCCCACCCGCTTTGAGCGAGATCAAGAACACATTGGCGTTTCCATTTTGGAACCGATCCACCTCAATCTGCCTCGCCTTCGCGGGTGTCGAACCATCGAGATACTGGTAAGTGATCTCCTCTTGGTCGAGCATGGCTCGGATCAACTGCAAGTGCTGGACAAATTGGCTGAAGACCAACACGCGATGCCCTTCCTCTCGGAGTTGAAGCAGCGTCTCTTTGAGCTGCTCCAATTTCGCAGACGACTCATTCCAAGTTTCATCGACCAACCGAGGATGGCATGCCAGTTGACGCAATCGGGTCAACAACGCCAAAATTCGGAATCGCTGCTCCTGCTCTTCGGACGCTTTGGCAATGGATTCCGCTTCGCGGATTGCACTCGCTCGAACCGCATCGTATCGCTTGCGCTCCGCGGGGCTAAGCTCGACCATTAGATTCATTTCCGTCCGTGAAGGCAGATCGCTGAGCACTTCTTTTTTCGTCCTTCTCAGAACAAACGGCATCAATCGCTTCCGAAGGGCATCTCGCCGCTCAGGGTCGTTGTCTTTTTCAATAGGTATCGCAAATCGAACCCGGAATTGATCCCATGATCCAAAGACACCGGGCGCGACGGTATTAAACAAACTCCATAATTCGCCGAGATGATTCTCAACCGGCGTCCCCGTCAAAGCCACGGTCCACTTGGAACCGAGATCGGCGATCGCTTGCGAGGTTTTGCTTCTCCCGTTCTTGATCGCTTGCGCTTCATCGAGAACGAGGATGTTCCAATCGACTTGCTTGAGTTTTTCAATATCGCGCAACGCCATTCCGTAACTTGCGACCACCAACTGATTCGCACCCAAGCCACGGAGAAAATCGTCGCGATCGGTTTCGCGATAAAGGTGTGCTTGAAGGCCCGGTGCGAACCGTTCGGTCTCCCGCATCCAATTGAAACCGACGGAGGTTGGAGCGATCACAAGCGATGGCCCCTCCCCTGCCCTGTCGAGCAAGACGCCCAGCGTTTGCACGGTTTTCCCGAGTCCCATGTCATCGGCCAATACACCTCCTACTCCCCATTCGCACAACCGCCGCATCCACCGATAACCATCGAGCTGGTAGTCTCGCAACGACGCTGCGAACCCGACAGGCAACGTAGGCTCCATGGAATGGGCACTAGCGACGCGGTCCAAGCATTCCTCCCACGCCTGGTGGGTTTGAATCGGAAGCCGTTGCTGCAACGCTCGCATCTCGATCGCCGCGGAGTGATCGAATTTCAAAACCTTCCGTTCACTATGAACCGACTCTCGCAATTGCTTGAGATTCCGCCGCAACTCCGTGGAGATTTTAGCCCATCCCAAATCCCCGACGCGAACAAACTCACTCCCGTCGCTCACCCCCCTGCCCTGCCCCGCTACCGTACCATCCCGGACAGATGCGCTGTCATCGATTGCCTCGAGCAATTGCTGCAGGCTAATCGACGACTCCCCCAATTGGCACTCACCAGCCAACTGGAACCAATCCCGTTTTCGTTCGATAGCAACTCGCAAGTTTGAGATACCGATGGAGCCGGCTAGTTGGGGCCTGGCTTCGCTCTTGGGATCCCAGAGAACTTCGATACGATTTACTGCTGGATTTACTGTTGGATCTACCGTTGGAACTTGATCCATCATTCCAACTTCGCCGGCCGTTCCAGCTTTCTCTGCCGTTCCCGTTTTCTCGAAGGACTGGCCATCTCGAGAGTTTTCCTTCAATGCACTGACGAGTTGCATCGCTTCATTGAAGTCCTCGACGGCCCCATCCCAGTTCGAAACTTCGATCCCGAGTCGATTTTGCCACTCTTGGCAAAGTGCGATTTCTTGGGCCGCGGAGCGAACCCACTGCGTCGGCGTTTCTCCTGTTCGATCGATCTGAAATAAGACGCCTTGTCCCGGACGATGAAGCCCACCCTTACCGTCGCGAACCCGCAACCCATACTCCAAGACTCCATCTCGAAAGCTTTTGAGTAGCATCACGGGGTGGGCATCCAACCCAACGACCGCGAGATCTTCGCGCGGCGGCAACTCGATATTGAGAACAGTCTGCAGCATCTCCATCTTTTGCAGCACCGCATCGCGATGCTTGGCTGGAATATCATCGATACGCCGCAGCTCGTGAAGCATCTCCGTTTGCTTGGCATCGAATCGCGCCACTGCAACTTTGCGCGCGATCTCAGAAACAACGACAATCCCATCCTCTAAGAAACAAACATTCGACGAAGGCCATTGAGATTCTTCGCGAAAACAAAGGCGCAGCTTGCGGGCTTTCCGAATCTCATGCAATACAATCCGGCCATCGCTCCGAGAAATATCGATCTCTTGATGGCCCAAGAACACATTAGGTTGCCCGACGAGAGCTTCTAGGACGTCGATGACGGGCAAGTCATTTCCGGCCAATTCATGCTCCATCCATTTTCGAACGCGTTTATCGGCTTCGCTCAGCTCAATCCCACTGCTCCACAATTCGGCAATCTCGATCTCCTTTGGCCGATTCCAACCTTTTCCTTTTTTGTTCGCGACTTGAAGGTGTGGGGTGACCTCGATCCCCCAGTGCAATTCGATCTGCCAGACAACTCGGCAGCGTCGATGAGGAACTCGCTCGACTCGAATCGATTCGGCTTGTTCTGTCCACTTGGGTAAAGCGACCAAGCGATCAAGCCCGTTTAATTGCGCGAGGCCCGAATCGGGAATATAATCCACCATTCGGAAACCATCGCTGGAAAATATTCCATGAGAGACAGATTGTGCAAGCTGCGACTCTGGATCGGCCAGCTCCTTATTGACACGGCAGAGCAACGCCGCGGTATGCGTACAGTTTCCTCGCCCTCCGCTGATCGAGCATGAACAACCGCAACCCAAATTCCAATCGGTCGAGACAAAGACCAGATACTCCTCGGAGGGAGAACGATATACCGCTTCGAAGATCGTGGAGGCGTGAATCGATTGAATGTCGATACTATCCCCTTCAGGCATCGAACCCTTAGCAAGACTGGGAGGCAGGCGATCGATCATCTTCTGGAATCTTGGTTGCCACTGTTCCGCGCGCGAAAGTCCGACTCGCTGCGGAACTGCATTCTTCGACACATTCTCACGGTCGTTCGCACCCGCTTCACCTTCGGCGGAATTGCTCGATCGAGTCGCGGATGCACGACTATTTTTTCCGCCGGGCGTTTCGCTGGTTGTTCCGCTTAAACCAAACGCGCCTCGAGGATCCCCAGGCCGAAGCTTCGGAAGTGAAAAACTCTGCTCCAACAAGGCGCGCAGGGCCTCGAGAGAGTAAGAACTAGGTGCTTTCTTTCGTCTCGCCAACGTCGATGATCCCCGTCATTCAATTTCGACAGAAAAATCCAACCTGTAACGCACGTACTTCCAATGATTGTAGCGGCAAGTCGAATAAACTTTGGCGAAGGTCGAGTTACCCGCCAAAGCAATTTACGGGTCTCCTACGCCCAGCATCCGATTCGAGGAGTATGATTTTTCCAACCTCGAAAATTTTACAGTCGACCTGAGAAAACCAAAGTAGCCCCCCAATCCACCTTTATGAATGCCGTCATCTCCACCGATTCCCTCTGCCGCGCCTTCAATGGCAGGCTCGCGGTAGACACGCTGAACTTAACGGTTGAGCCAGGAACCTTCTACGGCTTTCTTGGCCCCAACGGAGCTGGAAAATCGACAACGATTAAAATGCTGACAGGGCTATTAGCTCCCACCAGCGGCTCAATTCGCGTCCTGGGATGCGATATGCTCGACTCAAAGCAATCCCTAGAGGCTAAACGACAAGTCGGCGTTATCCCAGAGAACCTAGCGCTCTTCGACAACCTGACAGCCACCGATTACTTGACCTTCATAGGGCGCATTCATGGTCTGGGGCGGGACGAGATTCGCAAGCGTTCTTCGGAGCTTTTGTCCCTGCTGAGCCTCGATCGCGAAACGAAAAAACTAACCATCGATTACTCGCATGGGATGCGAAAAAAATTATCGTTAGCCGCAGCGCTTCTATCCAATCCAAAACTGCTTTTTCTCGATGAGCCATTCGAAGGGGTCGATGCCGTCGCATCCTTAGTCATTCGAGATCTTTTGTTGCAGTTCACCCAGCGTGGTGCAACCGTCTTCCTCACATCCCACGTCCTCGAAATCGTGCAGCGACTTTGCACGCATGTCGGTGTGATCGTCGGAGGCAAACTGGTCCTCCAAAACTCCATGCAGACCATTCTCGAATCAGGTTCGCTCGAAACCAAGTTCATCGAAGTTGCCGGCAAAGAAAACAGGTCTACGGCGACGCTGGACTGGTTGGATTCCACCGAGACCGCAGAACGCAGCCGCATGCCAGATCACCGCGATGCAAATGCAGGGCCGGTCACCATCGAAACCGACAACTCCAACGATGGGGATGCCGTACCATGACTCCCGATACAGCCGGCACTCCGCCCCCCTACCCTTCCCTGCCCTCCCCTGCCGCCCTGCCCTCCCCTACTCCTCCGTCCTCCCCCCTGCCCTCGAGAGACCAAGCACTGCGGCGCGGTAGCAATACGGACCCAGCCTCACTGTCCGGTTGGATACGCACATGCATTCAGCATTTTAGAGCGATCCTGTTCCTTCAATCGCGCATCGTAGCAAACCGCTGGTCACGGGAATCGATCCTCGGGAAGGTCATCGTTTTGGTTTTCTATTCGGCGATCAGTATGGGGACAATCGTCGCTGTCCTCATCGGTGCGATCGCTGGCTTTTTTCTTTATCGAACCGCTGGTTCGATGGACTACTCACTTTATGTTTGGAATGGTCTGGTATTCGCCTTCCTCTTATTTTGGATCATCGAGATCTCGACCGAACTTACGCGGAGTGACGGCATAAGCATGGATCGGATCATGCATTTACCTATCTCCCCAAGCCACGTCTTTTCCCTGAATTACATCCTATCTCTTGGCAACTTGCCTTTTATCTATTTCACCTGCATCTGCATCGGATTGATTCTCGGCGGATCGATGTCGCACGGACCCTCGGTGCTCTTAATCGCCATCCCATTGCTGGCGTATTTGCTGATGATCACCGCGCTAACATCACACTTGCGCAGCGTCTTATCGGCGTGGGTGGCTAACCCTAAGCGCAGGCGATTGGTGATGTTGCTGTTGCCCTTTGTCGTTGGCATTACAATGGCCGGAGTGGCGCTTTCGCTCAGCCAAGCCACCTCTTACATTGCTCGAATCACTAAGCCCAACAACAATAGCGTCTTGCCCCCGCCCCCGACGGTACTTCCCGATAACACGTTGCCTCCCAACGCACCGCTTCCTTCGCTCGACGGGAACCGCAGTGATAGAAATACCGATAGAAACACCGGGGGAAACACCGAAGCGAGTACCGACGACAATAACGTCGATACGAGTACGAATCGAGAACCCGGCACCCAAGAGTCCATTGCTCCGGAAGCCACGCCCGAAGTACCGCTTGGATCTGCACCACCCACAGTACCGGATGCTGAAACAATACTGGCTCCCATTACGGGATCGTTTTCTGAGTTCACCGGAACATTGAACAACGCGCTGAATTGGCTCGATATCACCGTCCCCGGTTTTTGGTTTGCGGCATGCGCCGAGTCGATTCCAAAGTCACCGTGGAAATCGCTTTGTTTGGTTCCTGGCATGCTGGCGATCTCAGCATTGTCCTTACGCAAAAACTATGCGACCACCTTGCGTTACTATCAGCATGGTTTTGGTTCGGCTCCGGGTATTTCCAAACCCGACGAGTTTGCACCATTCTCCGCAGTGAACAACCCGACGAGTTCCACCGCTGCGTCCATGGTTAGCTCCGATGAAAACACGGCGTGGATGGAACGCACGTTTCCATGGTTGGACGACGTCTCGTCCGCTATTGTCGCTCAAACATGGCTTTCGATATGGCGAGCCCCTGAGATGAAGCTGCAATTGATGGGTCCCTTTATCCAGCCGATCATTCTGTTATTCGTCATGAGTTACTGGAAATCATCGGCCAATCCATTCTTAGATACGTTCCTTGCCTTAGGAATTGCAGGATTCTGTCTTTACACCTCCTCAGGCTTCTTGGGCAATTTATTTGGATTCGATCGCTCGGGTTTCCGCGCTTGGATCTTATCGCCCATCCCCAGACATCGGATCTTGAATGGTCGCAACCTAGCGTATGGTATCCCTGCGTTTGCGGTAGCCGCACTGACCTGCTTCGGGATTGGGATCTACTGGCGCATCCCTTTGGATAAACTTCTTTACTCCCCGTTAGCGATCCTCACCTTTGTCCCGGTTTTCTTCCTGGTAACAAACCTCCAATCGATCTTGGCCCCGTTTGGACTACCGGCGGGCGGCATCCAACCCAAGCGATTCAACTGGAGGGCGGTTGTCATGACCTTGCTCCTCTCGACGTTGATACCCACCATGTTTTGTTTGAGCCTAGCCCCCCTTGGAGTCGAGTTTCTGGTCAGCCGATTTGTTCCAGCGATGGCACATGTCCCGCTGGCACTCCTTCTGGCAATTCCCTGGGCGTTGGGTTCGTGGTGTCTGTACCGCCTGTTGATCCTGCCTCTGGGGAAATTGCTTGAGCACTTCGAACTCCGAATACTCGATGTCGTTACCTCCGAAGTCGAATAAGTCTGAGACGCCTTGATTTTGATGTTTGGGTGTTTTCAATTCTTGATCCCAACGGGTAGGCTTTTCTAGGCTGCCAGGCTTTCTGCAGCGAATCCTGAGGAGAAAAGCGTTGGGAAAGTGGGGGTTTTCGGGGATTTTGACATACTCAACCTAGGAGTGATTTGCCAAAATAGCTCATCTAACCGAGCTCCGAGAATCGATACAACCGTCAAATCCCCCCACGCGAGGTCCATCGTTTCGGGGGATCGGAGTTCTCTCCAGAGTTCCCGGCAATCAACGTTGATCGTTGGACAATGCAAGCAATATCCATGCTGGCATGGTCGATGGCGCGGCGGAGATCCCGAGTCGCTGGTTTTTTTGATCCTACCTCGATCCTATCGAAACAATGTCTACCGAATCTCTCTCGTCGACCGAGAAGCCTGTCAAATTTGTAAGCGGAATCACCGTGCGATTGGTGGGTGACTCGGGTGATGGCATGCAGTTGCTCGGTCAGCAATTGACGAACACCTCGGCACTGCTTGGCAATGACGTCGCAACCTTCCCCGACTTTCCAGCGGAGATTCGCGCGCCGCGTGGAACCCGAGCTGGGGTTTCAGGATTCCAGGTCCAATTTGCTTCGCATGAAGTCCACACACCCGGCGACACTCTCGATGCCCTGGTCGCGATGAATCCCGCCGCGCTTGTCACGAACTTGGCGGACCTCCCCAAAGGAGGCTTGCTGATCGTCAATGAAGATAGCTTCGAGGAAAAGGATCTCAAGCTCGCGAAGTTAAACACGAGTCCGCTTGAAGATCCCTCGATGGAAAACTATCGCTTGATCAAGGTCCCCATGACTCGGCTGACCAAGGAAGCGGTGGCCGAGTTCGGACTCGGCTCGAAGGACGCCGATCGTTGCAAGAACTTTTTCGCGATGGGGTTGGTCTACTGGCTTTATGGCCGGAACATGGATGCAACCTTGCGATTCATTCATGGCAAATTCGGTGCCGGCAAATCCGCGATTGCGGACGCGAATGAAAAGGCTTTGCGATCCGGATGGGCTTTTGGCGAGACGATCGAGGCCCTCGGTCATTCGTACAACGTCGAAGCTGCCAAGCTGACCCCGGGAACGTACCGGAACATTATGGGGAACCAAGCTCTCGCGTGGGGATTGCTCGCAGCAGCCCAGCGAAGTGGCAAAGAAGTTTTCTACGCTTCATACCCGATCACACCTGCTAGCGACATCCTTCACGAGTTGGCTCGGTACAAAAACTTCGGAGTTTGCACCTTCCAAGCCGAGGACGAGATCGCCGCCGTTTGCTCTGCGATCGGCGCAGCTTATGGTGGTCAAATGGGAGTTACCACATCCAGCGGTCCAGGGATCGCCCTCAAGACCGAAGCGATGGGACTAGCGATCATGCTGGAACTGCCTCTCTTGGTCATCGATGTTCAACGGGGCGGCCCGAGCACTGGGCTTCCTACGAAGACTGAACAAGCCGACTTGTTGCAGGTGATGTTTGGTCGAAACGGCGAAGCACCCTTGCCGGTTCTTGCTGCCCGCAGCCCCGGTGACTGCTTTGAAATCGTCCAAGAAGCTTGGATGCTAGCGACTCAATTAATGCTACCGGTGGTTGTGCTGTCCGATGGCTACATCGCCAATGGTGCTGAGCCATGGCTCATCCCGGACGTGTCCAAGCTATCGCCGATCAAAATCGAGCATCCGCAGGGAAATAACAATCCAAACGGTCCTTTCAAACCGTACCTTCGCAATGATTTGCTCGCTCGGCCGTGGGCTATCCCGGGCACGCCGGGCCTCATGCACCGCGTCGGTGGAATCGAAAAGGAAGATGGCACCGGCAACATCAGCTACGACCCCGAAAACCATCAGAAGATGGTCAATATTCGGGCTCAGAAGGTCGCAAATGCCGCCAAACTTTTGCCCCCGCAACAAGTCGTTGGCCCTCAAAGTGGCGAACTTCTAGTCCTTTCTTGGGGTGGCACTTACGGCGCGTGTTTGACCGCAGTTCAGAAGGCCCAAGAAGCTGGCCGAAGTGTGGCGCTCGCGCATATCCGTTACCTGAATCCGTTCCCAAGCAATCTTGGGGAGATCATCTCCCGATACGAGAAGGTCTTGATTCCGGAGCTCAATATGGGCCAACTGAGGATGCTGATCCGCAGTCGGTACCTCGTCGATGCGGTCGGTTACAACAAGGTCAAAGGTAAGCCGTTTACGGTGACCGAACTGTTCGAAAAGATTTGCGAGATGACCAAGTCTGCACATCGCTCGAATGCTGTATCGTCTAAGTAAATTCGACGACGCCAACAAGCCCAGCACTCCGGGAAGTCTTAGCGACCGATAGGACTTCTAACAACACAACAACGACTCAGTTCCTACTGAAACAAAATCCAACTAGAGCACGACCAGACATGAGTACCGCGCTAAACGTATTAAAAGCTGACGACTTCGCGAGCGATCAAGATGTACGATGGTGCCCAGGATGCGGTGACTACTCGATCTTGGCACAAATGAAAAAGGTTCTGCCGGAGATCGGCATCCCTCCCGAACAGACCGTCTTCATTTCAGGCATCGGTTGCAGCAGCCGTTTTCCTTACTACATCAACTCCTACGGCGTCCACTCCATTCATGGCCGCGCGCCAGCGGTTGCGACGGGACTCAAGCTCTCCCGTCCAGATCTAAGCGTTTGGGTCATTACCGGGGACGGCGATGCGCTCAGCATCGGCGGCAACCACTTTATCCATTTGCTGCGCCGCAACGTTGATCTCAATATCGTCTTGTTCAACAATCGGATCTACGGTCTGACCAAAGGGCAATACTCACCGACCAGCGTCGAAGGGCAGATTACCAAAAGCACGCCGATGGGGGTCGTCGATCACCCACTCAATCCGATCAGCATCGCGATCGGAGCCGAAGCCACCTTCATCGCTCGTTCGGTCGACAGTAACATCAAGCACTTGGCAAACGTCTTGAAACGAGCCGCCGCACACCGCGGAACAAGCTTTGTCGAAGTTTACCAAAACTGCAACGTCTTCAACGATGGTGCGTTTAGCTATGCGCAAGACAAAGCCACTCGAGATGATACGACTATTGAACTCGAGCATGGCAAGCCGATGATCTTTGGCAAGAATCGGGACAAGGGGATCCGTCTGAACGGATTCTCACTGGAGATCGTGGATCTCGCGGATGGGAAAGTCAAGGAAGATGACTTGCTCTTCCACGATGAACATGCGGATCCGGCTCTCGTGTACATTCTCTCTCGCATGAGGCATCCCGCATTTCCGGAACCGATCGGCGTTTTCCGCAATGTTGTCCACGAAACGTTTGAGGAAGCCGTTCGAGGGCAAATCGACCAAGCTGTCTCTCAGCGAGGCAAAGGGGATCTCCAGAAGCTGTTCAGCAGCGGGGATACTTGGAACGTCAAGGCATAGAACGTCTTCGAACCATACACGCCATGGATCCCGAAAACACGCCACCGAAACCAGAGTCGCAAGAAGAGTTTTTCAGCAGGATTCGTCCCATGCTGCAGGACCTTGCAGAGGACCTGATCGCGCGCGATCTACAGTCGAAGATCGATGCTTCCGATCTGGTCCAACAGACAATGCTGGAAGCCTATGAGGACCTTGAGACCCTCAAATCGAAAGATCCGATCCATGTCGATTCGTGGCTTCGATCGATGTTGGTGAACAATTTTCTCGATGCCGTTCGGTACTTTCGAGAATCCCTCAAACGGGACGTGACGAGAGAAGAGCCTCTCACTCCGATCCTTCACAACAAGCTAACCGATTCCGAAACGGGCAGTTCGCGCCGCGAGAGTGAACTCAAACGAATGCATGCTGCGATGGGTAAATTACCATCGGCACACCAGCAAATCCTTAAATGGCGATACTTCGATGGCTACTCGTATCGCAAGATTGCCGAACTGGTCTCGCGCGGCGAAGATGCCGTGCGCATGATGGTCAATCGCTCACTCGACCGACTCAACCAGGAAATAAGCAAACTGCACGATTCATCGTCGGTGTGATTCTCTGATGGGTCCCTCCTGGAAACGAGGCCCGCGTCATCACCACAAAGCTCCTCAACCCTTTGCATCACGCGCCGACCGATCGTCCGGATACGATCATGGCTTTGCTACCTGCGTAAAGCACTTCCAATGGAAGAACCCCGCCAGCATCCCCATCGATTTCATAGGCGACCTCGTGCTTAACGTTCGCGGTTGTGTTATTAGGAGCCAGCGAGATCCGGAGCCCCGATGCCTGAAATCGCTTCCATGAGCCCGATTTCTCATGCACCCCTCGCACGACCATTCCATAGTTCCATAAGCCTTGGCATAACCCTCCACCTTGGAACATACCGACGTCCAGTAGTCCATCCGAGATCGATGTTGAATCGATGATGCGAATCCCCGCTGCGTACCGTGGTACATTGAACGCAAAAACCCAATTCGCCGTGATCGACTCATCCCAATTCCCAGCGGCATCGCGGCGCTGTACGCGAAACTTTGGCCAGCGATACGAAAACATCGCCCGAAGAATACCCAAACGGTAGACGGATCGAGTCACATGCGATTTGCGATTCTCGTGGACTTGTCGTACCACTTCGGCATCGAAACCAACGCTAGCAACCAGCAATGTCAATCGACCGTTGGCTAGAAACAAATCCAATGGCTCGGTGCGGAGCCTTTCAATGCAGGCTACTGTTCGATCGATGTCGCGTGTCATCTCAAAATAACTGGCAACAAGGTTTTCAGAGCCTAAGGGGAACAAAGTGACCGGAATGTCAGATGGTATCTTCGATAGGATCAGCGACGCGGTTCCGTCGCCACCAGCGGACACTACCGTTCGCAAAGTCCTCGCTTGCTGGCATTGAGACGCACGCGATGCCATTGCATCGACGTCGGTATACATCTCGGCGGCGAAACCACGCTGCTGTAGTGCCTCGCGCAACGATGCAGCTTGGGCTAACCCACTTCGTGCACCAGACTTTGGATTGGCAGAAATGATCACCGTCGATGCGAGGGCCATGGCAAGTTCAAATAACAAAAATGAAAAAGGACAGCTCACTTTGACCGATGAGTCTATGGTGAGCCATCCTTCTGTTTATCTACGATGCATCAGGTTTCGTCGATGCATGACCGCTATTCTGCGGTTATTTTTCCATCAGCTTGCGAATCATTTCCTTGAGCTCTTCGATCTCTAATCTGAGCTTGCCGATTTCTTCTTTAAGTGCATCGGTATTTCCTCCCATCAACCCCGGGATGGCTTGTCCCTGGATGGCAATACCTCCGGGTAAATTCGCGTTATTCAAATCGAGAATCATGCCTGCTTCGGGAGCCAAGTTAAAGTTGAACACACCCACATCGGAGCCGTCGGTTTTGGCGGGAGTGATCTCAAACTTCATTTCCTTGCCGTCGCGTTCGACGAGCAACAGCAAATCCTCATTCGCCTTCCCGGCTGCCTGCACGGCCTCGAGCAGATCGGTGAATCCTTCAGCTTCTTTCCCATTGATCGAGATGATCACGTCGCCTTGCTCAATTCCAGCTTTTTCGGCGGGCGAGTCTTCCATCACTTCGCGGACGACCAAGCCTTCGGAATCCTCTCCTTCTCCTTCATCTTCAGGGACGATGGCGATGCCGATACGGTAGCTAGGACCGTTCGCATCCATACGCATCATCTGACCTTGAACCACCTTGGGGAACATCCCTGGCATCATCTGCCGTAAATCCTCGATTTTAACGGCGTTCAAGGCTTGGCCTGCTGGGCCGGGTTGACCGAACATTTGTCCCTGAATCATCGGCAATTGCAAAGGTAGCCCTTGCTGGATATTCATCTCCTGTGGTTTTCCATCCGGGCCAACCACAACAACACGTGCCTGAATTGACTTATTCGTTTTCTCATTTGCTTTGTCGTCACCGTCGCTCTTCTCTACAGCGGTGACAGTAATCGTCCGCGAGGTAGCCCCGCCCGGAGCTTCAACGGCATCGCCGACGACCGTGGCGATCTTTGCATTCAATGCCCCCGAGATCGCTTGCTCAACTTGCTTGAGGATTTTCTCTTGCTGCTCCTTAGGCAACTCCTTGATGCCGTCACGCACCTTCTCCATGATCTTTTCGGTATTTTCGTCACCGGAACTAACGACAACGACAGAGTGCTTCTGTACAGACTTGCTATCGTTGGATGCTTGTTGAGCACGAACAGAACTCGTACCCGCGAGCCCGAGAACGGCGAATCCCAATAGCGAAGAGGCCACATGCCACTTTTGATTCCATCGCAAAATGCTTTTCATATTCCCGCCAAACCCTTCTCATGAAAATGAAGTTGAAAAGTAATTGTTTGTACTCGCTTACAACCCGTAAGGTTTGAGCGAAACATTATGAATCGGCACGACCACCTTGCGGCCATCGCCCAAGTCTCCAGAATAGTATTGAGGCCTTACATCCATCTCATACCCTTGACGACGGAGTTGCTTGTTGAGTTTGGCCATTTCCAACGCCTCACTCGCCATCAGCAATTTCGGATCAATGTCTTTAGCATTCACCAATGGAATCTCTGATTTCTTGGAATCCAGTCCCGAGACGACCATGCGCATCGGAGCCGTTGCTTCCCACGATGATTTGTAGCGAGCGGGACTCTCGGTTGAGTTCACGGCAACTTCGTTATCCACACCACGGCTATTCCCAGCACCTAGAGGGCCTTGCGTCATAGCCCCCCCCTGCCCCTCCCCGGCACTTTGCAAGGATCGCATCCAGGACCCTCCCGCGAGACCAAAAGTGAATATTGCACCTGCGGCTAAAGCACTTACCCAATTCCAGGATCGCTTTGTTCCCGCCGACATACCCGTCGAAGGACCGAATCCGTGATTGACGGTATCTTCATCCCGAATCAGTGAAGGAGCTGGATGTGCCAACATCACTGTCGGTGACTCTGGATGCGGCTGCACTGGTACTGGTACAACCTCAGGCTTTACCACTTGCGAGATTTCACGACTCCACTGCTGCTCTTCGAGCAGGGACATAGCCAACGTCTTCCATTGCTCTGTGTAATCACCTAAACGATGAAGCAATTCCGCGCGCTGTGCGTGGGTCATCTCGCCATCGATCAATCGTTGTAGTTCTAATGGTGCCATACGAGTCATCACCCTAAACCATTCACAATCACTTCTAAAGATCCGTACTGCAAACTGCCGCTTCAAGCATCCCAGCAAACCATCCCTGCAGTGCTCGCAACGCTCGACCTAAACCAACTCGACCTAACCTAACTGCGCTCGCAACGCTCGACGCGCTTTGAGCAACCGATACTCGACTGTCTTGATCGAGATCCCCAAATGATCCGACAACTCTTGATACCCCCATCCTTCGGAGTACTTGAGCATCAACAATTGTCGATCCGCCGCATCCAGCTTTCCTAAACCATCCTCCACAGATCCGATCGTCTCCTGACGCATCATCCATTCGCCAGGTGCACTTTCACGAGACTCCTCTTCCGCCCGACCAGCTGCGATGGCTCCTTCGAGCAACCGGCGCCGCCGACCGGTCACCCGGTGGTGATTGATCACTTTGCGGAGCGCTATTCGGTAGAGCCAAGGTGCCACTTTGGAAGGATCGGTCGGACGACTCGACTGCTTGATCGCCGCCAACGCCACCTCCTGAAGCACATCCTCGGCCGCATCCGGATCGGCCAGTCGCGAACGGATCACAGTCGCTAACCAACGGCGATGCTGTTCGAAGGCCTGGCCCCAGTCAATGGTCGATTCCGACTGGCCCGGCATAGGAAATCCCAATGAAACTGCAGTCATGATGCCTATTTAGTCGCTCCCCCCCTGCCCTACCCTGAGGAATATTCAAAAAACGGGTTCAATCCTAAAAACCTGTTGAAAACCGGAAGCGGCACGGCGCAAGCCGTCCGGTCGGGCGCGTTTTATCAAGAGAAACCGGGCCGCGTGCACTGCACCGCTGGAAGTTCGATCGTTTTTCAACGGCCCGCTAACTCCAGCCTCCAATTCCTCCCACAACCCAACCATACGCAGCCACCCAAAAACTGGCTAGCGGATCGCAACGCCCCCCTCTTTTGACCACCCAAAAACGGAAGTTACTAACGGAAAAACTTTGCTCTTCATCGTCTCTTCAGGTTTCGAGTGCATACTTGCTCGTTCGATGCAGCGTCTAACGCCCTATCAGCCGCAAGGAACGACTAGATGGTACGATTTTATGCCCTTATCGGGACAGCGTGCGCCGCTGTCGCTGGTTTCGCAATCTCTGGATTTGTTGGTCCAGGTCTGAATGCTTACCTTCTCCAGGCAACGGTCCGCGGGGACGATCCCCCGGCAGTTTCCGAACTCGACCTCCGCCCCATCGGCGGAAAATGGTATGTGACCACGACCGAACCGGCGACGTACTACTACAAAGACGCCAACCGTTTCGTGGATCTCTTCTCCTACCACACCAAGGACTCCAACAAAGATGGAATCCCGAACCTTCAGATCACTCACGATGACGCGTTCTTGATCCTGCGGAGCCAAGGTTACCCCAATCACCCTACGGCTATCTTCCCTAACAGCGATAATCCAAACTCGATTCGCGTCCAAGACTTCACATTCCGGCTTCCACTCGAGCCAAAACTGGCCGGCAAAATCACCCGTGTCCCCATGGGTCCCATCGGCATGGCTCTCAATGGCGTCGTGTTCTTCAACCCATTCGAAATGGGTGGAATGAACGCTGTCGAAGGCTACTCCGAAGTCTGGCTGGATGCATGCTGCGGCCACCCCCAGCAAACCGGCGTTTATCACTATCATAAGTACCCTGCCTGTGTGAAATCCCCTTTTTCCGACAACGGCAAAGGGCATTCACCGATCATCGGATTCGCATTTGATGGATTCCCTCTCTATGGCCCCTACGAATCCGAAGGCCGCATGGCTCTGGAACTCACCAGCGGAAACGCGCTCGATGCGTGCAATGGACACTCGGATCCTCAGCGAGGCTACCACTACCACGTCACTCCAGGCCGTTTCCCTTACATCTTAGGTGGCTATGCGGGTGTTGTGGAACCATCGAACAACCGCGGATTGCAGCGAAGCCCTGCAGGCGCTCTCGAAGAAAACACCATACCAGGCAACAAGTACGATGGGATGCTTCCTACGATCCGACCAGGAAATTTGGCGCGAGGCTCCTCCCACAAAATCATGATCGACATCGACCCGCAAGCCCTGCGGCGAACACTTCCTGAGGGCAAGCCTTCGTGGGTGCAGTTCGGTCCATTTGAAGCCAAGTCCATCGAGCGCGAAGGAAACACCATTACCGCTGAAATCGAAATACCTCGCGATGCAGCCCTCGGTGTTCTGCTGGACTGTCATATTGAGTTCGGTTCCGAACGCCGTCCATTTGTCATCAAGAAAAACGATGCAATTCGGATCACGGAATGATCCCGGGGCAACTAGCTCTCACGCAATGAGGCATCGACCGACTTTTGTACGCGTGGCGATGGACGATCGTAACGGTACAATCGATGTCTTTCGTGAAAACGCCGTGTCGCGAAGATGCCGTGTCGTGAAGATGCCGTGTGTTGAAATCTTCGCCCGGGTGAACGAGCGATTGAATTTCGAGTTGTACCTCCATGACTGTTCCGAACTCAACACACACCCATCCATCGCATGGAAGATCAGCTTTCTGGATTCACTCGATCCCTTGGGGGACGACGTGTATCCTCATTCTCCTCCTAGTATGCGTCGCAGAATTTTATCGCGGTAAAAACATCTGGAGCGACTGGGTCGCCAGCCCCGAACTGCGACGTTCGAATTACGCAGAAGTCATCCACGCCCAAGATCTCTTTCGAACTCGAGCCAACACCTGGTCGAATCTCGCCTATGTTGTCGTTGGCATCTACGCAATCTGCTTCGGAATTGACGATGCTCGCCAACGCAACCGCACGAATCGGAATTATCTGATCGACACACCCGCCATGAGCTTGCTTTTCGGTACCGCATGCTGCTACCTCGGTTTCGGTAGCGGGTTGTTTCACGCATCGCTGACTCGTTGGGGCCAGCAACTCGACGTGGGCTCGATGTATGCTCCCTTACTCGCATGCATCGCTATCAACTTGGGTCGATACGCCCCCGCACTTCCCTTGCTTGGTGCAACCATGAATCCTAAAACCCCAGTGCCGACTTGCCCAACTCCGGCTTACCGAGTCCCGACGTGGCCCATCCTCGTCGTGGGGGTGATCGCTATTTCCTATTTGCTATACCACTACAAGTGGTCGATGTCCTCTGGCCAAGTCCTCCCGCTTCATATCGCTATCGTTACCGGCTTCGCCATCGCGGACTGCGTCCCAAACGTCTACCCACTCCCCCCACATAGACCTCGCCGTTATCGAATCCAACGATGGTGGCTCGCTGTCGCACTCGTCTCGCTGATCCTCGCTGTTGCCTGCCGGCAGATCGATGTCGCGGGAAATTTCAGCTCGCCGGAATCATGGTGCCAAGGGCACGCGATTTGGCACATTCTCACAGCCGCCTCTCTCGGTAGCATGTATCTTTACTACCGCTCGGAATCCGCGGATGGACTCTCCGCAGGTAGGTCGGCGCATACTTGATTCCGCAACGAGCTACCGTCAAGGATCACTGGCATGATCACTGGCATGATCACTGGCATGATCTACTGGCGAGGGAGATTCGAGAAATCGATCTGGGGTTTCTGGTCCGCTGTCGTTGTTCGAGTAAAAACATCCCCGGCCTTGGCCGTGTTGGAAAAGAAGCCGCAGTTCTTCATGAAGAAATGAGAACCTTCAGCGCCCCCCCCGAAGTCGAGCCGATGGCGGCCACCGCCCGTCGCATCGACCGAGAAACGAGCTTTCAAGCATTCGTGCCACTCTCCTTCGGTATCGCGCACCCAGACATTCCCATATTCCGCCTCGCGTCCGATGTGTCCGTGGCTAGGATCAAAACTTTCCAAAAATGAGTGGAACCCTTTGTAGTGCGTATCGGTTTTGGGGCGTCGAAAACTGGCGATCAATCGCCACTCGTTTTGCTCCTTGTCACCGAACCACGATGTGTACACGGTACGCCCCTCGCCATCAGGCCTAACTTCGGTGAGAAATCGATAGGTGATGCCAGCTTTCCATGGGTAGACTAAAAAGCTCTGCCCGCCAGAGCCTTCATTGCCGAATTCGCCGATGCGAACTCCCGGGCCCTTACCCAATGCTGCGATGCGTTGATCCTCGGGAATATCCTTGGGATTGTCGGTCTGAAACGGGCTCCAAACGGAAAACAGGACTCGGCGTTCCTCGGGCCCATTTACTTGGATCCCGAAGTAGCCTTCTCCAAATCCGTTGGCCATGTAGTAGGAACCGATAGGATCCTTTCCTTTAGGAACGGTAATCTCACTGTACCCGTATTGGATGTTTCGATCGCGAGGCAAACTGTACGTCAAATGAACGGACGGACCGCGTCGCCCCCAATAAAACATGTTCCCTTCGTTGTTTCGGACATAATCTACCTTCAGATCACTATCATCCGATTGGACAATCACGTCGCGAATCTCTCCGAACGAATCCCCAGTGCGCGATTTCCCTCGGAACTCGATTCGCACATAGCCAGCCTCGTCCACCCGAACCTTGCCGATCGAGTGCACGGTCGCATCCGTGCCAGAAATCTTCGTACTAAACGTTCGCTCGCCAATGCGTATCTCCAGCATCGATTCTCCTGGTGACGCTTTCGCTTCTATCGCGAGGCTCAATTCTGCTGGTCTGTCGACATGCACAAAAACGGCATAGACGTCCTGCGAATCCCCCCACGTTAAAACACCGTTGCGACGCAAGTTATTCCCACCGGGCGACGGTTCCACTCGAAAGGCGTTGCCGCCGATAGGAACCCGCCACTCGCCAGCCCACAACCCACCGGCACATCCCGCGAACGCTGCCAATAAAACCAGCGCTGTTACCCGCAAATCGCGCGTCCATCTTTGAAACGCCATCATCATGTCGTGCTCTTGTAAAGAATCGTATCCCCAGAGTTTCTACTTACAACGTAGACCGCCTAGGAAGGTACCGTGAACTGCCTACGGCCATTCGGAATGGCCATTATGACGACTGCCTTGATTCCGACCACACCCCGTGAATGCTAGGCTCGATCCTCAGATCGACACCACAAAACATTCCCATCCAAGCTTCACTACGAGACATGGATCATCCCCCCAGAAATCCAACTCTCCGTGACCTCTTTGCTTCTGTATTTACCTGTGCCCCTGTATTTACCTGTGCCGCTGTATTTACCTGTGCCGCTGTATTTTTCCTTCCAACGGAAGTAACAATAAAGCAGATCGCCGAACACTATTTTTGCGGAGGTGCTCCCGACGTATTCAGCCCAGGTGCCTCACCACCGACATACCGCCAATTCTTGATGTAACCGATCAGATCCACCATCAATGTCTCGTCGATCTGCGCTTCAATCCCTTCGGGCATTAGAGACACTCCACTCGATTTGATCGTATCGATTTCAGGCTTGCTCAAAACCATCGCAGGATTGTTCTGATTGCGCAACGTCAAATGCTGAGATGACTCTTCGACGACGATCCCATCATGGATTGCGCCATCGGTCATACGGACAGTGATACGGAAATAATTGTTATCGATCGCGCGATTGGGATCGAGGATCGAGACGAGCAACTGCATGGGCAACTGCGTACGTGAATCTGAAATGTCAGGACCCACCGCAGAACCAACCCCGTCCACTCGATGGCAGGCCGCGCAGTGCTGCGAGAACAGTTGCTTACCTCGTACCATATCGACAGAAGCAAGATCCGATTGGCTTAGCGCCACCGCATAGCGATCGATCACCTGCTGCCGATTGGTATTGGTCCGACCCTCAAGCAGTTTATGGATCCTCGGTTGCAGTTCCCCTTCGATTTGCCGAAGCGATTGCAACTGCGTCGCATCCAAGGTATTGAGCGAGGCTCCCCCCTGCTCTACCCTATCTAACCATGCGGCCATCCGCTCTGGTCGGCCACGCAACGCCTGGAACATCTCGGACCGTAACGTCGGCGTTGCACCGTCCCATCGATCCAAAATCCAAACGGTGATCGATGGATCCGCATGTTTGGCCCAGGCAGAGAGCGAACGACGCAGCATCGACGGCTCGGTTGTTCGGCTAGTCCAATCGGCGAGCGCCGTGGCGCATTGCATAGATTGCTCTGGTGACACGGACTGACTCAGCAACTCCAGGATCTCCGATTTCAAGGGCTCCGAGATTTCGCTTCGATGCAATACGGATATCCATCGGTCCCAAAACTCAGGATGTTTCGCCAGCCAAGCTCGATCTGATGAGCTAGCGATCCCGACCGCAACTGCCAAAGCCAACCTCAGTTGAGGTTCCACAATCATCCGACGATCTGCCTCGGACGGCATTCCTTCCAACGCGAGACGCTTCATGGCTTCGGAATACCATTTATCTCGAATCTGAATCCACGCGGTATCGTCAGGCCGTGCGATCAACGAAACCCACTTCCGGATCGCGGGCCATGCAATATTGACAACCATTTTCTTCTGATCGAGCTTGGTCTGTGCCGCATCTAGAAACTCCCCCGTAAAGCGGACCAGGTTCTCTCTCACCACCGCGCTTATCGCCAACAAAACGTGTGGATCATCGGCCGAGGCGGAAGCCCTTTCCACGAAGGGAGCGAGAAACTCGCGATCCAATTTCGAAGCATCCGATAGAACAGGTGCCGACTGCACACAAGCAATGAGTTCCTCGGCGGTCCCATCGGCGATAGCCCCCCACGCGGATGCATATAGCCCGAGCGTTCCAAGGTCGGGCGACGGCGATGCTCTCCATAGCGCGGCTCTCAGCGCCGGATCCGCTATCGCTTCTTCCGAAGACTTAGGGTCATCCAGCCACGTCGTGTAGAGTTCGATCAGCCCCCGGTCCCACGCACCTCGACTCTGCAGAAGATAAATTCCACGCAGGAATCCGGGTGAGTGGATATTGCGCCGGCAATACTTGAGCAGCAATGACTCCACTTCGGGCTCATCGCGCTCGTTCAAGATCCGGGCCGCATTTTTCCGCACCCATTCGTTCGGATGATTCAGCGCATCAACCAGTTCCGACGAACTGCGTCCGCGAAGTGGTCTATCTCGCAACTGCTGGAAGATTGGATCTATGCGCGGTGCATCGTGCCGCACAACTCGGTAGATCCGACCCGAATCATCCCCCCAACGCGCATCGACCCGATGCTTCAATTCATCGGGAACCCAGTCGGGATGCTCGATCACCGCTCGATGCATGTCGACCACGTAAATGCCTCCCTCCGGTCCCTCCTCAAGATTCACAGGGCGAAACCAAGGATCCCTGCTCGCCAACCATTCATGATCCCGGGCAGGCTCCTCCGCGATCGTTTTGCCCCGGATCCGACCTAATCCCACGCGATGGACCAAGCTTCCCGTGGGCTCGCATGTCAATGCATTGCCGAGCGATGCCAAGGGTAAATGCCGACTGTCGGAAATCAACAACCCACACGCCGCAGTGAATTGACCGGCATGCAGATTCGATGTGGTCCACGCGTTTACCAATGGATGTACGGTGGAACGCTCACCCGCGGGCAAAACCGATTCGGTCATCGGCGCCAGTCCAACCAACAGACTTCGAGCCGCAAAATCCGATTCGAGGAGCACGGTATCGCATGGATTGCGATTGCTACAGAAGTAACGATTGCCGAAACGATCCCAACTCATGCCGAATTGCGATGGCCCAGTGATCGCCTCGGCCTTGCCCGTTCGCACATCGTAGCGAACATCACTACCACCGATGGACACGGTTTGGTCACCCGACGCGATACGGCTGCTCCTGAGCCCATTCGCTAGATATAGCTTCGTGTCGATCCCAAAGTCAGGATCGTTCACCCTCAACTGCGGATTCTCGGCCGCGAAGCCTTGAAGCCAAATCTTCTGATCGTCGGAGCGACCGTCTCCATCGGTATCGCGCAAGAACCACAACTCGCCACCGACAGTCACCAACACCCCATCACGATGAAACTGCAAACCCGTAGGCATCAGCAATCCGTCGGCGAAAAGTCGATCCGCTTCGAAGATCCCATCGAGATTTTCATCCCGAAGGACACGGATACGACCGGTTGGTTTCGTCGGATCGATTGGGTTGGGGTAGTCCCTCATCTCAACCACCCACAAATCCCCGCGATCATCGAAACGAATCGCTACCGGATCGATCACGTTGGGTTCGGATGCGGCTAGCTCGATCCGCTGCAGCGGATCGACAACAAAGTGATTCAGGGACTCTGTCGGCGAGACAGCGGTGCTCGGCGTGGAGCGAACAAGCTCGTCACCAGGCCCATCATTTTTGTCCGTCAAAGCATTTGCGTGGGCCCAACCTAAAAAGTGTTTCGCAGCCAGGGATTGAACGCAGCGGTTTACCCCTTCGACCACCATTGCCTCAGCACGCTCCTCGAGGCAACTGGTGCGAGCTCGCCAGGAAGTGTACCCACCCAATGGAAATTGATCTGCCGGCGGCAGGTAGCCTGCATACTCATTGGCCAAACCGATATTCATGGTCACTGCAAACGGACTGCGAGCCCGCACCGCAAAGCCAGTCGCGTTGAATGTCTCATTGGGATACCCGGCGATGACCATATCGCCGATACGCAACGCTTGAAGTGGCAGATCGCGGGTACGAGGCATTTTGGAAAGGAGCACGGTCTCTCTCGCATAATTCTCCTCGATGTTGCTAGGCAGTGGATCGTTGCTAGGCAGTGGATTATCGCTCGGCGATCGCCCCCGCATCTTGGTCGCCACATACGCTTCGGCTTGCTGGAGTTCCTCAGCGTCCGCCACGCGTGCGTTCACCGTGATGTTCTCTAGCTGGCCATCGACTGTAACATTCGACTGATACGTCATCGCAGGAATGAGATCGAGGATCCGCTGCGCGACGTACTTACCTACCTCGCGATGATTGAACGGTTGTGCCGGCCGACTGAAATCGATGCAATTGGCATCACCGCTGGTGCCATTGGCCATGATTCCCACAAAAGGTGCCGAAGTATCCCTACTCAACGTGCGTTCTAACTCTTGAGCGACAACGCCGAAATAATCCGACGATAAAGCGGGAGCGCCCGCGTAATGGGTGCAGAACGACGCGAGTACCGAGAGGGGCCTTCCATCGATCGTCTGAACCGACAGGACGGGAATCGAGCGATCCACTTCAGCCGTCTGCCGAATCTTGAACGGGTTCTCATGCCCAGGATTCATCATGGCGATATTTCCATCGCGACCGGAAAATAGGACACCGCCGGCATGACCTGGCTCCATAATCCAATGGCGACAATAGATGTATCGATCAGCGTTAGTGACCGCATACCCAACCTGAGCGTCGACACGGCGTGCGTATGCGTTCACAATCGACTCAGCGATCCATCCCGGCAGTTGCTCCGCATAGTCCTCTTGCACCGGAGTTCCATGCGCTCCCATCACGCACGGCGCCGAATGGGCATGGGTTGCACTGATCAGGATGCGATCTGAGGGTATTCCGATTTGCTCGGACACGATTGCTTTGGCCCGCAGGACAATCGATGCGGGTACGGCCAAACTGTCGACGACGCATACCGCGATGGCATTGCCCCCTTGCTCGATCACTAGGGATCTCGCAAACAACGAATCGATGACCCGCTCACCCTTGGCCGCCACGATCCCACCGCTGACCCAAACAGGAAATGAAACCGGGTCGATGTTCCGGGCATACGCCCCCGCCTTGAGCGAACCCCGCGTTGCCCCCGTTAGGGAAGCGGGCTTGTTCCTAGACTCGGTCTGTTTGGTTACTTTTTGGCCCACTGCTGCTTGGCCCACTGCTTCTTGGGCCGCCGCTTCTTGGGCCGCCGCTTCTTGGGCACGGGCTTTCGCCTCCGGTTGCCAACTCAAGAGAACGATGACAACCGTCACACAAACCTTCCACCCAACGGCCATCCCAAATCTCGGGGTTGTTGGGGGGTGTATCGAAATTGAAACCCCTTGGTTCAGTCTCATTTTGCTAAGGATCGGCATCGTTGGGTCCAGACGGCAACTAGGGGAGTGAGATCGGACAAGTAAATCAGGCTGGTGAAACAGGCCGGTAAATCAGGCTGGTTCAACGGGCGGGACTTTTTTGGCGGGAAGGCGGCCGGGGTGTTTGACCAGGTCAACCACGGGCTTGAAAACCTCGGTCTCCTTGGAAACCTGAACCATTTTGCCAGTATCCGGTCTCTCTGAGGGGGCCAAATCCTCGATTTTCCCGGTTTTTGGCCTTTCCAATGCAGCCCAAATTCGTCACCATATTGACCCCTTGAGACCGATAACGGTCGAGGTTATTCGTTTCGCTTACTTTTTGCCTAAATTGCCGTTGATCATGAGCCAACAAATCCTCCAAGCGGTCGAGAGTTCCTTCCTCAAGGAAAAGGTTGACGAATTTGGGATCGGTGACACGGTCGACGTTCACACCAAGATCCAAGAAGGCAACAAAGAACGGGTCCAGATTTTCAGCGGCACCGTCATCGCTCGCAGCGGGTCCGGGTCGCGCGAAATGTTCGTGGTTCGTCGTATTGTGGCTGGCGAAGGTGTTGAGCGTAAGTTTCCGCTCCACTCGCCAAAAATCGAAAAGATCGAAGTCAAGCGTCGATCGGTTGTCCGCCGAGCCAAGCTGTACTTCCTCCGCGAACGTACCGGCAAGGGTGTTCGGCTTCGCGAACGTCGCGATCGCTAACACGATCCGCCATTCAAGTGTCCAAAACGAAACGAGCCACCGAAATCGGTGGCTTTTTTCTTTGAATCTGTTGGCAACTCGTTGAACCGATCGACAGCCGATGGGCTATCGATCGGTAAAGACGCTAGGACTCACTCCCGTCCCGTTCGAGCTCCATCGGGTCGTTTTCGAGCACCCGAGTTTCGACTGGACTCTGACCACGACCTATCGATTGAGCGTTGTAGATACCGATGGTGACTTGGCGAATCGCTCGATTGATGATTTTGCGTAGATCGGTTTCGCCATACGCGATCAATCCGGTAATCATCGCTGACAATACGCATCCTGCGCCATGCGTGTTCTTCGTCGGGAATCGGCTCGACTGAATTGCTAGGTTTTCCTGACCGGAGCCCAAGATATGCTCTGAGGACCCATCGACCTCACCCATCTTTGCGAGAACGAACTTCGCTCCCATCATGTGCAAATCATGAATGGCTTTGGCGATCGACTCAGTACTCTCAAGGTCGTTGCCGGTAAGCGCTGCCAACTCATATCGATTTGGAGTCACTAGGAATGCATGCTTCATGAGTCCTCGATACGCTTCGATGGCATCATCGCTGACGAGCGTATCACCGTGCTTGCTCACCATCACTGGGTCCACGATCAGCGGAAATGCAAAACGCTCCGCACGCTCCGTGAGAGCCTCGATAATCGCAGCATTCCCTAATGCTCCTGTTTTGGCAGCGACAGGCTTTAGATCGTCCAAAACGGCATCGATTTGATCGATCACTAGGTCAGGTGGCATCGTTTCGACACGCCGCACACCCATCGTATTTTGTGCGGTTAACAAGGTAACTACACTGGCCCCATACACGCCGATTTGCTGAAAAGTTTTGAGATCTGCTTGGATGCCAGCCCCTCCGCTGGGATCGGAACCCGCAATGGTCAACGCGATGGAATTGGGTTGGAAGCGTTTGGGTTCAGTCATTTCACGATCCGTTGTTGGAAATGGAAAAAGGTTCCTTCGGCGGGACTCCGCAGTCATGCTCCAGCGGTCCTGTCAGATAGTACCCGGTTCTCTCGTGTGCCGCGATGGTGACTCCAAACAATTTGCGACGCCTTGATGGTTCACGTTTTGTACGGGCCGGAGCAAGAACGGTCGAGAGACAGAGACAAAGGGGACTGCGTAGCACCGGTTGCTATCGCGTTGCCGTTCACGGTTGCAATCTGCGATTGGGTGATGAAATGCCCGATCGAATCCAACCTGTGCAAACCGCTGGACCGGCCGCTAGCGCGGTGCCGCTCACGATTGCCTATGCGATTGGTTGACTGCTTTGCCGATGGATTCCGTCATGCACGACCCGTAGCACCGGCCGCTAGCGCGTTGCCGTTCACGGTTGCAATGTTCCGTTGGTGCTATCGTGAGTGATCGAGGCAGTCGCGGTTATCGAGCCACCATTATCTAGCCACCATATAGACGGCCAACGCCCCGCTGGACTTTGCCAGATCATAAACGCGAAGCGCATCTCCTGCAGTGATTGAGTCCTCGGGATCTACAACGATGGGGACATCAGGCCGTACACGGATGACCGCTCGAAGGCGCGAGCCCAATTCCTCCAACGAGGCGATAGGCGTATCGTTGAATCGATATTGCAAGCCACCGGAACCCTCGGGGCGATTGATTTTAATCACACAATCGCTGACATCGCTTTCACTGGGCTTTGGCGGTTCATTGGAGGTCCCGCCAGCTTGAGATTCCGATTCCGCCGAGACGGCGCTCGGAAGAAGCTTTTCCAATCGTTGGAAGGAAGCCGTTGTCAAGAAAAACACCAACAGCAGAAAGACGACGTCGATCATTGGAGTCATCATGCTGTCGAGGGTCGTTCGGCTCCCCTGGCTCGCGAATCGCGTCTTCACGCCCCATCTCCTTCATACACCGCAAAGACGATGTCGGAGTTGCCGGTGAGAGCGCACTCCTTGAGCAGTTTGGCCAAGGCTCCATAGGGGACATTGCGGTCGGTCCGGATTCGAATCCGAATCGGCCCGCCTCCCTCCGCCTGCATCCTTGTTAGGATGACCGAGCGGACTTGGGGTAAGGAGGCCTCGGCTCCGTTGACTTGATAGCTGCCCTCTTTAGGCACTTGGACGGTCACCGTCGGTCGATCGGAGAAATCCGCGATGCCCGCTGCCGCCGATGGAAGATCCAAGGGCAAAAAATTCTCTTGTTTGGCCAAATGGCTGCTGACGAGGAAAAAGATAATCAGCAGGAACGTGACGTCGATCATCGGCGTCATGTTGATGGAAACGCTGGTGGTGCCTCGATAATTTGGGATCCGCATGGCTCGATTCTAGCCGAGGAAGGCGTTTCAGTGCATCCTTGAGGTCCCCTCGGCCCGCTCTGTTGGACCAGTTTTTCCGGGGTTCGTTCAAGCGGCCGGGCTGCTGTGAAAATTTTCGGGTTAGCCAAGATCCTCCTGCCCGAGCAACGTCAACTACGGCCCTTCATGCGCCTTTATACGCCCGGAGTGGTAGCGTAGCTTCCCGCGGGGGATTAGACTCTTGCCTCAGCGTTTTTGTTCGTTTAGACCCACACACCTATTTTTAGCTTTAATGCATCGTTGCCTATGACTACTTCAGACACATCGGGGCCTATTGTGCCCAATGCCCATCGACTTCTATGGGCAGGCTTCATGGCGATCTTGGCCGCCGGAGTTGGTTTTGCGATTCGGGGTGGCATTTTGGATAACTGGGCCAGCGAGTTCAGTTTCAATGCGCAGCAGCTCGGTTCGATCACTGGAGCTGGACTTTCTGGATTCTGCTTTGGGATCATCATCGGTGGCGTGATCGTCGACAAGATCGGGTACGGCAAGCTCGTCGTCCTAGCGTTGGTCGGACACATCCTTTCGGCGTTGGTAACCTTCTCTGCCGGACCCAGCAATGCATACACGATGCTATTCTGGGGCAGCTTCATCTTTGCCTATGCGAACGGAACCCTGGAAGCTGTAGCCAACCCGTTGGTTGCGACTATCTTCCCGAACAACCGAACGCACTATCTCAACATCCTGCACGCCAGCTGGCCAGCCGGTTTGGTCATCGGCTCAGCGCTCGGATGGGTTCTCGACGACCAACTAAAGTGGGCATGGCAATACCAGCTAGCCCTTTATCTGTTGCCAACCGCCCTGTATGCAATCATGTTTTTCGGCCAAAGCTTCCCCAAATCAGAAGCTGCCGCGTCGGGAACCAGTTTTGCAGACATGTACAAGTCGGTCGGTTTGCTTGGCTCGTTAGTTGCCTGCTACCTCCTCTCGTTGTTCTTCGGCGACATCCTCAAGGGATTCTTGCCTGATTACGCAAACATCGTCGGATATGTCATCGGTGGCGCACTACTCATCGCTGCTGGGATAATCACTAACTTCTCGATGGGTTCGCTCGTTCTGTTTGTTTTGTTCGTCACCCACGCTCTCGTCGGTTCGGTTGAGCTCGGAACCGACTCGTGGATTCAGAACATCACTGGAAACCTATTCACCTCCGAACAAGGTAAGTACTTGTTCCTGTGGACATCGGCCATCATGTTTGGTCTTCGATTCTGTGCGCACTGGATCGAGAACACCTTGAAACTCAAGCCGATCGCTCTGCTCCTCGCGTGTTCGGTGATCGCTTGCATCGGATTGAATCTCGCCAGTGGCATGCAAACCTTCGGAATGGCACTGATCGCTCTCGGTATCTACGCTGTTGGCAAGACCTTCTTCTGGCCGACCATGCTGGCAGTTGTTGGCGACCGCTATCCAAAATCTGGAGCCGTCGCCATGTCGATCATGGGTGGTATCGGGATGCTTTCCGCAGGTTTGATCGGTGGCCCTGGACTCGGTTACTGCAAGGACCGCTTTGCGGGCGAAGAACTCCGAAGAGCAGACGCCTCGCTCGCGGAAAAGTACAAGGCTGAAACGCCGAGTACATTTTTGAACATTCCTGCGACCGAAGTGTTCGGCCTCAATGGCAAAGCCACGGAGGACGCGCGTAAGGTTGACAAAAGCGCACGTACCGCCGAGCAACAAAGCTTGGTCACTGCCAGCGAAACCGGTGACCGAACTACGTTGCGAGTCGATTCGTTCATCCCGGCCACCATGGCTCTGATCTATCTCGGACTGATGCTTTATTACAAGAGTATCGGCGGTTACCGACCTCTTCGAATCGACGAAGAACAAGTCTAAACATTGGCGATTCTTGGATCTACAAGCGGCAATCGCTCCGTAGATCAGAATCCGTTGCTATACTCGACGCGAGGCGACCTACGCTTGGTTGCCTCGCGTTTTTTATTTGTAGCCCTTCGATGCACGCTGACTTGAATCTTCTCGAAACCTGGGGGTGGGCTCACCATCAGACCACTTCTCCAATCGCGGCATATATTCATATCCCGTTCTGCCGCCATCGTTGCGGATACTGCAATTTCTCACTCCTGGCGAACCGCGATGACCTATTCGAGCGATTCCTAAAGGGACTCGCAACCGAACTTGGTGAATTGCGAGAGCCGCGCCCTGTGCAGACACTCTTTCTCGGTGGCGGTACGCCATCGATCCTTCCTCCAACCCTCATGCAGCAACTTCTCGAGTTGCTACGCCATTGGTTGCCACTGCCACATGGTGGCGAGTGGTCCATCGAAGCCAACCCGCTCGATATCCGGGACGACTCACTCAAGCTCTGGAAGGAGTTCGGGATCAACCGCGTCAGCATCGGCGGACAATCCTTCGATCCAGCAAAACTGAAGCGCCTCGAACGGGACCATTCCCCAGCCGAACTCAAGCGCGCGATTGAAGCTGCTCAATCGGAGATGGACTCCGTATCGCTCGATCTGATCTTTGCCGCCCCCGATGAAGCCCTCGCAACTTGGCATAGCGACCTTCTCCATGCCATCCAAAGCGGTGTGAACCATCTCTCCACGTATGGCTTGACCTACGAAAAAGGAGCTCGCTTTTGGGGAGAACGGGAACGCCAAATCATAAAGCCTGTGGACGAGGATACCGAACTGGAGATGTACCTCGATGCGATCGATACGCTGTCCAGCCATGGATTCGAGCATTATGAAATCTCGAATTTCGCCATGCCCGATCATGCGTGCCGCCACAACCAAGCGTACTGGAATGGAGACTCGTGGTGGGCATTCGGACCGAGCGCAGCCAGATATGTCGGTGGCGTTCGGAGTGTGAACCACCGCGGTACGCTCGAGTACCTCCGCCGACTCGAAACAGGTTGCTCGCCGGTCGTCGAACGTGAAGAATTGACCCAGGATCAACAATGGAGAGAACGCTTTGTGTTCGGTATGCGCCAGCTCCGAGGCGTTCCTTGGAAATCATGGCAAACGCGAGTTCCACCGAACGTTCGTGAATCGATCAACGCGAAAATCGCGGAGCATGTCGAGCACGGATGGATGCATGAGATCGAAGATCATGTACGATTGACCCGTAAAGGCCTCGTCGTCAGCGACAGCCTGTGGCCTGAATACCTCGACTGAATAGCCGCTATCCATTATCGACTCTCCCCGTACCACAACCCGTCCTAATATGCCGGCCTTGGAAACCACCGATCATGAACCGACAGCCCACGTTTGGTGCGACGTGGGAGGAACCTTTACCGATTGCTTTGTCGTCACAAGCGACGGTGACGTACGACGGACCAAAGTCTTATCTCACGGGCGAGTTCCAGGCCGTATTGCTCATTGGATCGGTGAGTACCAATTCAACGATCCAATGCGAAGCTCCGACCCGATCGACTTCTGGAACGGATGCTCCATGCGTTGGGTCGATCGGAACGGCATCACCCTAGGTACCACACGCTGCTTCCGTTTCGAAGCAACCGACGCCACCCTAACGTTCCAATTGGATCCGCACGCACCCTTCGATCCCAACTCGCATCCCGAAGTCGCCGGGTACGAACTTTGCCCGGAGCTTGAAGCGCCTATCTTGGCCGCAAGACTCCTTTTGGGGATCCCATTGAACCAGCCACTCCCTCGGATTGATATGCGATTGGGAACCACACGAGCTACCAATGCATTGCTTACTCGAACCGGTGCCCGAACCGCTTTCGTGACGACCCTCGGATTCGCCGACCTATTGGCTATTGGATACCAAGAGCGCCCAGAACTCTTTGCAATACGTGTTGTCAAACGAGAACCACTTTACGAAACCGTCGTTGAAATTCGCGAACGGCTCGATGCTCACGGGAATGTTTTGCAAGGAATCGATGTTGCTGATTCAAGAACTCGTTTGCAAGAGCTCTACGATCAAGGCATCCGTTCGCTCGCCATCTGCTTGCTCCATTCCTACCGGAACCCAGTCCATGAAAAAATCATCGCCGGCATCGCAGAAGAAATCGGTTTCGATTGCATCAGTGCCAGCAGCGAAATCGCACCGGTAATCAAGGCGGTTGCACGCGGTGAGACGGCAGTGGTCGACGCATACCTGACGCCGATCGTTCGCGACTATCTGAGCCGAGTGCAAAACCAACTCAGTTCCAACTCCTCCGCACAATTACGCATCATGACCAGCAGCGGAGGGCTCATCAGCAGCAACGAAGCATGCGGCAGGCAATTGGTCCTCTCCGGTCCAGCCGGCGGTGCAGTCGCCTTGCAATCTATTGCCGATCGCTTTCAACATCCCAAACTGATCGGGCTCGACATGGGTGGGACTTCTACCGATGTTTGCCGTATCGATGGCCGACTCCAAATCGAACATGAAACGATCAAGGCTGGAGTACGGATGATGGTTCCCACGCTCGCAATACAAACGGTGGCCGCCGGTGGAGGGAGTATCTGTTGGTTCGATGGGGTGCAATTGCGAGTGGGCCCCCAGAGCGCTGGCTCGAACCCGGGCCCTGCCTGCTACGGTCGAGGTGGCCCGCTCACGGTCACGGATTTAAATCTCCTCCAAGGACGTATTGATCCGACTCGATTCCCCATCCCGTTAACGCCCGAAGCATCCCGACAACGCGTTGAGGAACTGCTTTCGCAAATCGATCACATTCCTATCTTCAAGTCGATGGATGCCGAAGGTTTGATCGCAGGTCTGCGCCGCATCGCGAACGAACAGATGGCCTCGGCAGTCCGAGCCATTTCCATCGAACAAGGAGCGGATCCTCGCGAACATGCGCTCGCGGGATTCGGAGGTGCTGCCGGCCAACACATCTGCGAAATCGCAGAACTGCTCGGTATGGACAAAATCATCGACCATCCCGATGCCGGTCTGCTCAGCGCCTTGGGTATCGGACTTGCCAAAATCCAACGTCGAAAAAACAGTTCTATCTATCGAAGTATTCAAAATCTCGACTTGGCAGAAATTCGCGCGATCCACCAACGACTTCGCACCGTCGTCGCATCGGAACTCGCCAGCGAAGGCTTGGCGAATACTGAGATTCAATGGTGGTCGGACGTGGAATTACGCTATGTGGGTACAGAAGGAACATTGTTGATTCCTTGGAATATGCAATCCTATGATTCGCAAGAGACGTTCGACGCTTGGACCGATGCCTTTGAAGCGGCTCATGAGCAGCGGTTCGGATACAAGCGGGCAAGTCGAGCGCTGGAATTGGTTAGTCTTTGGATCGAAGGCTCCTCCGCCGGCAGGCAACTTGAAGATATCCCTGCCACAAATACCAACACGGCTCGGCCAAATTCGGGCGGTCATCGATCACCCTCAGAGAGTCGCATGGCTTCCAAAGAGCAATGGCATGCCGTCAAAAAACTAGATCGATCGGCTTGTAAACCTGGCACGAAAATACTTGGCCCAGCCCTCATTCAGTCCAATGGTTCCACCACAATCATCGACGCAGGTTGGAACGGCTCGGTGGAACTCGATGGTACTTTGATGCTTTCGAAAGACTCCCAAACCGTTGGAATCGGAAGAACTCTGGATGCTCAATCGCAACGAAACGAAATCGAACCGGGCGATGCCGTCCTAGAGATCGATCCGGTACTCCGCGAAGTCCTCGCGCAGCGAATTGCAGCGATCGCGGACCAAATGGGGATCGTCCTCGAGCAAACAGCGATCAGCGTGAATGTCAAACAACGCCGCGACTTCAGCTGCGCCGTCTTCGATGCCAACGGAGAATTGATTGCCAACGCCCCCCATGTCCCCGTCCACTTGGGTGCGATGAGCCGAACCGTCAAAGAGATGATTCTCGAATTTCCCGACATGAAGCCTGGGGACTGCTTCGTCACCAACGATCCCTATCGCGGCGGATCGCATTTACCCGATATCACCGTCGTAACTCCGGTGTTTGCCGGCGAACGCAAGGCGGGCAAGGCGGATTTCTTTGTGGCTTCTCGTGCGCACCATGCCGAAATCGGAGGGATCGCTCCGGGTTCGATGGCCCCTACCTCCACTCGCCTCGGGGAAGAAGGAGTGATCCTGCCCCCGATGAGATTGCTCGATGGGGGTACCGACTGCGCCCGTGAGGTCGAGAAGTTGCTCCAACATGCGACCTTTCCGTCGCGCAACGTCGCAGAAAACATGGCAGACCTCGCAGCCCAACAGGCCGCCAACATGCGAGGCGCTGTGGCCATGAAGGAACTCGCTAACGAGATTGGATGCCATCGTTTGCAATGCTATCTCGAATCGATTCTTACCGCAGCGGAAACCAAAACCCGGCATTGGATTCAAACGCTCGCCGATCATGAGTACCGTTGGTCGGATGCCATGGATGACGGAACCACTATCGCCGCTTCTATCCGCAAAGAACGCGATGGTCCACTCGAGCAACTAAAAATCGACTTCACTGGCACAGGACCCGAGAGCCGAGGAAACTTGAACGCAAACCCAGGGATCGTGACCGCCGCAGTGCTATATGTGGTGCGGTGTGCGATCGCCGATACCATGCCGCTCAACTCAGGCGTCCTGCGCGCCATTGAACTTAATATCCCCCCGGGAATTTTGAATCCGCGAACTACAGGCCCCATCGAGGATTGGCCGGCCGTTGCCGGTGGGAATGTTGAAACGAGCCAACGCGTCGTCGACTGCTTGCTTGGTGCACTCGGACTTGCGGCTGCCAGCCAAGGAACCATGAACAACTTTTTGTTCGGCAACCGAAACTTCGGGTATTACGAAACGATCGGTGGTGGAACAGGCGGCTCCGGCAAAGGTCCCGGTGCGGATGCGATTCATTCGCACATGACCAACACCCGTTTGACTGATGTCGAAATCCTCGAAAGCCGCTATCCGGTTCGATTGATGCAGTTCTCCATTCGCCGAGGAAGCGGGGGTCACGGTACTCATCGGGGCGGTGATGGAATGATCCGCGAATTGCTCGCCCTCGAACCACTGGATGTTTCTCTCGTCACCAGCCGACGAGGAGCAAATGCCCCTTTCGGATTGCAGGGTGGGAGCGATGGTGCGATCGGAGAGAACTGGTGGATCCATGCATATGGTGATCAGGTACCCGCTCATGCAGAGCGTCTCGATGGCTCGTGCCAAATCCATATCCAAGCAGGCGATCGCATTCGAATCATGACCCCCGGTGGCGGTGGTTACGGTCCCCCAACATAATCGGCATCCGTACGGGTATCACGCGGCGGCGAACCGATCGACGAGAGATGCTGATCACTTCTTTATAGAAATCACTCGCATTATTTCGAAGTCGCATCGACAACGGGATTGCGACGATACACTGCGTTATTCGGCCAACAGACTCGGTATTCAGACCATCGCGCATCGGGCACGGGGTAATCCGTGCTGATGAATTGAGCCCCGCTGGCGAAGGCTTTGTCTCGCATGGTGGTGTCGTTGGAACGAGACTGGCGAGTATCGGTATCGGCTCGCGTTCGGACCAGAAAACCTTGCCGAACACATCGCTGAATCTTCTCGAAATCATTGATAGGATCATTGAGCTTCATCCAAGCTGCCGCGGGATGTGATTCATCGACGGAGACAAACATCATGCGATCGCGAAGCGTGTCGCTTTTCTTTAAGTAACGTTGCCGCACGCTGTCTGTGTTATCAAGCGCGAACATCAAGCGACCGCGAACCTCTTCAAGTTTTGGCCAACCCCGATTCACAATCGCATCGCGAAGCGACTCGGATTCGCCTCGCACCCAATCCGGTGTAATCAACTGCTGCGCGGGAACCGTATCGCGAATCTCTTGATCAATTTGCTCGAGCATCCCTTCATCAAACGGTAGGGGTTTTACCCCCGACGGGCCCGACGCCGATTCCTTGAGCTCCAACAAAATAAGAATCGGTAAATGCTCACGATTCGCAGCAGACCAACGAACCACTTCCTCCAGTCCAGCCTTCAAGGTTGGAACGGTCGTTGCATAATCAAACCCCGGTGCATGAATTACCTTGATTCCTGGTTGTGTCATGACCTTTTGAAAATCAAAAGGCATGCGAGGATCGTCCTCGGAGACACGAGCCAATTGCTTGCCTATCGGCTTGCTATACAGCCCCCCATCTGGATCTGCATAAAGATCGAGTTCGATTTGCCGTATACCGTATTCGGAGAATTGCTGCGCCAATGGAACATGCGAATAGTCGATCGCTTGGGCGACCTGACGGCCTGTCAAGGAGATCAGCTCGAGGATCTTTGCTTCTGGAGCCAAGTGATACGAATTATGGGTCCCGATGACTTGGATCTGATTCCATCGCAACGATGCTGACTCCGCGTCAAAGTCGCTGCCACTGGATGACGGCACGAATACTATCAATCCCGCAACAGCGAACCCCGTTACGAAAAACCCCAGTGTCAATAAGCCGAAAGAGGTTAATCTCAGTGCGACGAACGAGTGAGCGTTTCCGACTGAATGCCGTGCTGTTGATGAACTCATGCTGAACTTATTCACTGAAGGCTTCCTGAAAGAACTCGATCCATTCGCAATATCCCGAGTGGCAATATCCCGAGTGGCAATATCCCGTGTGGCAATATCCCGTGTGGAGAAATCCCATCGCGGTTTAACCGATCATGATAGCCCATCCGGCTGGTCGAGGTGGCGATCGAACAGATCATCACAGGAAGTGAACGCCTAGGAGGGGAATAGCATTTGAGTTCTTCCTTCAAGCCGTTTCCCGACACCACCCTAACACGATGGGAGTTCCACTGCTTCTGACACTCCCCGGAGGCGAGACCACCAGACGTGGGGATTTTGGTTTGACAGCATTGCTCAATAGTCCAATTTTGACGTCTGTAACGAGAAAAACTCTGTTTCGCCGAACGTTTGGGCCTGCATGTGCCGATAAAGCCGAGGGTATCAGGTATTCCGCACGTTCCTATTGAAGGAATGATACGGTCAGACCGGTTGCATTTGGCGCTGGAGTGAATTCGATGAGGCTGTTCAAAGGCTGGAAACTTACTTTGATGGCGAGCATGACCCTGGCTGGGTCCCATGCACATGTGCTTGCACAGAAGCCAGGTAGCTTGGACATGGCTCCGGTGGGCCAAAATGGTCTACGGGCACAAAACGTGTCGTATGCCGGTCAAGACTACGGGGTCCCGACAGGAGGCATCGCAGGTGGTGCTCACCTCGCGGAGGGCATTCCGATGGCTGGTCCAGGACCAGTTCCGGGCATGCCGCCAATGGGTGGCCCTGGAATGCCGCCGATGGGTGGTCCTGGAATGCCGCCGATGGGTCCAGGTATGGCACCGCCGATGGCTGGGCCTTATGGACCAGAAGGCATGGGTGGTCCTCAACCCTGCCCTGAGTGCGGTGGACCTTGTCCAGGCTGCGGTGGATCCCACTGCGACGTCTTCGGGCGTGACGCCATGGGCTTGATCTCCCATGTCACAGGAAGTCTTGCGAAACTCCCTGCACTGTTTGTCCCGTTCAGCGAAGGTGGCATCGCGACACAACGTTGGTTCGATGCGAAGATCGAAGGGATCGGGATGACCCGAACCTCGGGCAACAGCAACTTCAACACATCCTCGCTTGGTGCTGGCACGGGCAACTTCGTGCTGGGTACTGACATGGTATCCCCGAACAGCATGCAAGCTGGCTTGGGCCTCCAAGGTAACATCCAAGTTGGACCAGGCTCCAATTTGGAAGCGATCTACTGGGGACTTGATACTTGGAGCGACAGCGCCTTTGCGACCAGTCCTGCTCCTGGCAACTTGTACTCGTTCATCAGCAACTTCGGGACATTTCCAGCAGGTGGCTTCGACGATTCCGATCGCTCGCTGCTCCACACTCTCGATTACACCTCGAAGCTTCAGAATGGCGAAATCAACTTCCGCCGACGTTGGTCCGAGCCCTACGGATTCTTCCAAGGCAGCTTCTTGACCGGTATTCGTTACCTGGAACTCGTTGAAACCTCTCGTTTTACCGCGACCGGTTTGAACAACAACGGTGCAGCCAATAATGGTCCTCGATTCTTCGACTACGACCTTGGTACACGGAATGCGTTGGTCGGTTGGCAAGTGGGTGGCGATCTTTGGTACAACTTCCGTCCCGGTATCAAACTTGGTGTCGAGCTGAAGACTGGTATTTTCAATAATCGCGCCAAGCAGAACACTACGATTTTCGCCAACTCGTTGCCAGCGTTCGGTATCCCCGAGATTCGAGAGTCGGCACTCGACAATTCGACGGCTTACGTGACACAACTATCGCCTCAAATGGTTTATCGCCTGAACTACTCGTGGGCCTTCCGGTCTTCGTACGAAGTACTTTGGATGGACAACGTGGCCTTGGCATCGGACAACTTCAATATGACCGCACCATCGGTTATCTCTCCGACTTCGTCGCGGATCCCAGTTGTCAACTCCGATGCCAACGTCGTGTATCAAGGGTTCACCGCAGGTGCTGAGTTCACTTGGTAGTAAGACTGCTACGTGAACAGGTAGATTCAATCGATCAAAAGCCCTCGCCATAGGCGGGGGCTTTTTTCGTTTTAACAACCATAAAAATCCCGGTTGTTAGCGATCAAAACACTACCGATAACGCTCACATCGCGAATCAGAGCCACGCGTGTCAGCAAGTGGCAACGGGACGCGCAAACCCGATATCCCCCGATGCTAGTCATGATCGAAACCCTCGGATCCATTCTCTCCGTGGCATCGGTGTCTCTGTGTTTAATCCCGTCCGAACGCGTCTCCATGAAAATGAAAACTCAGAGGCACCGGAGATCACCGAGAGAATCCAATTTGTGCTGAACTATCAGAGCCACGCGTGTCAGCAAGTGGCAACGGGACGCACAAACCCGATATCCCCCGATGCTAGTCATGATCGAAACCCTCGGATCCATTCTCTCCGTGGCCTCGGTGCCTCTGTGTTTAATCCCGTCCGAACGCGCTGTTGGCTACGAATCGGCGAGAATGCCATTCCCTCCTGAGCATCCAAAAACTTACTGAAAAGTCTATCTTCCCCCTGAAAGATCCCGCGAACGGTTGCGTTTTCTGAATAGACGAGCATCCTGGAAGGAAACCGCCCTGAAGCCCCTTGCCATTCATTCCCGATTCTCCCATCGCTATGCATGACCTCGACCCCGAAACGCGAGCCAGTCTGCTGCTGAAGCTTCGGGATTCGGCTGACGCCGTCGCATGGCATGACTTCACTGAAATCTACTCGCCCGTGATCCACCGAACTGCCAAACGCATGGGACTGCAAACTGCCGATGCCGACAATGTCGTCCAAGAAGTTCTCTTGGCTGTCTCCAAGTCAATCCATCGGTGGCTGGAGCGCGAGGAACGAACCGGGTTTCGACCTTGGTTGTTTCGGATCGCCAGGAACAAAGCCCTCGACCTGATTACTCGCCGGGCGACGCGCCCCGAGTTCGGTTCCAATATCCAATGGGACAATCTGGAGCAACGAGAATCAGCCACCGCGACCTTTTGGGATTTTGAATACCGCTGGGAACTTTTCTCGCGGGCGGCGACCGAAGTGCGGAGCGCCGCATCGGATACTACATGGCAAGCCTTCTGGTTGTCGACCATTGAAGAGCGTACCGTCGCCGAAGTCGCCCAGTCGCTCGGCGTTCGCGAAGGTGTTGTCTACCTCAGCCGATGCCGCATCATGGATCGGATCCGAAAATTGGTGAAACAGTGGGAGACGAGCGAATGAAAAATCCGCAGGATCCAACATGCTGCAGCAACGATCAACTCCACGACTTGCTCGCTGGCAGTGTCAGCGATGCCGATTCCGATGCATGGATGCAGCATCTCGAGCAGTGCGCAACATGCCAAACGAAGCTTCATGCTTTGGCCGGCGAAGAAGAGGATTGGTCGCAAGCGCGCGAAGTGCTCTCTTCGTCCACCGACCGCAGCCACACTGCTCGTACGGATGAATTGGCAGAGTCTCTGTCGAGAAAACTTCTATCGCCACCGTCCCATCCTGAGATGCTCGGCCGGATCGGTCGCTACGATATTGAGCGGCTCCTAGGCTCCGGTGGCATGGGAATCGTCTTCAAGGGTTTTGATACCGAGCTGCATCGCACCGTGGCGATCAAGGTCTTGGCTCCTTCATTAGCCTTCCATGGATCGGCCCGTCATCGATTCGCTAAGGAAGCCCGAGCAGCGGCTGCGGTGGTCCATGAAGATGTCGTCCCAATCTATGATGTCGATGCCGATCGAGAAGTACCCTATCTCGTCATGCGCTACATCCCCGGCGAGTCGCTGCAGGCTCGCATCGATCGCGTCGGTCCACTCGAACTCAAGCAGATCCTGCGGATCGGCAAACAAGTCACCGCCGGTTTGGCTGCGGCTCATGCTCAAGGTCTGATCCATCGCGATGTGAAACCGGCCAATGTGCTCCTCGAAGAAGGAATCGACCGCGCCTTGCTCACCGATTTCGGACTTGCCCAAGCCATCGATGATGCCAATGCGACCGCTTCCGGGGTTTTGCCGGGAACACCTCAGTACATGTCTCCTGAACAGGCACGCGGGGGGAAACTGAGCGTTCAAAGCGATCTGTTCAGCGCCGGCAGTGTCTTGTACGCCATGTGCGCTGGACGTCCACCTTATCGTGCGGAAACGTCCCTCGGTGTGCTTGAGAAGATACGAGAGTCAAAGCCCAAGCCGATTCGCGAACTCAATCCCGAGATTCCGAGTTGGCTGGTGCAGATCGTCGAAACTCTCATGGCCAAGGATCCCAAAGATCGTTATGCCTCGGCGAGCGAAGTTTCCGCATTGCTCGAGCAGTGCCTGGCACATGTCCAGCATCCACTCGACTCGGCGCTGCCATCAGCGTTGCAAAAACGTTCTGGCGCAAAATTAAAATTCATTCGATTCGTGAAGTTTGCGATCGCCGGAGCACTCGTGATGACCGGTATCAGTATTTTGGTGATGCGCATGTCCTCCAAAAATCCGCGAGTTCCGAACTCCGCGACACCATGGGTAACCACACCACCCGCTGACACCGGGCAACCCATACCACCAATTTTCGGGTGGAAAGTGGATCCATTGCCAACCACGCCCGAAGATAAAATCCTCAACGCATTGGACGAGACGATCGAGGTCGATTGGAATGGTTTGCCGCTGGAGCAAGCGCTCGCGGAACTGCTGGAACCGATTCCTTTGGATTACCGAGGCTATGCGACCGATCCGTCCAGGGCGTCCGAATTCGAGTCTACGGTTCAACTCAGGCATCGCACGACGCGCAAGCAGATCCTGCAACGGGTGCTGGGCGCGAGGGACTTGGGTTACATCGTCCGTCCGTCGGGGATCGAGGTTGGCGACTTGGAGTATGTGCGAGCGAATCCGACGGTACGCAGCTACTCCTTGGCGCACGTGTCCCGCACCAATCTTGAAGCAGCAGAGGTCGTTCAGTTGCTCAATCGCATGATGGGCACAGGCGCATCCGACTCGATTTCCATGACACTCAATGGCCCGATTCTGCTCGTTCGCGCCACTGAGCGAGAGCACGAGCAGATCATCCAAGTGTTAGCGGCGTTAGAACCCGACGTTCAACCGTAGAAACACTCATCACAATTTTGGATAAGAACTTTTCATCAAACGGGAGAATGAACCATGACGACGCTATCGAGAATCCAAAGAAACTGTTGGGTTTGGATGGTACCGCTTTTGCTAGGCATGGTGGTATGCGGTGCATTGGTATGCGTTCAGTCGTTGCTCGTGGCCCAAGAGCAGGAACTTGGAGGCTACGCTGGTCCACCGGGCATGGGTGGCGGTGGTATGATGGGTGGCGGTGGTATGATGGGCGGAGGTGGTATGATGGGCGGAGGTGGCATGGGTGGTATGTCGCCTGTGATCCAGTGGGTCAAGCCGCAGGGTGACAAACCGGATTGGCTGGCTCGTGGAGAAAACTCCCTTCGTGCCCGTGAAAAAATGCGGCGACGGCTCGATGAAGAGGGAGAGTTCCAATTCAACAATCAACCACTGAGTTCCGTGGTGAATTCTATTTCCGAGATGTATCTGTTCCCGGTCCATATCGATGCTAAGGGTTTAGAAGAGGAAAAGGTGACCCCAGAGGATCCGATCACATTCTCTACCAACAAGGGAAGCCTTCGCATCGTTCTGCAGCGAATCCTTTACCCCTTGAATTTGGACTACATCGTTCACGAGGATCGTTTAGAGATCACTCACCGAACGCAAGCCGACCTCAGCGGAGCGGTCCTCGCGTACAACCTCGCACAGGTGGCCAGCAATAGTTCGGAAGGGGAAAATATCGTCGACACGATCAAGAAAATGGTGCGCCCAGATGACTGGGATAACGTGGGTGGAGGTGCCTCATGCCAAATGATCGGCTCGGTGTTGCTCGTCAAAGCCTCCGAAGGGATGCACGAGGACATCGAGAGACTTCTTGCACAATTGAACGTGATACGAGCCGATGAGAAGAACCCATAGTAGAGCAGTTGTCCTCAACTGCTCTCGTCCAGCGTCAACATCACAAAACGGCTGGAAGTGGCTTGACCATAACTAAAATTCAAAGAGATTCCGTTTCATTACAGGAAGATAGCGGTACTCCAATGATACACGCAGCGCGGGAACAGCTGAGGACAGCTGTTCTACGGTAGTACCATGTAGAGCAGTTGTCCCCAACTGCTCTCGCCCTGCGTTAACATCAGGAAACTGTTGCGAGCTATTGCACCGTCCCAACAAGTCGCCGACTCGTAGCCATTCGGCAAGAGTGAAACGTGACGAAAATGAGGAACGCAGCGCGGGAACAGCTGAGGACAGCTGTTCTACGGTTGTCCTATGTAGAGCAGTTGTCCCCAACTGCTCTCGCCCTGCGTCGCCATCAGGAAACAGTTGGAAGCGCTTACGCCGTTTCAAATATCCGACGCGATGCGTGCCTCCCTGACACGGTAAACTTTACAAAAAAGACAAACGCAGCGCGGGAACAGCTGAGGACAGCTGTTCTACGGTTGTACAATGTAGAGCCGTTTTTTGACAGCTTCGGTGCAGTTGGTATTCTCAATCCCCTCAGAAAGAACAAATCGCTTTTGAGGAATTCACTCATATGTCGGAACCAAAAGACATTCCGATCATCTTTCAACCACTAGATCGCAGCGCTGATATTGAGATCACCGAGCGGAATCTCCCCCACTGGTTTCAAGTAGGTGCAGCTCTGTTCGTCACCTTTCGACTAGCGGATTCGCTGCCTAGACAAGTGATCTTGCGCATGGCGGAGGAACTACGAGCATGGCTAAGGTCCAGGTCGCTGCCTTTAAGCCTCGTGGAATCCATGCTCGGATCATTCGGGTTACCTTGCGAGTCGATACTCAAACAACTGGATCAAACCCAGCGTCGGGAGTTCCGGAGAATGACAAACCAACTGCTCCATCGTTCGCTAGATAGTTGTCACGGATCGTGTTTACTGCGGAACCCCATCCTCGCTGAAATCGTCGCTGATTCAATAAAAAAATTTGATGGCGAGAAGTATGACTTGGACAGTTTTGTCATCATGCCAAATCATGTCCATGTCATCGTTCAGTTTCGTCAAGAAAACGGATTGCATACCATTGGACAGAGCTGGATGCGATACACCGCACGAAGGATCAATGAACGGATTGGCCGAACAGGAGTACTTTGGCAACCAGAGCCATTTGACCACGCGATACGCAGCTCGGAACAGTTCGAGTATTTCCAAAGGTACATCACCGAAAACCCGATCAAGGCAAAGCTTGCACAGGGGGAGTTTTTGTACTGGAGACGCTCGTAGTGCGGATTATCCACTGTAGAGCAGTTGTCCTCAACTGCTCTCGCCCAGCGCTTATATCAGGAAACCGCTGGAAGCTAAACCTACTCTACCAAGACGTCAGAGAAATCCCGCTTGAACTTACAGTTAAAGCGTCGCTTTAATGACAAACGCAGCGCGGGAACAGCTGGGGACAGCTGTTCTACAGTTGACCATGGTAGAGCAGTTGTCCTCAACTGCTCTCGCCCTGCGCTAATATCAGGAAACCGCTGGAAGCTAAACCTACAATCCAACTGGCAGAACTCGGTTCATCGATCCGCTCGATCGCCCACCGAGATCCAGCGTCACGTACTTGAACCCCAGCGATTCCGCGTGAGCAACGATACGACCGCGCGTCTCGTCGGCGAGAACGCGACCTACATCCTGCGGATGGATCTCGATACGGAGCAAACCGTCCGCATGCAACCTCGCTCGCACATCGTGAAACCCTTCGCTGGCTAACCACATCTCCATCGACTCGATGCTTCGAAGCCGTCCCAAGGTGACCACTTGGCCGTACGCGATTCGGCTCGACAAACATGGACTCGCTGGCTTACTGGCGACAGCCAATCCCCAAAAATGAGCCAGCCGACGAACGTCCCCTTTGCCCATCCCAAGCTCCGCCAATGGAGCCAGAACGCCCCAATCGGATGCAGCCCTCAACCCAGGGCGGTAGTCCCCTAAATCATCGTGATTCGTACCGGATACGATGCACTGATAGTTTTCTGCGTCGGCCCAAGCTCGAATCGTCGAGTACAACGTCGACTTGCAATGAAAACATCGGTCGGGATTGTTGCTAACGTAGGCCGAGTTCTGAAGCTCCGCAGTTTCCACCACGACATGCCGGATCCCGATCTCCCGGGCGATTTGCTCTGCGGATTGGCGATCCGAAACAGGAACAGCAGGTGAATGACTCGTCCACGCCACTGCGTGTTCCCCAAGTGCTCGAAATGCGGCTGCAGCAACCACAGCGCTGTCAACACCTCCTGAAAACGCGACGACTACTGAAGCTCGCTCACGAAGCCAATTCACCAGCAACTCTGCAGACGTAGCAACATCGCGCACTTCCTCACCGGAAATGGGTTCATCTGTGGTGTGACTCATCGAAAACCTGATCTGCTGAATCCCCATCGGGCCGTGAATTGTCGGCGAGAATACCAACCACGGTTCCTCGCACGAACATGCAGCAGAAATTATAGCTCGATCCGAGTGTGTGCAGAGAGGTTGCATCACATGCTGCGACGATTACTTGGAAACAATCTCGCGGTAGTATGAAATCGTGCGTTTCAGTCCCTCTTCGAGGCGAACTTGTGGCTCATATCCGAGCAACTTTCGGGCGAGCGTGATGTCTGCCAAACTTTCTCGAACATCCCCCAGTCTCGCTGGCAGGAAGTCTGGTTCGATCGATTTGCCTAGCAACCCACCGAGCAGTTTCAGCAACTGCAATAATGTCGTCTGACCACCATCCGCAATGTTGAAAACTCGTCCACCGATGTTAGGCCGCTCGCTTGCCAAAAGATTCCCATGGACGACATTGGAGACGTACGTGAAGTCCCGAGATTGCAATCCATCTCCGTAAATCGATGGCTTTTCTCCGCTCAGGATTCGGCTCACAAACAGGGGGATCACGGCGGAGTAAGGGCTATCCGGATCTTGCCTAGGCCCATACACGTTGAAGTATCGCAACCCAACCGTCTCCATGCCGAAACTATGAAAGTATGCTTGGCAATAATACTCTCCTGCGAGTTTTGCAACCGCGTATGGAGATAATGGTGACGGCAGGTCGGACTCCCGTTTCGACGATGTAGGTTGATCTCCATATGCCGCGCTGCTGGCGGCGTATACAAACCGCTTTACTTTGGCTTGCATGCTGTGGTGCAGCATGCTCAAGGTTCCTGTGACGCATGCGTGATTCGTATCGAGCGGTTTCTCGAGCGACATTTGAACCGAAGCCAATGCGGCTTGATGGAACACTCGCTCAACGCCTGAAATCGCCTCCTTTACCGCGATCGGATCGTTGATGTCACCTTCAATCAATTCGATGCGATCCAGCACCTCGTCCAGGTTCTCGCGCTTGCCCGTTGAAAGGTTGTCTAAAACTCGCACCCTGTGGCCAGCTTCCAAGAGCCCTCGGACAATATGCGACCCAATGAAACCACATCCGCCTGTCACCAAACATCGAGCCATATTCGTACCACCTCATCAAGGACGGCAAATACAATGCGAGCCACGAATTTGTCACTCATGGAACTCGGAAAGGTATATCAAGCCCGGCTTGGCAGACGCAACGCCGTTTCCGTTGAATAGCAAGCATTGATGCGAAAAAGGCATCGTTTCGGCCGCGGTCAATACTCGAGTCGTGCGGCGAATCGAACGAGAAGGACTCGCACCTTAGGAGCGACGATCGACAACCCATGCACCTAGAAAACAGACACCATTCTGCTGGTGCTTTGACAAGGTTCGAGCAATTCGTTGCATTCCGGCTTTGGTCCCGTGGGGAGAGGGAATCAGAACAACGACCCCATCACATAACCGCCCCAGCCGCTCAAGCCGAAAGGAGTCCATTCCGTCCAAATCAAGAATGGTCATTCCGTGTTGCTGTTGAAGGACCGGTAAAGCGGAAAGCTCTTTCAACGATTGCTTGTATTCCATTGAGCCCGCAGGATACTCCTGATCGATTCGCTCCCAACTCCAACGCGTTACACAAGACTCTTCTGTCGAACAGCCATCGATTCCGGTTGCGAGCGTCCCCTCAATGTACGCCGTAGATCGCCCGGTTCTCGCAGCTATTCGGACCGCCAACTCGTACACGAGTCGCGATTGCTGGCTCGTACAAGGGTCATCAACACAGACGACGCCCATCAGAAAGTTGGGAATTCTTCGTATCGATCGGCACAATCCATCCAATGGAATCCGGATGGAATCGAGCGTCTCCGCACCCAACTCACTGACCTGCAAAATACCTGGACTCGTCATCGATGAAGCAATCCCGGCTAACGGAGTAAGGCCTGCACAAAACTACAAAAACAAGGCTTAGGATTGCCGTAGCTTTGCGAAAAGCTGAGCATATGGATGAAGTTTGACCCGAGTCCCAGTTGCTACGTTCGGTCGGGTTGCAGTTGCGGCACCTACCTCGGCATCCTCCTCCACCACAATCACATCGCGATCATCACCACTTTCAACGACTGCATGCTGCGCTGTTGGACCACTCGAGAAACCTGATTCTGCCCGAGCGTTGCGGCGACTCTCAGCAAAGCTATCGAAACCATCCGTCGGCGAATCCTCGAGAACTAGTTCCGTGGAATCGCTGAGCGTGCAAATGCGCCCAGCAAACGATTCATTGGGATCGATCGTGATCGCGCTCATATTCATGTTCGAGACCAAGTCGCGCATCTCTTCTTCGATCTGCTGCTCGATCTCTTCGAAACTATGCTCCGAAAGGTTCGATACATACTCGTCGGACTCACTTCGATCGGGACCAAGCTCTGGAACCACTGGGTTGACGCCAGGATCCAACTCCCGATGCCACTCGAGGAAATTCTCTGCGTCCGGGTATGCCATCGATGCGTGCGGTCGATGGATCGAAGCGAACAGAGTTGTGTCGTGGTTCAGATTCCCATACGCCATGCCGGAATAGCTTTGATAGCTCTTCGATGACTGCACCGGAATCGTGAACTCTTCATCGAAATCCTCGTTGTATGCAGTAAGCAGTTCGTCCGCTCGAATCTGCGGTTCAACCCTTCCAACCTCAGGGTTACCGATAGGAGGTAAAGGCTTGCCCAACGGTGTCGTATCGTTAACACGGCTGATCTCACCAGGAACCGAGTAAATCGATGCCATGTCGCGAACATTGTCTTCTAGAGCCGCTGCTGGATGGAGCGTTACGGATCGTTCTGGAGTCACAGCGTCTCGTACGTGCGACTCCTCTACCGTGAAATCTTCATCCTCTAGCGAACCGAATTCGATGATCGAATTCGAGTCATTTGGTGCTAGGGACCGGCTGTTTTGCAGTCCGCCGGTAATGACGGAACTGTCGGTGTTCGCGGTTGTTGCTGGCCCCTGTGCGGTCAATCGAACGGCATCAACGCTGGGCAAGGTCTGCTCGAACGACAATGGATTCGACGCGTTTTTAGGCGATATATTTCCGTAGGGAGCAACAGGGCTAGTCCCACTCTCGTACGCACCCGACGGGGCCATCAAATTGCGATCGGCAGGAACGCTCGGTTCACTCCAAGGATTCGGTAGCTGCTGCAAGATACACCACGCTTGGCTGATCAGCGCCGCCGAAATCGGTCTGATCCGCTCTGCAGCCCCCTGCAGGAACGCTTGGTCGGCCAGTTGGTCGATGAGTCGTGGAATGCCATCGGAACCACGATACAGAGCATCGATCGCATCGCGAGTCATGGCATTGTGAATGTTCACGCCGCACAGTTCGACCTTGTGCTGGACGTACCGAGCGGTCTCGTCCATCCCCAAAGGCGTCAAATAGCACCGCGCCGCCAACCGTTGATTCAGTGACTCCATCTGCGGATGGGAGAGAATATCCTCGAGTTTCATGGTTCCACACAGGACCAATCGGACCCGCGGCACCCCGTTTCGAACGATATTGGTCAGCAATCGCAGTTCGTCCAGCAATTTTGGTACCAGCGTCTGCGCCTCATCCACGACCAGCACCAAGGCTTCGGACTGCGATTCTGTGAATGACTGCAACCGATTCATGAGCGTCAACCGCAGTTCCCCCTCGGACTTCTCTCGATAGGGCAACCGAAGTTCATAGAGCAAGCTTTGCAGCAATGCTCGCCGTGTGCAGATTTGCGAACTGGCCAGCATCACCACTTCAAAGCTTTTCCGGAAGCTATCTGCGATCCGCAAGCAACACATGGTCTTGCCCAACCCGGTGCCACCGATGATCGCCACCGGACCTTCACCCCGATGAATGCACCGTGATGCCGTCTGATACGCTTGTTCGATGCTAGACGCAGGGAAGTAACGGTCCAACGTTGGGACGGTTAGGAATGGTCGTTTGTCAAAACCGAAGAAAGTCTCGTACATTCGCGCAGTTCCACAATTTGAATGCTAGCAACACAGAGCCGCCCAACCACTCTGATCCTTCATCGAGGGATCGGCAGTCGCTAACCCGCAACATGAACCTATTCGCTACATTCGGCAGAGTTTAACGCCGTCGCGGTGGGAGCCCGTCGCGAGAAAGAAAGGTGGACACAAATCAGAGCCGCGCGTGTTAGCAAGTGGCAACAGGACGCGCAAACCCGATATCCCCCGACGCTAGCCATGATCGAAACCATCGGATCCAAACTCTCCGTGTCCTCGGTACCTCTGTGTTTAATCCCGTCCGAACGCGTCTCCATGAAAATGAAAACACAGAGGAATAGAGATCACCGAGGGAATCCAATTCGTGCCGAATTATCAGAGCCGCACGTGTTAGCAAGTGGCAACGGGACGCGCAAACCCGATATCCCCCGACGCTAGTCATGATCGAAACCATGATTCGATCCACTTCGGTACGCCCCGCCACCCGGCGTTCACGCTTAGGGCTCCGATACAATTCACGTCGCGAATCACCATACCCACATCGCTTCGCGAATCAACATGCATTCGTCGCGACTTGAATCGATCGACACTACCGTCATGCTTCGGACTTGGACATTACCCGTTTTTCACGCTGCCATTGGTAGAACGCGACGCCGCTAAAAATCGCTAAAGCGATCCAAACACAGCAAAACCCAGCAACACGGTATTGGTCCAAGGGTTCCCGATCGAACCATGCCCCAAGTGCAAACTGCAAGGTTGGACCAACATATTGAAGCATCCCCATCAAGACCAACGGTACGTGCTTGGACGAAGAAGCAAACAGCAACAATGGCAACGTTGTGACAGGGCCTCCCAAGGCCAACAGGCCCAACGTCGAACTAGAGTACCGGTGCGGTTGTTGCCAAAACAGATACGCCAAGTAGACAACAGCGATCGGGGCCAAGATCGCCGTTTCCATACCCAGTCCTGAAACTGCGGGTAGCTTCGTCTGTTTCTTCACCACCCCGTAGAAAGCAAATGAGATCGCCAGAGCGATCGATACCCACAACCGCTCGCTCGACATAGCGCTCATCAACAATCCCGAACCTGCGATCGCGACCGCTAACCACTGCAATCGTCCGAGGCGTTCATGGAAAAGGACAACCCCTAAGACAACACTGACGAGCGGATTGATGAAATAACCCAAGCTGCTATCGACGACGGCTTGGTTCAAGACCGCCCAAATGAAGACGAGCCAGTTGATGCTAATCAGCACTGCTGCGAGCGCAGCCAAGGCGACGCGGCGAGGGTTCTTCAGCGCATCTCGGATGTCGCTCCATTGTCCCAACCATGTGACGCAGATGCACAAGGTCAACAGAGACCACAGGATCCGATGGCAGATAATCTCCAAAGGATCCACATGCTTTAAGAATTTCCAGTACAGCGGAAAAATGCCCCAAAGGACGAACGCCGATAGGGCTTGGAAGATGTACAAGCAATACTCCGATCCTAGTGTCCCATTTGATCGGCCAAATGTCCTGCGCCGTAAATGGTACGAAGCGACTCGAGCACACCTGCAATGTGGACCGCAACTGCTCGTGACGCTTTGTCTGTGTAATAGAAATCTCCAGTCAAGCTTTCGATGTTACCATCGAAAATGATTCCCACCATTGCCCCATCGCGGGACACAACGGGCGAACCAGAGTTTCCGCCGATAATATCTGCGGTACAAACAAAATTGAACGGCGTATCGGCCTTGATCTTATCCTTGGCCGCATGCCAACTGGCGGGCAGGACCCAAGCGTCTTTGCTTTGATGCGCTTTTTCATGATCGAAGGCACCACCCAGTTTGGTATGCGCGGGAATCGATTTTCCGTTGCTCTCATAGCCGGCGACGGCCCCGTAGGACAGTCGCAATGTGAAGGTGGCGTCTGGATAAACGCTATCGCCACCGACCGCGAATTTTGCTTCCGTAATCTTTGCGTAGGCTTGCCGCTCTTGTTCGTCGAGGGACTCAGTCGCTTCGCGAACCTTACGGTATTCCGCTTCCATGCTTCGAACGAGTGCCACAAGCGGGTCTTTGGAGTTCTGGATTCCCTCGAGCCCCGACGTTGCCAAGGCCTTGCGGCCTTCGGCGGTCATGAGCTTGGTTCCCGCGATGATCTCGGTGGCGCGATCGCGTGGGTTTTTGCCGGCAAGTGCCGCTTTGACCAACGGGTCATTACCCCCGCGATCATCGATCAATCGCGAAAGCTCATCCGCCAGTTGAACACGTTCCAAATCATCGTAGACGGGCACATCGGAAAAAAGCTCTTGTTCGAGCGACTGCCTCGCACTGTCCCTAAACTCTCGCAATCGTTCCGCGCTCGGCTTTTTGTCTTCGCTCGCCATCAACACGATTTTTTCGGCGAAGCCATAAAGTTGTGTTCGCAGCGATGCGGATTTGGTGATCCACTCTTTGCGCTTCGCTTGAACGTCCTTGACGGTCCCCCAAGCACCTGCAAGCGGAGCGAGTTTAGGATTCGCTTCAAGAACCGACAGCATTTTTGCTTCGTCCCTTTTCTTCGATTCAACAAAGCTAGGGTCCTGAATACCCGCTAACATCCCGGTGTACGCTTTACGTGAGTTCTGCACACCGAACAGATCATCGCGACCACGTCGCAACTGCTCGGGCCCAGCGAGTCCATATTGCTGGAGCATGATCTCCTTGCGACGCAACAGATTCATCGTTCGAGGCAGACCGAAGTCCCGTTGGTACTCCACAGCATCGGAAGTGAGGATCCGCCGAGTGCGACCTGGATTGCCAGAGACAAAGACGAGATCCTGTTCTTTAGCACCGTTAGGATCCATCTTCAAATAATTCTGAATCTTCGCAGGTTTGCCATCTTCGTAGACACGGAACAAGGTCACATCAAGGCAGTAGCGAGGATACTCGAAATTGTCTGCATCGCCGCCGAAGAATGCCGATTGCGCTTCGGGTGCCCAAACCAACCGAACGTCCGTGTACTTTTTATATCGGTATAGATGGTAGCGACCACCACCGTAGAGAGTCACCACGTCGCTCCGTAGCCCCGTCTTATCAAGCGACTCCTTTTCGATTTGTGCCATTGTCGCTTGGCGGGCTTTGAACGCTTCGGGAGGTGTCATACTATCCTTGACAGCTTCATTCACACGGGCGGTGACATCCTCAATACTGATCAGTTGATTCAATTCCAAATCGGTCGCAGGAATCTCTTCCTCGATCGTCTTGGCGAGAAAGCCATTTTCGTTGTAGTTCTTCTCGGCCGTCGACAACTTGAAAAGGGTATCCGAAGCGACGTGGTGGTTGGTCAGCACCAAACCATTCGAGGAAACAAACGAAGCCGAACCTCCTGAATTGAAACGTACGCTGGATAGCATCAATCGATCCAGCCACTCCTGAGTCGGCTCGAATTTGTACTTGGAAGCCAATTGCTGCTTCGGAACCGCGTTGAACAACCACATCCCTTCGTCGGCCATGGTCGCACTGGGGCGATGAATCTCTGCCCCGACGAGACCCGCTAAGGTCGCGGCGAGGAATGTAAGTTTCTGCCATCGATTCATGCGTTTGGATCTCATCGCGGTCCCCTCTCAAATTGTGCCGTTAGATTGTGCAAAAAAGAGTTCTAAAAACTGTCGCTACTGACAGTGCTGAAGCCCCATACTGTAGCCGGAAACCAGAAATCCGTCACCGGTTCCCAAGCAACCGAACGGGACCCGCGTAACCCTATCGGACAGGGGGAAACTTTGGGGACCCTCCAGCGAACACGATTTCCTAGGTCCTTTGGCGTCCAAATACTGCTCCTGGCCAAATTCTCTGGGAACCGTATCCTAGTGACAGGTCTAGCCTTCGCCTGGGAGTCTAGCCTTCGCCTGGGAATTGAACCCGACCGCCCGAGGTTCCTACGTGACCGGGACCGAAAGTACCAGGCTCCGCGCCACCCTCTCAACACCTCGTTAATCTCAACACATCGTTAATCAACGCTTTTTCCTGCGAGTTTCCAACCCATGGCCTTAGCACCCCTCGCCGTACCGGTACATGGTTCCGCATTGTCTGCGGAGGTCAAGATCGCGCTGGAAGCCGCAGTTGCTGGTGCCAACGTGATTCGAGATTGGGTTGGCAAACCTCTCGCCATGGAAGAAAAGGGGGTCGGAGATTTCGTGTCGGAGGTTGACAAACGCGCCGAAGCCGCTGTTCTGCAGGTGCTGAACGACTCCCCCATAAAAGCTTCAATCCTCTCCGAGGAATCAGATCCAAGCGTTGTCGAGGGCTCTTCTCGTTGCTGGATTGTCGACCCGCTCGATGGCACCAGCGCATTCCTTTTCCGCGTCGGCGATCCGTTTCCATCGGTGTTGGTCGCGCTCGAACAGGAGAATCAACCGTTGGTAGGGGTCGTCCTATTCCCCCTGACCGGCGAGTGTTTTTACTCGCACCGCGGTCTCGGTGCCTACAAAGACGGGGTGCGACTTTATCCTCCCGCGCCACGTCGGCTTCAAGATGTTTGGATCGATATGAATCAGTACGGCAATGCGCGATACGAAACAGGAATGTTCGCCTACCTCCGGAACAAGCTGCGAACGCGAGAAGGAGCCAAGCTGGTAACCTCGTTCCCGCCCCACTCCGGAGTTGCCATGCGACTACTCGACGGGACGACCGGTCTATCTGCCGTTGTGCATGACAACAATGCCGACAACGTCAAGCAAGCTCCATGGGATATCGCTGCCCCACGTGCAATCCTCACCGAAGCTGGCGGTTGCTTTGTGTCCCTCCGATCCGGTCGCGACATCCAAACGCTCGATTGCGAACCGATGGTGGTTACCAGCGACCGCGCCCTCGCCCAGGAAATCATCGATCTCGTTCAGTAACTATCCGTTTTTATAACGGTCCCCGTTTTAGGTCTGATTTCGTGTTTCGACCGCGCCCAACGATCGCTACTGAAAATAACAAAAGCCCCGCGATTCTGTTACGATCTTCGGTTACGATCATCTGTTACGATCATCCATTCAGGCCCGCATAATCTCAACAAGTTCTAAGGAGCATGCCATGGCGAGAGATACGTTATTCCTTCTGAAAGAAGATTTTGTCGACGGAGCCGGGGCGCCCTACTACTGCCCCGACTGCGCCCAAATCACCGGTGTCCTCTCGTACTTCCCCAAACTGCGTCACCACATCGATATCCGGTATGTCGACTTTGCGCGGCCTCGCCACGAGATTGTTGCGATACTCTCAGAACAACACCAAGGTTGCCCGGTGCTGATCTTGGACCAAACGCCGCCCATGGACGCTGTCGCTTACATCACCGGACAAGTCAACGGAAAGAGTTTTATCTCGGGTGCTAAAGCAATCGGTAACTATTGGTCCTACAAATACGGCGTTTCTCGACCGCATTGATCCGGACCAAATATATCGGTCCTGTAACTATCCCTCGAAGCATGGTCGATTCGATATCGCAACGCAAAATTCCCGATGCGGAGTCCCTCGGACGGCTTGTGAATCCGGTATGTTAGCATCTTTCCGAAGACCGCTCGCCGTATTGACGCTAGCCGCGGTCCACGAGGGTTTCAGGAACGGTTCCTATTGCCGCCGAAAAAGATTCCTACCTCGTGTGGGGAGTAAATTCATAGACGGCTTTGTAAAAGAAAGCGATCTTCATGTCTAAAACGTATCTCAAGTTGCAGCAAAGCGAAGGTTTCGTCATCGAGGCGGCAGCACAGATTTATGCTGCCTACATCACCTCCGGGAAGCTCAATCAAGAGAACAAAGAAGCGATCATGAAAGAAGCCATTCGCGACGCGCTGCGAATCGCCCTCACCGTCGACGAAACCATCATCGCTGAAAACGAGCCTGGCTAACCCAGCATCTATTGAGGTTGTAATCCGTGGTGGTTGCGCGACGTAGCCGTAGAAGATACGTCAATAGATTCTTTCAGTGCTCAACGCCATCCATAATTTTTACGGCCATTAAGAATATGATCGCAACGGATTCGGCCTTGAAGCATTCGCTATTGGTAATTCTCGCATCAGCGACCGTGAGCTCCTTCGCACGAGCGCAAGTCCCACCCACCGAAGAGGGGCGTCCGGCTGTGGTCGATTTCACCACGCGTGAAGATCACCAGCACATGCTTGCGCAACTTGGGATCACCAAATTACGGCCGGGTCCCAGTGGCAATCCGAAAGATGCGAATGCTGCGAATTATGATGAGACTCTCGCAAACCCTTACCCCGATTTGCCAGATCCATTGCAATTAGGAAATGGCCAGCCGGTGTCGACTATTCAGTCGTGGTGGAAGGAGCGACGGCCCGAAATTGTCGAGGCGTTTGAGCGGGAAGTAATTGGCCGAGTTCCTGCGACGGTCCCGAACGTAACTTGGGAAGTACGAACTACGCGTGAAAGCAAATCGGGAGAAGTTGAAACTGTTGAGAAACATATCGTCGGTGCTGTTGATAATCGAAACTGCCCAGAAATCGCGGTGAGTATTTCGATGTCGCTAACGCTTCCTAAGCAAGCTTCTTCTGAAAGACCAGTCCCAGTCTTAATGATGTTCGGATGGACTCCGTTCGATCCTATGCCACCCGGTTTTGGAGGTGGACGTGGACCTGGTCGCCCCGCGGGACCAACACGAGAGAGCCAATTGCTGGAAGCTGGTTGGGGCGTCGCGATGCTCAACCCATCAACGATTCAAGATGATTCAGGAGGCAGGCAAACTTTCAATTTTGGACCTGCAGCCAATCAGCCCAGCAAACCCGGTGGACTGACTCGGGGAATCATCGGGCTAACCAATTTAGGACAGCCTCGCAAACCCGAGGATTGGGGGGCACTTCGCGCATGGGCTTGGGGTGCTTCACGAGGTCTTGATCATCTCCTCTCGGAGCCTTCCGTGGATAAAAACAAGATCGGCATTGAAGGGGTATCGAGGTACGGCAAAGCGGCACTCGTGACGATGGCATTTGATGAACGCTTTGCGGTCGCGCTGGTCGGCTCCTCGGGTGAAGGTGGTGCCAGTTTATACCGTCGCAATTTCGGAGAAGCGGTCGAAAACCTCACAGGCTCTGGCGAGTACCACTGGATGGCTGGAAATTTCCTAAAGTACGGCGCCGAAGAATCTTCGTTCGGTAGCAAAAATGCAAAGGACCTTCCGGTCGACTCACACCAATTGATTGCGTTGTGTGCCCCTCGGCTGGTCTTCATTAGCTACGGCATCCCTGAAAAAGGTGATGCATTATGGCTCGATCAACATGGCAGCTTCATGGCTGCTATCGCAGCCCAGAAGGTCTATCGACTGCTCGGGGCGAAGGATCTAGGTCGAAGCGATGACTACAAGACCGAGAACATGCCTGCTGTGAATACAGATTTGCTCGACGGAGATCTCGCGTGGCGACAACACGATGGAGGCCATACCGATGCTCCAAATATTCCCCACTTCATCCGATGGGCTAATAAGCGATTTCAGTCAAGAACCATCGATGAGTAGATTGGGAATGCCGCTTTAGAATCGATCGAGCAATGGGTCTTGGAAACTAGTCATGAAACCCTCGATAGCAATCGATTAAGGTACTTTCGGGGAACCATCTGTTCCCTCCGGAATTGGATCGTGCCCGTGATCCGTGGTGCTTTTCAGGATTGGATCGGCTCCCTGGACTACCAATCGGATCCTGTTCTCTCCCTTTGAAGAGACCGTAAACCCCAATTCCGAGGTTGAATAGGAACTGTGCTTGCGATGAACGACCCCCATGATGCTTGGTCGGTAATTGGGAATCTCTTCGGTCGGGATAAACTGGACAATGACACAACGATGATCCCCAACCACTGCGCCATCGCCGTTGGTATACGTAGTCAGTTCAAAAGTGCCATCGGTGGAAATGCTTCCGCGAGCTTGCACGGAATGCTGGACCGATTTGGTCTCGATGGTTCCGACTTTCACCGGACTTCCGTCGGCAAAAACTACTTCGCCTCGCACCGGATAGGTCTTCAATCGACCACCATTGCAACCGACGCTCATCAGTATTGCGAGTCCGCAGAATAGCTCGATGAGCAACGCGCGATGGGAATTCAAACAATAAACTAAGGCCGGATTCAACGAGTTGCTCTTCATTCCGACCTCTATATCAATATCGCGACCTAATCCAACACCACTGATAGCCAACGATTACTCTTGATCAGCGATTGGCTGACCATCACCTCGATTGCACAAACGTCCCAGTGTGTCGGTATCGATATTTGCGTTGATCGCGCGTACGCTGCCATCAGCGACCGCAAAGTGGCAATACCCACCGTGCCAACTACCCCATCGAACCAAATCGTTTCCTTCGCCCCGAAGATCGGTTGCGATCGGTACGGTTGGACCTCCAATCCTCGCCATGTTGTACAAGTTATCCCCGTTGAAAATAAAAGCATCTTGTGGCGATTGCCCGAGCTTTCCAATGGGAACGTGCATTTCCCCGACGAGCATTGTGTTGCTCAATCCATCGAGGACGTGGCGCTGTGAAATACGATCCTGCCAACCCACCGGAACACCATTCATGCAGTTAGCACGACTGGAAATAATGATCCCAGTCCCATTCCCACCGTAATTGAAGTCTGTAGGTAGGCCTGACGACCCAGGTGACAAGTCTCCGTGGTTCGCGCCGTAATCTCCAACCGCGCCAGATGCGGTTCCACCACCGCCGATGGGATACTTGCAACCGCACGGTAGAGTGATCCATGTCGTCCCTCCATTGACGAGATTGCCTTGGCCTTTGGCATCTCCTGCCGATCGACGCGACGGACAACAATACATGGGCAACGTTCGAACCCGCACGTCCTCAGGGTGATTGGCGTACGGCACCGAATAATCCCACATCTGCTCCACATTCTTCGCTTCGGCGTAGGGCATGATCCGAACCAACCACGTCGTTTCGGAGCCACCACACGACAGCGACGGCGGGTCGCCGGGCCGCGGTTGGTACCGGGCCGGTGGATAACAACTATTAGCATTCACGAACATTTCGACCGCTAAAGAGATCTGGTGCAAATTGTTCTTGCAACTCATCGCCCTAGCAGACTCGCGTGCCGCTTGGACGGCCGGCAGCAGCAAACCCACCATCACCCCGATGATCGCGATCACAACCAAAAGTTCTACCAGCGTAAACGCGGCGCGACGACGCATCATTCAAACTCCTGACAGGAAACCACCGCGAATTCGATGGCCTGCACCCCAAAACCCACGGATTGTTAACAACTTTATTATGCCCCTACGACTAGGGGCATGCAAATGCAATCTTTTTGCTGTCACTTACAGAAAACATTTGAATTGACCAATCCAACCCGAAAAACCATACTGAAAAGATGAAAAACCCGTGAACTACCCCCAAGGCATTGCGTAATCGAGCATAAGCCCAGTTTTCAAGTCCATCCGTGTGCAGTCAAACCGTGTCATCCGTGAATCCAAAATGGTTTCGAGGAGTCGTCCTAGCGACGTATCTACTCGTTTCTATGTTTGGGTTGCATCTGCATAAAATTACCGGTTGTACTGCGTTTGGATGCGGTTCATCGCTCGGGCATCCCTTGGTTTGTACCCATTCGGAACCTACCGAGGCGAGCTCCCACGAGCACGGAAGGGGGCATTCGCACGCTGGGCATCAACACCGCTGCGGCATCGACCGTCGCGACTCGACTGATTCGAGGCGACCCGGCGCGGATTCGATTAGCCATTCGCTATGTGGCGATGCTCAGGACCACGATTCTCGAAATGGCCATCCTCAATGTGAATGGCGGAGTGACCATGCGGGACGATGCGCCATTTGCGATCATCTTTGGTCTCTAAGCCAATTTGGTTTTGCCGTATGTGAATCGATAGCGAGTCCCACCTACAGTGCCGTCTCCTCATCGCCTCACAACTTATCGGCGCCCCCAGAAACAATCCGAATTGAGCCTGCATCGCGCGGTCCCCCTTCCGATCTCTCAGCGTAAATCCCGCATCTAGCATCCAACAATTTAGATGCGTGTCTGATACGCTCCGCCGTGTCGTCGAAGCACAACGGTACTTCATCCCCGTTTGCTTATCGCTTGATGCCAATTCACATCCTGAGAACCGCGGTCCGATGCTGTCATGTCCTTCCTAAAATCCGACTGGGTACCCAGTGCGCTTCAACATGATTTCTGTCCTTGGGCAAATGCCTACGTTTACTGGCTCAAAAGACCTATAGGCTGGGTTTTTCTGGCGTTTGCATCTTCGTTGCTGCTGGGAATCTACGTGTCCCATCAAGCATTCACCGCAAGTGGCGCCATTGCTGCTGTAGGCATTATTGGTTGCCTATGGCCATGGATCTCAACGCTAGGCCTCAAGGGCGAGTTGGCATGGTCCCCATCGCGCTGCGAGCAATTCGACACGATCGAAACAACACTGACAGTGACCAACCGTTGGCCATGGCCCGTTTGGGGGATGGTGCTCGAGTCCGATGAAGGGGTCTCCGGTTCCGCCGACTCTCGAAACATTCGAATCAGCCTGAGCCGAATTCCAGGATTGAGCAAAAGCCAGTTCCGCTGGAATTGTTCACCAGCGTATCGCGGTATTTATCCTCAGACCTTACCAAGGCTCTCGACGGCGTTTCCGTTTGGGATTTGGTCTTGCAACCAGCCACTCAAGGTCGCGGAATCTTTGGTGGTGTGGCCACGCATGACGAAACTGTTCGATGTTCCATCCAACGCTGGGAACCAAGTCCTCGGGATCGGTGGAACCTGTGACCGATCTGGAGACGACGGGGATTGGATCGGCGTAAGAGCATATCGTCCTGGTGACTCACTTCGACAAGTCCATTGGGCCCAAACCGCACGGCGGGATAACTTGGTGGTCTTTGAACGTCAATCTCGAAGCCAGCAATCTGTTCGAATTCAACTCGACCCCACCGCGTTTGCGGAAAACACTCCTTCCGTCAACGATGCGATGGTACGGATCTACGCCTCGGTCGCCAACCATTTCCTTTCCCATGCTTGGAATACTATGGTCGCGATCGATGCTCCATGGACAATGTTGCACCCCGCCAATCGTACCGCATGGCTCGATCAACTAGCGGGATGGGAGCCATCACATTCCCTTGCGACGTCTCCGGAGATGCCGCGCCCGACCCATAAATCCCATTCGCTGTGCATCCTCATCACATCCTCAAGGCGTTGGAATCAACACGATCCCAAGGCTATCGATGAATCCACGCCATCCAGCTTTGTGCTATCGGTCGATGACAATCATGCCACCCTCTCGACTCCGAGTGACTGGTCGAGCGAGCATCCAAAGACATGGACTATTTCCATTGGGGATGGTTTTGAGGAATCGCTACGGAACGTTTGGCGAGAAGTATGCCAAGCCTCCCTCGCGCATGGAGCAACATGCGCATCATGACCTTTCCTAACACGAGCAAAAACTGGACGGTCTACTTGTTGGCGAGCCTTGCCTCGCTGAGCATTCTTTCACTTCGTCTTTCCGGATCCTCCGATCGCATCTGGTTATCGTGTGAATTCGCGATGGTCTGGTTCGTAGCTTTTTGGATCCGATGGCAGTCGTCGCAGAAATCAAAGAAGAATCGCCCACTGGAGGTGCCCGCTGAGAACCCATCCATAGCCTCACGCAACATGCCTTTTTGGTCGTTGTCGTTGGGGGCTATTGCCATCCTGTCACCATGGCTGTCGAGCATCGTGCAAATCCGATTGCTGGGAAGTAGCGGCGAGGCTAACGAATTGATATGGCTAGCGATGCTCCAGTACGCAGCCCTATGGGGAGCCGCGATTGCCGAGCAGGATCGGAGCGAATGGCTTTCGTTCCTCATGAGTTGCTTTCTAGTCATCTTCGGACTCGCCACCTCAGATCGCCCCAACATGATCCAGCTTGTGATCCCTTTTGCGGCGGTCGCATGCTGGTGGTTGATGGCTAAGTATTGGAATTCGATCGAACGAGGATTCGTCGCTTCGGAAAGTGTTCCACTCATCCGAATGCGAGCTTTGGTCCTCGGCTCAATCGCACTGATTGCCGGGATTACATTGGCCGTCGTGACCAAGCAATCGATCCGGAACTCCGCCCTCGATGGCTTTATGCCAACTTCAGGTGGCCAAAAACGAGGTGAGTCTTGGTCGAGACAAGGCGTTGGAGATGGCGACATGTTGGTCGCAGCAAAAGATGAAGCTTATACGTTCGGTCCTGTCGATAGCGATCTCTTTCTCGACTCTGAAGTCCCCTCGATGTATGACATGGTCAGCGAAATGTACGGGGAGCCAACACCTCGGCAGCGGCAATACGCCCGCGCAATTTCGCTAGAAAATCAAGCCCAGGAACTGGAGGAAGAAGGTACCGAATCCCAAAAAAACAGCCGTGAATTCTCAGCGCTTCGTCAGCCCAATAAAAACACGCAAAACCATCGGCCGACAGGTTCTGATTCGCGAGCGGTGTTGCAACTCGTCGGCCGCACACCCCAATGGCTGAGACTCGAAAGCTATGACCGTTTTTCGGAGAATACGTGGTCCCACTCTGAGAATATCGATCTCTCCCGCCGGCATGGCGAACCCACACTGGAAAGCATTGCTGGCAAACCCTGGATGCGTCTCCAATCATTCACTCGCGACCTGGTATTCCCCGTGCACGAACGGATCGCAACAAAGGTGATTCAATTCAAATCGTCTCGTTTGTTGTCTCCTTCTCTAATCACGTTCACCCATATCGATCGCATCGATCAACCTGATTTTTTCGGTTGGACTCGAGACGGTCAATTGATGATGCCCAACCGGGAGCATGTTCCCCAACTCACCGTTGTTCACCAGCTACTGCAGATCCCACAACTCCATCCATTGCGAGACCCTGCGCACCCATTAAGCAACATCTCTCATTTATCCCGCGCACACACTACGGACGACTGGATCCAACGATATACCCATGTCGAATCGAATTCGGCACGGATACGTTCGACCTTAGACGAATGGTTCCGAGTCACGAAACAAGAGTCAGGTCAACAAACCACGGATTGGCAACGGATTGAAACCATCGTTCGCAACTTGCGTCATTTCAAACATGACAACCAGTTTGTGCCGCCTGCTGATTGCACTGACGCGATTGCATATGTCCTCGAGAAGAAATGCGCCCCGGATTATCTAATTGCCTCGACCGCAGTTATGCTGATACGGAAGCTCGGGATTCCATGTCGACTGTGCACTGGATTCTTCGCGTCTCCTACCCGTTACGATGCGCGTGCTGGCCAAACCGAAGTCTTGCCCGAAGACCTCCATACGTGGGCGGAAGTATACATCCACGGGATGTGGATCCCCATCGAGCCGACAGGAAGCTACCCGCAACCTCGCGAACATCGATCCTGGCAACAATGGGCAATCCAAACGGCTTGGCTTATTCGTGATACCATCCGAACGCACCCTGTTGCATGCGCACTTATTGCCTGTGGATTGGGGTTGGCTTTCTACTTGCGAAGGTCGATCGTTTTCGGGGTAAGCTGCTTGGTCCTCATGCCAGTCCCAATCCTCTCCGAGAGCACAAAACTTCGATTGACTTTTCGATTACTCGGATGGCGCGCATGGTTATGGAATCGACATCGAGCACCTCGAACAACACTGCATGATTGGCTCTCGGGCCAGCTAAAAAACCTTCATCGCGCCGAAAACCAAGACATAACGACCTTCATTCGCTCCGCACAACGATTGGCATATGGACCCAATAAGTGTCGCTTACAGTGGAATGACCACGAGACCCGCGCGATCCGAAACATGTACCGCTCTCTACTGCGCTCAGGACTCGTCGGTAGTCCCGCCCCTCGCCCAATCCATACCTCAAAGACGCTTGAATCATCGGCGCATGAAACGAAGTCCCATTTCGTCATACCGTTTCGTCTTCGATTGATCGATCGCCAACCCAACTAACAGAAATTGATCCTTACTCAACCTTTGGCTACTGAGACATCCATTGTGCCAATCAACGACAATCCCAACTTGACTACGCCACCATCTGAGAAGCCCTCAGCATTTTTGACACCGGCTCAGATCCAATCCTATCTTTCCGGATTGCGCGATGAGCTCAATCGCGTCCTGCTCGGAAAATCAGATGTTGTGGAGCACCTCCTCGCGTGCGTGCTGGCACGCGGGCACGTTCTCTTCGATGATCTTCCAGGACTAGGGAAAACGACCCTTGCGAAAGCCCTCGCGAATGCGGTCGGTGGTCGATTCATGCGGGTCCAGTGCACGCCCGATCTTCTACCCAGCGATATTACAGGTTTCAACATCCTAAACCAAAAAACCCGAGACTTCGAATTTCGATTCGGGCCGATCTTTGCGGATATCTTGCTCGCGGATGAGATCAATCGCGCGACACCCCGAACTCAAAGCGCTTTGTTCGAAGCCATGGCTGAACGGCAAGTCACAATCGATGGTGAGGCCCGCAAGCTCAGCGAGACATTCTTAGTTCTGGCGACTCAGAATCCTGTCGAAAGCGTCGGTGCGTACCCTCTCCCAGAAGCCCAACTCGATCGCTTTGCGATGAAACTCAAGATCGGATACCCCGATCGCAAGAGCGAACTCGAACTACTGTCACGCAGCGCATTCACCACCAAAGAAACTGAAGCAAACGAGGTATTACCCAGCGGCACCTTGCTCCAACTGCAGCAATCCGTCGCAAACGTCTCCGTGGAACAACCGGTCCGCGAGTACCTTGTCGATCTTGCCGAATCCACACGCAATAACCGATCGTTCAGCCTCGGACTCAGCCCCCGAGGTTTGCTCCAATGGCAACGCGTTGCACAAGCCCATGCCATGCTCGCAGGGAGAGACTTCCTCATGCCGGAGGACGTTCAAGCCGTGGCTACGCCTGTCTTATCTGTCCGACTCTCCGGTATGTCCACCGGAGTTGATAAAGCCATCGATGCTGTTCTCAACTCCGTCCCAGTTCCAATGCTGTAGCAACGTCATTACCTCATGTCTTCGCATTCCCTACATAATCATGCAGCGTCTACCGACCAACATGCTTCGTGACATCCAGCACACGATAGCTCCTAGATCAGTCGCCTATCGGTACAATGGCGTGTTCCTGAAGATTGCACATGTTCTTACGCTACTAATAGCTGTGGCGCCCGGATGCTCGAGAACGGGCCCCCACTCCGGCGACCCCAATAAAACAGCACACGAATCCGAGCACGAACATTTCCCTCCCCATTGGCCCGGCAGTCTTTTTCAAGCATCCTCGCGACTCGATGCCATGATTGCAGACCCGGACATTGCATCCACCAATCCGCTCGTGTCAAGCAGCAAAGAATTTGCCGACCTGATTCAATGGCTACCCTTTTTGGCAGCGGATAGCGATTTAGGACGAGATGCATTTATTCGCATCGATGGGTGGTCAACCCAATTCGCAAATCGCCTGAATCAAGCAGCCCAAACGAAGAAACCACTTCGAGAAATCGTCGCTGAAAATGGCATTGAGTCCATGGTTCGCGAATTGAGCAACATCTGCTCTGAGGAAACGAAACGACTCCAAGCTTTGCAACAAGAATACGACTCACCGCAATAATTATTCATTCAGAATTGGATCGATCTCGCGATGGATATCTATATTTTGATCTGGGGTGCTCTGCTACGCATGGGCCAAGCCTTGGTTGCTGCAAGTCCGACAATCCTCGTCGGTTGGCTGATCGCAGCGGTCTTCGAAAGGATCCTTGGCCGCGAAGGTACATATCAACTATTCGGGGGCAATACATGGAGGCAACTACCTCAAGCTTGGCTATTAGGGATGCTGCTGCCGGTCTGCTCGCTGGGTGTCATCCCAGTCATGGTCCAAATGCGGAAAAGTGGAATCTCCGGAGGTACCATCCTCGCGTTTGGCTTAACAGCGCCGCTGTTCAATCCAATTTCCGTGCTCTATGGCCTGACGCTCTCGGATCCGTGGGCGATTTTCGTCTTTTGTATTTGCTCTTTAACGCTCATCACCATCATGGGAATCCTTTGGGATCGACTTTTTCCTAACAGTGCACTCCCCGCAGAGCCCATCAAAAAAACACCGTATGGAATCCGACGGGTTGCGGCCGTAGGGTTGTCGATTTGCCATCAAGCCACGAGCGTTTCATCGATCTATATTGGGATCGCTATCCTCGGTGTTGGGATCCTAAGCATGGCGCTTCCAGCCGGTACGCTGCAACGCGCGGCGGGTAAAGACGACCTCATCGCACCACTCACCATGGCTGCCGTCTCGACGTTGGCGTATGTCACTCCGATGACTGCGATCGTTCAAGTGGCATCGATGTTCCAACACGGGAATTCGATCGCGGCATCTTTCACGCTATTGACGCTCGGCACCGGTGTTAACCTCGGCATGATCTTGTGGATGGCACAGCACTACCGCTGGAAACCAACTCTTGTATGGCTAGGCTGCTTAATCGCCACCGTCCTCGTGATGAGCTATGGGATCGACCGCCCTCTAAGTCCGAAAGGAGTCGAACCCGCAGATCATACGCATGCGTTCGATGGCTATTGCAATCCATTCGTCAATCAAGACGCAAACCTACCTACTACAGCTTGGCGGATTCTTCGTGAAAACACGAATGCGGCAGAAATCGTCTCGGCGGGTGCGATTCTATGCATCCTCGCTTTCGGCCTACTATTCCGAGCCGTAGATCCACAGCAAAAGTGGATGCAAGCTCTCTGCTACGTCCCGCCGGAAAGTACTGCGACAGGATCGAGTCATTCACTGCCCGATATCGTCCTACCAAACTCGGTCATCGCCGGCATCAGTTTGCTAGGCTTGGTTCTCGCCAGCGCCGGAGCATGCTTTTTGTACTATCCGCCCGTCTCCGAGATACGTAAGGAGATGAACTCCATCGAGGCGGAATTGATCGGCAGCTACAACCGCCATGAGTGGGAAAAACTCGAATACTGGATTCCCATCCAAGAGGATTGGGCTCACAAGCTCGTGGTTAGCGCTTACTTGCGAGGGCGACCTCTCGACCGATACACCCAAATGAAACTCCAGGTTTACAAAAACAAACTCGAACTCCTAGAGCACGCGACCGAAGATCGCGATGTCGAAGAGGCCAAAGAGTTTGGAAAACAAGCAGCATTGGCATTTCGACGTTTGAAAGACGCGATGTGAACCGTAATCCCTACGGGTTGAACGATCCGCAATGCGACAACACTCGGACCTACCAATCGCCGGTCACGAACTCACCATCCTCGCGGTTGCAGAGATTTTTAAAAATCTTAGGATCCAACGAGTACGATAGAAAACGCATCGAGCCATCGCCAAAGACAAAGTTTCCTCCAGCAACATGGAAACTTGAGAAACCGCCTGCGATCAAACTACCCGTTTCCGAAGCGGCAGGAGCTACTTGCTTCCGTTTTGGGTTCGGAGCGAACAACCCACCATTCCTCAACGTCGCTCGCGTCCCTGAGGCCCAGCCCAAATCAGGATATTCGGAAACCTTTTCCCCAAAGAAGATCGTATTTGAGGAACCATCCGTGATATCGCTGAATTTGATGCGACTGTTTCGAAAAAAGACGCCGTTATTGTCGCTGTCGATCGGCACCTCGCTATCGTGATAACAGGCCGCATAGGATGATGCAGCGGCAGCATCCGAATCCATTCCCTCGCTGCCGTAGGGTTGACTCGGGCACAAAAACGTCGCAACTCTCGCCGTTCGCGCCTTGGCGCTACCAGGAGCGTAAACGCCTTGGGCAAGATCAAATTGCCGATACAACGCCGACTGCTCTAAGTAAGGCAATACCTGAACCATCCAGCTGATATGTTTTCCGATCGGCTCATCTCGGATTGGTCCGGTTTCGTTGATGGTACCACTCGGTAGATGCTCGGCTGAAAACTCGTAATGGTGCGCTGCTAGCCCCAACTGCACCATGTTGTTCCCACACCCCATGCGACGCGCCGCCTCGCGAGCCGACTGCACCGCCGGTAACAGCAACCCGACCAAAACCCCAATGATAGCGATGACCACCAACAGCTCCACCAACGTGAATCCCTTGCTTTTCATCTTCGAATTCTTCGACAAATTCCAATCTCGATTTCGTATTCTGATTTTCATCGGATGATCACTCCCCGTTTAAAGTTGTTTCGTTGAATACTTCGTTGTTCGCGTTCGCTGCATCGAAATCGGTACTCGCGACCTACCCGAAATTTGCGAGCGAACTTCAATCACCTTCGACCATTCATCTCCATCTTTCATTTCAGTGCTTGCTGAAATCGTGGGCTCTGAAACCTGGATGGAAACCCGCATCGTTTTCCCTGAATCACCCAAAGGCATTTCCAGCCAATCCTCTCCTGTGTACCCGCTATCCACAGCGAGTTTCTGCGTGGCCCGCATCAACCCTGCATCGCAAAGCAATTCGAGTTGCATTAGATCGCGCTCGGTTTTGCACGATTGACGGGCTCTCAACGTAACGCTTACCGCGACTGCGGCGAGCATGGAAAAAATCGCGAACGCTGCGATCGCGGCGATCAGTATCGCACCGCGCCGATTCGACAATTTTCGATGCGCTTTTCGATGCGATTTCCTGTGCGCTACGTCGATGCGACTCGCACGCGTGCCAAACGCATCCGCGACACGTTCCCTCGCCAACCTAAATCGGCTCATCGAGATGCCTCCCCAACACGATTGCTACCACCAACCACACTTTCGACCTTCAGTCGAACAGGGATCCAGTCGCCATCGATCGCGTCGTGCACTTGAAGCTTGTCCAATACGATCAGCCTGCCTCGCTTAGGTTTTTCCAATTCCTCAAAACGTGCGATGTACCCATCACCGAGCGGAAAAAGCTCCTTTTGGTTCATCGCCACTCCCTGGGACGATCGCACCGAAGATTCGCGGGTTACCGCGGCCCCCACCCATCGATACGTGACTTTATCCCCTAGCGAATCGACCCAATGAACCTCGGTTTCCGACACGATTTCCAACTGCTTCGACCGATGTGCGTCGGAGCGCCATGCGCTGGCCAGTCGTCCCAAGGTGGCTTGCAACTCCGCACGCCCTTGCGTCCTCTTCGATAAAAAGAAGGACTGGTGAATCATTCCCACGGCGAGAAACAACAGAGCGCTTCCAGAAATGATCACCCCCATCATGTCAATGAGCATACTACCTCTGCGCCGAACCACCGCCCCACGCTTGATGCATCGCAATCCGTTCATCGACTCACCTCCTGGGTATCTAGCCAACCGACCAACTCTACGGGAGGCAGCGCAGGAGTCTTCGGCCAAGCAATTTGCAATCGAAGTCTTCGGCCGAATCGATCTGCGATTTCCTCCGCCGAAATTTCGCAATCACTCAACGTCCGCGATACCTCCGAGGAAATACTTAGTTCACGCAATGCCGCTGCACGATCCTCCGGAGCCAGCCCCTGAAGGACCTCCATTTGGTTCGCAAGCTCATGCAGCGCGATCTGGTAATTCTTCGAGTCTTTCGCGATCCGTGTTAAGCGAAACCCAATCGTGGAAAGAATTCCGACTAATGTGATCAGCAAAATCGCCGCGACCAATAGCTCTAACTGCATCAGTCCGTCACGTCGAGTCGGCGACGGCCCAATCACCCGCGGTCGGGTCCTCATCGTGCGATTCGATTTCGATTGGCTGAAACACAACATGATTTGACGGATTCTTTTCTGGCTTAACTCAGATGGACTACCAATCCATACAACGATCCGAAGATCGCGTATGCAACCCACAGGACGATAGCTCCTACCAGCAACACCATGATTGGATTGGCAATCGAGCTCCAAAGATTGCATTGATAGCGGTATTGCCGCTCATGCTCGTCCGCAATTCGCCGAAGCACCCAGCCTTGGGAGACGGAATCTCCACTAACATGAATCGCGTGGCTTTCTTCCGGAGTCAGCAATCCTGCCAGGGCGAGGCTCGACCACGGCTCAGCACCATGCTCAATCTCATTCCTAGCCAGCAATAATGCACTGCGAGTTTTTGCCTGATAGTGATACTTGGCCAAAGTCGACAACGCAGCCGTGACAGGACGGCCACTTGCAACGGGTACCGAGAGCATTCTCAGCAACTTCGATAGCGCATTTTGATCCTTACTCACTCGCCAACCGCTCGCGAGATTACGAATCCATTGCCGTAAGCGAAACGACCAGCCAAAAGCGATCGACAGCAATACCAAAAACAGAAACAGCCATGCGATCGGCCCTAAATATTCGAGGTTCTCACTCATCCTTTGCAAAAGATATGGCGCATAGCCTTCGACCTCTGAAAGAAACCTGATGACCGGGTTGGTCATGGTGCTCAAAAACAATAACAAGATCATCACCACCGAACCAACTACGATCCAATAAAATCGGAATCCACCCCAGTCGAACCGCTGCTCCATAGCCTCGGCATATCGACTTCGCCGATACAGGGCATGCATCGGATTCAATGTTCCACTTTGGTTAGCCAGACGAAGCGCGACAACCATGTCGTCCGATAATGCATTCGGTGTTTGCTCGATAGCATCTATCAGAGGCACACCCTCACGAAGTCTCCTTGCCAACCTCTGCACACAACGGCGGTAAGCGCCGCGTTGCTCAATTGCGAACGCATCGATGTACTTTGCGGGATCGAGGGACTCTCGATGGATAACATCCAGCAGCGATAACAAGCCGTGCTGCGAGGTCTCAAGATCCTCAGGGAGAAACCACCTCGAAAGCCGCCAACGCGAGGGGCGAACTCGGTTTCCATCGCGAGCAAACACTGGCCTCAAAAATATGCTTGGATTCATGGTAAAGGCCTCAAGGACTGAGCGCAACAATGAGTGAAATCAATGGCATAAACAAAGCGATCACCATAAAGCCGATCAGCAAACCGATCAGCATGATGACTACAGGACCGAGAAAGCCATAACCCCTGCTCTTGCGATTCCGCAATCGATCAGTGTAGATTTCCGCCATTCTTCTCAAGAGGGCTATGTTTGGGGTCCCCTCCAGAGCTTGCTGCACGGTGGCTGGAAAAGCCACGGCAGCCTCTCGACCTGTGACCCCTTCCTTCGATTCCAGCAATTGACGGGCTAACTGATTGGATTGTCTCTCGTAATAGACACTTTGGCTTGCGACACCCGCAATTTCCACAGCTCTCGGAAGTGGCGTACCGATACTCAAAAGCTCCGCCAATGTTGAAATCCAACGGACCATGGAACTCAGATTCTTGCGACTTCCCGCCATCAAAAAACCAATCGAGGGAACAACCTGCAGCCGGTGAAGCAAACCGGATAACCCGATCCAGGCGGAGACGATCGCTGAGATCACGATGACAAATGCAATAACGAAAGCGATGGGTTGGATTCGTGCGAATCGGCCTATCTGAATCAATGCCATCGTTGGTCTCGGCAGCATTAACCCAAACTCGTGAAACATCTTCTCAAACACGGGAACAATCGTTCCGAGCATCCAACCGAGCAACAACAGTGCCAACACCGTCAGAATCAATGGGTAGCTCAACTCGCGAGGAATCTTCCAGCGGTTACCGACGGTATCGGTCAGCAAGCGGCGGATAGAATCGTTGCTGGGCAAAGGTTTTTCGTGGTCCTCACGGGACCGCCACGATTGAGACTCTATAAGTATCGGCAACATTGCAGCTAACTTGGAGTCGGCGACCCATACCTCTGCAGGCACTTTGGTTTGCAGCGCCTCGAGCAACCTCGTCACCGAAGTATTTGCTCGCACATGCGGAAATTCCGCACGTGCGGCAGTCAGCAATCCCTGCAAACTTTCACTCTGCTCGATCGCTTGGCCAATCCGGAGCATGTAGCTTTCGCTTTCGGAGGTCGCATGATGATTTTCCATCGCCTGCCCCCTTTCCCTATTTGCACAGAGCCGTTAACAGCTCTACCAATGGCCAAAACAACATGAGTCCGCTGGCTAACACAATGAGCCCGCCGACCAACTGATAGACTAGCAGTGGCAACCAAGCTATCCCGCGTTTCTCCATCCATGCCAACTGGGAATGCTGAACGTCCGAAACCAACAGCAAAGAACTTGCAATTGCCCTAGGATCCTCGGAGGATCGCAAAGCCCAACCCATCATTTCTCCGAGGCTGGTCTCCTTGCAATTTGCATCCTCTCCACTCTCGAGCAATTGCCCCTGCATCCAGCGGAACGTATCAGGCGTTATTCCATTTCGATTTTGAAGGCATGCGAATGCGTCGCGAGCTGCTGCCGCGCGGCATGCCTGCGTTGCCACCGAGGTACTTTTCGGAACCCACCGCAACGAGGAATAGGCTGAGATCCAACGCCAGAGAAAGATTGAAATCAAGCTAATGCCGATCGCCATCAAAGCGATGATCAACAGATTCGCCTCAATCTTCTCGAGCACTCGAAAGCCAGCCCCCGGCTCCAAACCCGCCACGTCGTAAAACCCCCGTAGTTTGGGGGTTAAATTGGCAACCATCGCGACAAAACCGAGCGAAGCAAACCCCCATAGGAACCAAAGGCCCCCAAACGTCGACACGAATCGATCGCGAGCCAACCGCCTCCACCGACCGACACCAACCACTGGCTCCGCGGCAACCATCGATCGCCCCAATACAACCCAATCCGTCAACGCCTGACGGTACGCAGCATTGAACTCGGGCTCACTCGCCAGTATCTCTGCCATCGATTCGCCTCGACCAACTCGCAAAGCGATCCGACCGTTCAACCGTTCCATCACCCCGGGTAAGTCGCTGGGATCCCCGGTCATAAGGACAGGAACTCCCGCGTTGGAAATCGCGAGCAAGCGTTCATTGAAAGCCAGAACATCGGCAAGCTGGATTTCTACTGGATACGTTTCGCCCATTATTGGCCACTTCAAGAAACACCGATCCGTTCAAAACCATCCACGCCTTCCGCCCGGAACTCACTCTAGGGTGCGTCGGTAGGACCAATGAACCGATGCGCGATCACCCCCGATTTATCTACTCATGAGGCATTATTTCCGAGGCTGTCGACTTGACCTCAGTACATAGAGGGAACGAACTCGAATACCCAGAGACTCGCGGTTAGCGGTTAGCGGTTAGCGGTTAGCGGTTAGCTGTTAGCTGTTAGCTGTTAGCTGTTAGCTGCTAGCTGTTAGCGGTTAGCGGTTAGCTGTTAGCTGTTAGCGGTTAGCGGTTAGCGGTTAGCTGTTAGCGGTTAGCTGTTAGCTGTTAGCTGTTAGCGATTAGCGGTTGGCGGTTAGCGGTTGGCTTCGCGTTCTAGGGCTCTATTTTTGGCCAACGAGAAGCCAGCGACAGCCGCCACTCGCGGTACGCTTCAATCAGGGAATCATCGTGCCTAAGATTTCTTTCAGCGGACAATCGTTCGGCCCGAGCCACCATCTCCTCAGAAGCTCCTCGCTGAAAACCGCCTCCCCACCACGACTCCAAGGACTTGACGGTGACTGCCATCAGAAACAAGCAACCTGCGATCGCGATGGTTGCGTTATAGAGTTTGCGATCCGAACGCCAGTCGTCCGCGATCTCACGGGCTTTGCACAACACTCGCGAACGAAGCGGATCGGATGGACGCACGTAGTCCCGAGCAACTTTTAGCTGGGCTTCTAAGTGGCAAATGTCCGAATCATTCAAATCCGATCCTGGAACAAAACAACTATCCCAATGGTCTTCCGGCTTGAAGCTTGCGTCACTCATGCTTCACCTCGACCGACTCCCCTTCGAGCAAATGAGACAACTTTACTAGGGCGTACCGATACCGACTCGCTGCCGTCGCTGGTGGTATCCCCAGGACATCCGCGATTTGAGCAAACGTCAATTCTTCCCACACCTTGAGCACCACGACTTCCGACTGCTCGGTGGGCAATTGCCGCAAGGCCATCCAAATAGCCCGTATCGAATCCTCTTGCTCCAAGTGATCGATCCGGTTCCACGGTAACAAATCGACGAGGCCTTGCGCAAACGACCAACGCCGTTTTCGTCTCAAAACCAGCAACGATTCATTGCGTACCATTTGCAACAAATATGGCCAGGGAGACCGGGACTCCACCAACGAGGAGGCGTGCGACAGTACCTTGAGAAGGGCCGAGGAAACAGCATCCTCGGCATCGTGCTGATTTCGGGTGATGGTCGCCGCGAATCGAACCAACCGCGCCGCCGTCAAATCGTACAATCCCCCTAGTGCAGCCGCACCACTTTCAGTGATACGGATCGCGCATGCACGGACATTCTCAGAGTAAGATTCAGAGTCGATCGCCATGCAACTACCGATGCGCCGAACAGACTTGTTTATTTACGAAGCCTGGAAAAACCGACAAAAGTTTTCAGTAGGCCCCGAAAACCCTATGAAAGATTGTAATCCGAAACAGCAGAACCAGGGCAAGTTACCCGAAGACGGGTGTTGCCACGGCAGATTTCTACTGCAGGTTACGCCACAGTAATGGTTGCAATTTCACTCTTCAAGCTACTGCCTGCCCCATCGATGGCCTCGATTTGGATCTGATAGACCCCCGAGGTCACCGGGAGGGTCTCAAGTGTCCCGGCCAAATCGCTCCGAACCTTCGCAAGTGTCCCACCGGCAGGACCGAGCCAAATGTTGTAGTTGGCACCCATCGCGGAACTGGACCAACCCACTCGCAATTTGCCTTGATCAACGACTAACGATTGGAAGGAAAACGCTTTGAGATGATTGGTCAAATTCAAGTAGCGTTTATCCACCGCCGCCGAGTAGGTTTGGCTGGTCTTTGTCATCAACGATATCATTTGAGGACCATCGGGTATCGCCCCGAACAACTGTGCAATGGCAGCATCATTAATACTGAACGTCCCGTCGTTTGCAACATACTGCGAAGCGTCAATCTTCGCTCCTCCATTGAGGGTTGCGTATAAACTGCGACTGCTACTTAGGATCTTACCTGTGATACTTCGGTCCGAGGTAATCGCAGGCAATCCACCCGATTCCGCCATCACCAAGTCCGCAAACTGCTCGACCCTTGACCCCAACGGTGTATTGAGAAAGTTGATCACGGCCAGAACATCGAGCGGGGAAACAGAACCATCTCGGTCGACGTCATAATCCAAAGTGTATGGGATGACTCCGCCCGATGCCCCGTTGATCCTATTGATGATGACCAATGGATCCAGCGGGGAAATGGTCAAGTCGCGATCGGCGTCGAGTGCGGACAACCAATTCTCACCGACATTGGTTGCCGGCGTAACATTCACCACAAAAGCAGACTTAGCAACCACTCCTGAATTGCTCTTGGCAGTGACTACCATGGTGTAGGCGTCTGCAGTCGCATAGCTTACGTTCTCCAGCGTGTACGTCGCTCCGCCTGTCACAGTGCGATCAACCACGCCATCCCCTTGGAAATCGACCGCATACTCAATCGATTGCGGCTGGGGATCGGGAAGTCCAGTCACAGCGAGTTGATAGGTACCTGGCCGCCCTGCTCGCAGCAACCCCGGACCTGCGATGGCCAAGGAACCTACCGGCAGAGGATTCAAATTAGCGAAATCCCCCGAGGAATAACTGATCCCTGTCGTACCAGTCCCGATCGCTGTGGTCTTAGCTCCATTGACCAGGATTTCGTAAACGCCATCGACCAAACCATTCGGTCCAACATACGCGCCGGTGAACTCCAAATCGACCACCGTACGGTTGCCGACGAGCGACTTGGTGGATGTGTATGAGACCGCTACGTTACCAACATCCTTCTTTCGAACAGAGATCGCATCGAAAGCCACGGTGGCCAGTTCCATGTCCCACGTCAACCTCGCCCTCGATATAGGACTCGCAAGCGGATTCCCTTGTAGATCCGTCAATGACACGACTTCGGGACGATTACCGATATTCAAGTTCAATGACCGCTCTACAGGCGTTGATCCCGCAATGGTTGGATCATTCGCACGCACAATGACGGAATACGATGGCTTGACCTCATAATTGAGCAATGCACCCGCCTTGAGATTGAGCTGATTCCCGACGACTTCAAATGAACTGGCATCGTTGCCGACGAGCGAGACCTGGTTTGTGCCCAACGCGTCATCGATGATCGAAATTGTCGCAACCGTTTGGCCGGATGAAACTCCATTGGTTTCCTGGATCAAGGTTACGGCATTGGTCAACCGAACCTCGGTGGGGGGCTCGTTCACATCCCCGATCGAAAGCGAAAAGGTTTGCGATGCATCAGGAAAACCGCTGAACGAAGCATCGTCAACTTGGACCACCACTCGGTATAAACTCTTCGTTTCGAAATCCAACGGGGTTACTGAGCGGAACCGAAGCTCTGTGCCGACGATGCTGAAATTCGCTGAGTCGAGCGAGTTAGCGAGCGACAGCACGTTGTTACCCAGCGCATCATCGGTCACTTGAATGTTTGCAACCCTAACGGCCGTACTGACCACCGTCGTTTCGGGAAGTGGGTTGACGACATTGTTGAACTGAAGCCCGGTCGGCTTCTCATTGACATCCGTAATCTGCAAGTTGAACGTCACACTCACATCGGGGGTGGCCCCCAAGGTCGGATCATCCGCGGAGACAATCACCGAGAAAGTCGATTTCGTCTCGAAATCGAGCGGCGTTGCACTTCGGAATCTCAACTGTTGGTTCACAATCGAAAACGAACTCGCGTCAGGCCCCGAAAGGGAAAGCGTGTTATTGCCCAAACCGTCATCGACGATAACGATGGTCGCCACCGTTACCGCATTGACCATGCTGGTATTTTCGGGAACGCTCACGACGTTCGAAAAAGTGACATTCGACGGAGCCTCGTTGACGTCGGTCACCTGCACGGTGATCGAACGGGTCGACGACAGGGAAGGTGTCGCTCGATCGTTAACAACGACCGGGACAACGATCGTCGGCTTGGATTCGTAATCGAGGCCGGAACTGTTGTTGACACTCAGCATCCCGCTGATCGCATCGATGGCAAACACTCCTATGGGATTGGTAAAACCGAGCGAATACCGAATCTCGCCATTGATGCCAGCGTCTTCATCGGAGGCAACAATACTTCCTACCACCGTCCCTTTTTCGCTATTCTCCGGAATGGAAAATGTCGCACCTTGAATGACCGGCGCCTCATTCACATCGATTGGGATCAATGTCAGGGTCTTGACCGTTTTACCCGGTATCGGCAACGAATCCGCGACCTCAACATCGACTGCCAAGGGAGACATCGTTTCGTAATCCCACTTCGAGGTGTTATTAAACCTCACCTCACCAGTCAACCCGTCGATGCTGAATGGACCTGAGGGACCGACAAAACGAAACGAAAGGGTCTGACCGGGGTCCGGGTCCGACGCTGCGACAACCCCGACCACCGCATTGGTCGCCGGGTTTTCAGGAATCAATAACTGCGTAGTCTGAATCTCAGGTAGCTGGTCCTGGCGATACCCGAACATTGGGTCGACGCGGTGCTCCGATTTGGTCACGGAAAGAGGATAGGCTGAGTTTGTATCGAGAGGGATCTTGTCACCAGGGTAACTGCTCACCAGCAACTTGTAGTCCCCAGCATGCAATCCTTCGAGCCTGACAGCACCCGTTGCATCGGTCACTTCCTGGTACTCCGGATACGTATAGCGGAGCTTATCGAAAGGCCCAAACGGGCTGCTGTCAGTGACTTTGTCGTTTGTATAAATGATCGCGTACTTAATGTCGGCTTGCGGCCGGATCACGCTGAGCACTTCTCGATCCGTCCCGAGCAACGGTGCCGTTTGCCTGTACTCGAGCAAATTGTTATTGCGATCGTACAATTCCATCCGTCCAAAGGATGCCTTCAGCGTCTCCGCAGCGATAGCCTCGATAGAAACCGCATCCGCTTCGCGGTAGAACATCACCTTCAATTTGCTTCCGGTGTCAAACCACGGAATTCCTTCGCTCGACAAAACGCGAATCTTGTTGAAAACCGGATCAAAAGTCTCCCTCGTCCGAACGGCAAATCCGATGTTCTTGCCGTTGGAATCGGCGACAGTCAATGTCGCGTTCGGAAAGACATTTGCCAGTTCTGCACCCAAAACTTGCTGGGCAGCGATCACATCCACAACTTTACTGTCTCGAACACCATTGTCATTCATATCTGCGAATAGAGTTACACCAGGCAATGGCGTCTCATTGGTCGTGAGCTGTCCATCGCCGTTGCTGTCCATGCCAGCAAATCCGAGATACCCACCTCCAAAATTGTAGGTGCCGATATGATTGACGGATCGCCCAGAGTAGACCAGTGGCCTCGGATCACCAAACGTGCCGTAGGAAAACCGGTACTTGGAATTGGGCGTTACCTTGTCCTCCACGGTGCCACCGCACACCCAATCCTCCAAAGCATATCCGGTTGAATTTCCGATCCGAGCAACATAGCCACATCGCTCTTGCACGGTGTAGAACGTCCCTGCTGCATAATTGTGGTTCGTGGTCAGCTCCGAATACGTGATCCTACCGTACGACCAACCAGGTGTTGGTGTGTAGCCCATCATGGCGACCGCATCATGGACCGTCCATGTTGCTGCCGGTCCATCAAGGACTCCGTTATCGTCCACGTCAATGTCCGAACCCACGATCGGCTTGATCGTAGTCTGGATGAGCAAAAAACTCAGCGAAGAGCTGACGTGCGCCAAACGATCCGATATTGTCGAGGCATCGGTCCATCGATTATTTGGTAATCCAGAAAACGCAACACCCGTCCCCACCAACTTCGTCGATGCCGGATCCACTTGGTAAGTGTTGCCCGCTTCGAGGATGGTAAGAAACCCATTGCTGCCGAAGGTTAGATTCGAAACATCGATCAAGCTATGGATGTAACCAGGACCACCTGGATACGCACCCCAACTTTCGATAGTCGCGAAATAAGTCCCATTCGGGATCTGCCCGTTGGGTTCGCCCCGCAACTCCACGTACTGATCGATGTCGTTGTTACCGAATAACGGTGAGTACTGCACTTCGCTGATGTAAGCCGCGAGCACGCGTCGGTCTTCGAGCGACTCAACACTCAACCGCCTTCTAGCTGAAAGCCCTCTATTCCGACGAAGCTTATCCAATGCCTGGCGAACTCGTTTGCGCAATCTCATGGTCGGGCCACCGAAAAAATAACCGCTCTGTTATTTCGAAATACAACACAGAGCCCATCCGAAAATCCTGAAATCCGCGGATCATGCCAATGCAGCTAGTCACTCGCCGGATAGTCTCTTAGACCAAGAGTCTAGTCCGATCCTTCAAAAGGAACAACCAAGCCACCCCCTCATCGGAGGTGGTGAGCCAAGAAGCAGATGGCTTCGCAAAGAATCTTGACTTTAAAGCGAGGCGGACTTTCCAATGCATCAAAGGAAACTGCCGGCGGAAACTGCCGGCGTTTGGTCCAAGGGCATGGATCCGTATCACACGAGGGGTTAGAGGGGATCAAACGAGGGGACTTGACGGGATTGCGCCGTAAAACTCTCGTCGAGTCTTCGGACCGTCGCATGCATGAATACCAACCCATTGCCGGGAAAAGACTAGGCTCTGTCCATCCGTTAGTTGGACCCTCGGTCGACGATGAACGAAACCTCGGCTTCATCCAAACGGATCTCGCGAATCGCCTTCAATAACCCAGCGCGATCCAAGTTCTTATTGTTCGCTGGCAGCATCTCCGATAGTGCGAAAGCGGAGACATGGTACTGCTTCATCCCGGGCCCCTTCGAGCACATAGGATCATACTCTGACCGTTTCTTATCGTTCAATCCGATGACTCCAACTCCTTTGCTATTCTTTTCCAATCCCTTCTTTTCGACGGGAATGTTGTACACGATCCAATAGGATTTCTCTTGATCGGGCGCCGTATGCCAGATACTCAGCGCGATCGACTTGGTTCCCTCCGGCACCTTCGACCACTGGAATGGCGGAGAGGCTTTCGCCCCATCGCACGTAAACTCCGTAGGGAGTATCCCCTTCGAATCGAGCGCCGGGCAACTCACTTCAAACCCGGTCTTGCCGATCTTGGGTGGGTTCAGCGATACAGCGCCAGGACGGTCGGGGGAACCATTTCGATCAGGTGGCCCATTTCGATCCGGTCGAGGGTTGCGACCGGGTGGCGGAGGTGGTGGTGGAGGAGGTTGCCGCGATGCTCCTTGACGTGGAGCCGGGCCGTCGCGTCGAGGCCCCTTGTTCCTGGAATAGGATTCGTTCTTTGATGCCCCATTGGGATCGACGAAGACGAATTCCACGTTGCCTGAATCGGTCCAATGGTAGGTCACACTACCCTTGCGTCCCCTCACATCGTAAACGAGCTTGTACGCTCCTTTGCCCGTTTCTTCAAACTCAGTGATCTTCGCCCCCTGCATCGGTGGCAGCGAAGGTCGGACCGGTTCCGCTCTCGGTTGCGGATCGACTTGTCCCTCTCTCTCAACAACTTCACCGTGGAAGCCGCCATTGAGATAGGGATACTGTTTCGTAGAGTGGTAGTGATACTCTCCCTTCGCATCCGTATGACCATTGAACGCATCAAGATTCTTTACGGGGGAACCATCGGGTTCAGACAACCCATAAATCGGATAACCATCGAGGGCGTACGCGATGGGTGCAGCGACACCGACGATGGGTTGAAGATGGACAGGTGGCAAGTGGTAATGGTAATCGTCCGCCCGCCCGCAATGACCTCCGAATTCGTCGAGTTCACCAACCAGGTAAGCATCGTCTCCCCGATTGTTGAGCGGATTAAAGATTGGAATCCCATTGGCTGCAATGGCGATTGCACCTCGAAGAAATCGATTCTTAGTGGACATCGGCGACTTGGCAACTTTGGGTACCAGGGGTATGCGCCAGGCGTTCTCACCAAAATACGACTGCGGCAAGGGGACTTGTTGTTGCCATGAAGTAATCCCAACCATCATCTTATGATCGGGGATTCCATCCGATTCGACGTAGAAGAAATTGTTGTCCCAGCGAGTCTTAATTTCTTTTCTTTGGACGAAAGGCTCGAAAGCACTGAGCAACTCAGGTGGTGGTTCTGGCGTCGTTGTAACTTCCACCAGAGCTGCAGAAGCTGCCATCGCAGTCGCCCCACTCGCCGCCATAATCAGCTGAGCAGCGCGGATCTTCGATAATTTCTGAGCCACCCAAAGTTCGTCCTCGGGCATTAATTCAGATCGGTTTACTTGTACCACTGAATCATCCGGTTTACGAATCAGAACCGTTTCCTGGTCCGCCCGAACGAAACTCCCTTGAAGCTCGGTCCCGCCCGAGAGTTTCCAGAAATGCTCTTCGGCATGCGAATGCCCACCGTGAGCGTTCGCATGTGCAGGCACGAAGTTCCACCCAACCAGTACTAACAGCACACGGAACCCGAACGACGCAGCAAACGACTCGAGCAAACCTAAATTGGATCGTTTCGACATCATTGACCACCCTTGTTCTTCTTCGAGTTATTTCCCTTGTTCTGTCGCTGCTTCCGCTCTTCCTGCTGGGATGGATTCGACGGATCGAAATCCTTGTTCGGGGTTGGCATCTGCGCATCGACAGCAACCAAATAAGCATCCAAACGCTCTCGCATGGCCCGAACACGCTTCGGTTCGCGATCCGCGAGATCCTTGCGTTCCGAAATGTCATTGGAAAGATCGAACAGTCGCACAGAGTCATCTTCGTAGAAATGAATTAGTTTCCAGCCGTCGAGTACGATGACCGAGTGGGGCGTGTTGCCACTCTGGTAATGGGGGAAGTGAAACACCAACTCGTCCCGTTTACGTTCGACCTTGCCATTCCCTTCGTGAGTTAACAGCGACGCGATACTACCACCCTCGAGTTCGCTGGGTAGTTGCTCTTTGGAAATCCCAGCCCATTCGCAAAACGTCGGAAACCAGTCATAACCAACAACGGGTTGATTGCACCAAGAGTCAGGTTTTACACCGGGACCTCTTACGATCAGAGGAACGCGAATCCCCCCTTCCCACAAGGATCCTTTGCCACCATTGAGACCTCCTCTTTTCCCCCCGGCGCCATTGTCCGACATATAAATGACGTATGTATCTTCCGCCAATCCCAAACGATCGATCGCTTCCATCAATTTTCCGACCCCGGAGTCTAGGTCTTCCGTGATCGCAGCGATCGACGTCATCTTCGAGTCACCTCCTGAGTTTTTGCCTTCGTATTTCGCCAGCGTAGCTTTATTCGCGTTCTCCGATGCGTGCAGAGCATTCCACGACAGCTGGATAAAAAAGGGCTTGCCCTGTTCCTGAGCCCGCTTCATGAACTTCTCAGAGCGATCCACCATGCCGAAAATATCAACCGGGTTTGGATCGGTGAACTTGAATGCATTCTCATTTCCAGTGTCGCCATCATGCTCGTCATAACCGTGCTTGCCCGGCCCACCACCGCTGATATGCCATTTGCCGTAATGCGCGGTTAAATACCCTGCCTTCTGGAGCATTTCACCGATCGTCACTTCTTCGGTCGCTATATTTTTGATCAAGCGAGGCTCTACCAACTTGCGTCCTGTCTCGGCTGGAGCCGCTTTGGTCCAATGGAGTTTGGCTGGGCTCTTTCCCAACTGCAGAGCGATGCGAGTCGGCGAACACACCGGAGCTGGGGAATAGGCCCATGAGAATCGCATTCCTTGTTTCGCGAGGACTTCCAAATGGGGAGTGTGAAACATTTCCCCACGCGATCCCGACACGGTTGGGTGCATCGGCACCGACAACCCCGCCCAGCCTTGGTCATCCGACAACATAAAAACAATATTCGGCCTACGGTCTGCTCCCAGCGCCACACCGCTGCAAAAAAAGCACACAGCAATGCATGCAGTGATCCACGCAGTAAATCTTTCGATGCCGCAAAGTTTCTGATGCGATCGGCTCATCATTTCTCTCATTCGATGGCTCATGATGGATAGATTTGGAAGCTCTCGTTACTCGGGTTCCACCGGACGATCCGCCGCGTGATGGAACTCGTGGGAAAAAAATTCAGGAGCGAGTAGTTCGCTATCCACCAACTCCATCTCGAGAAGGGGGATATGATCGGGACCGTACGGCATATCGTAGAATCGCAGGTATTCGATATCCCCGGTATCCGCTCGATAATCGATCTCAAAGCGAAACGGTCCTCGCGCCTGCTTCGATCGCTTGACCGCGATCAATTTCATGGTTGTTTCGGACGCTGGCTCTAAACTCAAGTGATAAGCATCGACGAGGATCGAGGCTCCCTCATCGATATTCCACAATGGGACGGCATGCTCGTGGCCTGGCAAATCCCGATAGAAGCGGGTCAAATCATCGCTCACGCGCACGGGCGAACCAGGACGAATCGCCCAACTGCTACTTCGATCACTACCGGTGATAAACCATTCATCGTTTTCCATCCGTCTCATCAAAACGAATTGCCTTCCACCGCGTACGAAAAGCTTTGCTCCGTCCAGCGATGGCTTGGGAGGACGAGCCTCTTCGGCCTGAACCGGATATCGCCCCCGACGCTTCGCCCCAGCTTGGGCTGCTACGCGAATAGAAAACTCCCGATCCGGAGCACTTGCCGTCCTTTGAGAGATGCGCTGCAACTCCTTCGCCACAGCGCTCGCCGCTCCTCGCGATGGCATAAACCAGAAGAGCATCACGAGCACCGATGCCGCTAGCGCTGCCAACATCGCCCATCGACGAACTCGCACCCGCTCCCCCCATCGGACCGGCGCCGACCTGCTCGCAACCGATGCCCCCGATCCCTCCCACGAGGCCAACGCATCGGTCGGAATCGAGGACTCCGCAGCGGCCACTGCAAAATGCTCTTCCAAAAGTGAGTCCATCCAACAGGCTCGCACCAATTGATCCGCAAACTCGGGCTCAGCAACCAAACGCGAGGACACTTGCGCCAACTCCTCAGAGTTCAACCCGCCATCAAGGTACCGATTTATCCACGAATCGACCGGCTCACCCATCGGCATTCCCGGAATGGAATCGCTCATGAACCACCTCCGTGAAGCGGGCGAACCTCTTGCGATTTGAGTCGCCAATCAACACACATCGCCAATTTTGACCGCACCCGCGATAACGCTTGATACACAGCATCACACGAAAGCGAGAGGCTCTTCGAAATATCCTCGCAACTCCACCCCTCTTCGTAACGCATCGCAAGCAACTGCCGAGATCGAGCAGGCAAACTTTCAATACACTCCGCAAGCGCATCGCGTCTTCCGTCAGAATCCAGTTCTTCGCGATCAAAAGCCCGGCAGATTGCTTCCATGGCAGAGGGCTCCAGCACGGCGGGAAACCTCTTCTGCTGACGCAACTCCTGAAGGATCTTGTTGACCGCAATCCCGCGAGCCCACGCTCCAAAAGGACGGTTCGGGTCATACTCCGAAAATCGCTTCCAAAGAATGATGGCGACCTCTTGGAACACATCGTCGCGCGCTTGCCGATTGCGAATCACCGACCCGATAAAGGCTTTCACCTCGGTCTGATGCCTCAGCAATAATTCAAGAAATTGGTCGTTCGCCGGATCCATAAACCTCAGTTCCTCAGCTACTAATTCCGCTTCGGACTGGATTCCTGACACCCATTTTCAGAGTTTCTGACTGGGTTGCTCTCTGAAAAGTCGCTAACGGAGCGGGGGCGAGGCGGTCCGCAGGAAGTTATGGGGAAAACGAGCCTTCGAGCACTTACAGCTGAAATGCGTCTTCCTCGGCTTGCTCCGCATACAGAGGCATGTAGCGATAGTAGACTTCGAGCATCATCGTGGACATGCACGTGCAGTACAGCCGCCCACCTGCCTGGGCGCTGATACCGTCTTCGACATACCAGCTGCCCGCTCCATGCCCTGTTTGGACTTGGGTGGAGACGATTTGATCACGCATTTTGTTGTTCCAAGCATCCCATTCAGCTCCACCGTACTGCTTCATGACTTGCGTGGCGTAGTAATTGTAGTAGTTGTCGGTTGGACTCGGCCCATCGGCTGCAAACTTCTCCGCCGCCGCCTTGATCGTCGGTTCTTGCTTGCTCCAGCCAGAATACATTCGGCACAGAACGCCGCATGCAGTCATTGCGGGACGGTAATCCGTGGGGTTTTTCATTTTGGAATCCATGCTGTAGTGGTATCCAAAGCCTCCTGGAACTTGCATGTTGTCCAAGAATACGTTGGCCTTGCGAACGACATCCAAGTCAAAATTCAGTCCAGCCATCGCGCCGCTCTTGATGGCCATCATTTGCCACCCCACTACCGACAAGTCTCCGGGCAGGAAACCGATTGGGAATGGAGAGTAATGCCATCCACCGGTCGTAGGATTCTGCGCGTAAGCCATGTAGTTGATGCTCAATTGAGCTGCTTCTAACAATCGTTCGTCTCGGGTCATGCCATACGCTTCGCACATCGCAATCGATGCGATCCCGTGCGCGTACATATCGTCGAGCCCTTTGCCGTGCCCATCGCCGACCCACCACGCGCCGTAGGGGCCTTGGACTCGCATGCTATTGATCAAGAAACTGAGCCCCTTGAAAACGGTCTCTTTGTACTCTCCCTCCATGTGGGTTTGACCCGCACCGAGGAAGCACATGAGCGCCATACCAGTTGCCGCATTCATGCTCGCAACTCGCTCTCCCGGCCGATCGCACTTGCCTCCGCAAATCAACGCATGGGTCATGGTCCATGCACCCGTTTCTGGATTTTGGTGCTCGGCGAGCCATTTAAGGGCCATGGAAACGGCCCGCTCGGTTTCCGAGGTTCCTCCGAATTTCTTCAGCAATTCACGCTTGGTTTCTTTCGATCGACTGCTGAGAGCTGCTCGCATTGCAGCATTGCTCTGCGCTGCGATCCCGGAAGAGGGTGCTAGGGATTGGCTGGCGCTGGGCATAGCAACGGCCGGCGCCGCCGCAATAATGCTGCTCATGTCGACGTTTACTTTGGTATCGACCACCGTTGGCTCAACCGTGGGAGCGCTGGCCGCCATCTCCTCGGTGGGATCGGTTTGTATTTCGGCGGTCGCATTATCGATGGCAAACTCCTCAAGCGAGTTGTCTTCATCTCCTGCCGGCTCACCCACCGTCAGCATCAGCTTCAGCTCTTTTTGAATCGGTTCGATGTTCCAGGCTGCCAAGGCTAAGATCGCTGCCACGTGGACGACGGTGCTGATCAACCAACTCGGAGCGGCACTCCAAAAGCCGCGACTCCGTTGCTTGTGTTGCCCATCGTTCTCATTAGCCTCTTCCTCTTGCGACACACCCGACATCAATGCCGTAGTCGAATCGGATGTCGATGCAATCACCGTGCTCGCTGACGATAAATTCGACGTACGGTCTTGTTTCCCGAGACCTGGACTCCCAACCGCCTTTGCCGCCCCACCCAGGACAGTTCCACCTTTCGATGCCATGACCGTCTTTGCATTGCTGACCATGGTCGTGGCCCCACTCTTACTCGTCGAAGCCGATGGCGCAGTCCCTTTGGCTGGACTGCTCTTTTGCGGCGTGGTCGCAGACGGGTTTCCCAAATTTGGAGCGCTGACCAACGGAGCAGCATTCGTTGATTCTGATTTTTTCGATGCGGAGGTCGTGACTTGTGGGCGAGAAACGTTTGGGTTCTCAGCCGAAGGATTCGGGGTGGGCACCGAAGAACCATCCGGTTCGGGCGCTTGGAACTCCGGTAAGCCTAGGTCCAAATGGTTGAGATCGTCGCCTTGGTTTGACATGAAAAACCTCGATCCAAAAAACCGCAACAGAAACCACGCTCAGGCTTTGGTCTCGCACTGCTTGATGGATAATCACAAACGGAAAAGAAGGTTAGCGGCGGTGTTTTTCCCGTTTGGAACCCTCAAACAGCCAACCACCTCACCTTATTATGGTAACAATTCGTTACATTCAGGTGTACTCAAGAACTCCCAAAATCCCCCCTTACTATCGCTTATCTTTTCGTCCATTCCGCAACCTACGTACCCATGACACGAAGAGCGATTCCCGGCGTGCAATACCCTCTCCCCCGAACAACCTTAGGTTTCACGACCCTCGCTCTGCTAGCCTTTTGCATTTCTTGCTCCGCGGAAAATACCTCATCAGGCCCAAAGCCTGCGGCTTCAGGCTTTTCTAATTCCAACGCAGCGGAAAAAGTCGAAACCGACGCGGACGCGACGGCTAGATCACGCGTTGGATCCAGCCCAACGGAACTCAACAACGCTGCACACAGGAATACTGAAAACAAGAATACTGCAAACGGGGAACCCGCACACACCGGGAACGACGCATCCAGTCCGACGTTAGCCGAAAACCCGTCGCTCGGGGAAAACCCGTCGCTCGGTGAAAACAAGGTGCTTGAATTGCCATCATTAGCGCCGCTCCCCTCGGCTGCTCCGCTCCCACCGGTCGACTCCGTGGCTTCCTCCGAGTCCTCAACGACCAGGAACTTCCAAGTAAAAATCGCCGGTCTTCGAAACACTCGGGGCAACTGCTTGATTGCGGTCTATGCGTCCCCCAGCGGCTTCCGCAACCCCGACGTCGCTATCGCCAAAGAGGCGATCGATCTTTCCAAGAACACCTCGGTCGCGGGACAGCTCAAAAACAACGAACTCGTTTGGTCATTCGCCTTACCCCCAGACCTGGACGCGTCCCAGAACAGTGATCCTCCCGGTCGACTTAGCTCCGCAGGCAATGAAAACACAAAGGATACTACCCCCGAGATACGCTTGGCGATCACCGCCTTTCACGATGCAAATGAAAATGGGGAACTCGACAAGAACGCGATCGGCATTCCAACGGAAAAGTATGGTTTCTCGAACAACCCCGCTCCCGGTTTCGGCCCACCGTCCTTCGACCAGACCGCCATTCCTTTGTCGCAATGGAAATCCCGTAGCTCGCCGATCGAGATCAAGTTGCGGTAAGCCCGCTCCGATTCTATGTTGTGAAGAACCCATGGTCGTTGCAGTTTGACGCGAGCACCCAAAGCACCAACAGGCAATCCAAAACACTGCATCCCGAATCTTGGATTTAATCCCCCGCATCCCAAAACGCTACTTGCCCGAAGAATCTTAGCCCTGCCATGACCACTCCTATTGGCGACGGTTCTCAAGCCAACGCGGTTTCACAAGGCCGTGAAAGGCTTGGCCGCAACTCTAAGCGTTTGGATACCGATCCATGCAACGTCGGACTTCGGTTGACCGAACAAGCCTTCCAAAAGCCCGACCAATTAGCGATCGCAACCCCTGTTGGTTCGCATCGTCGCGGTACATCCCGTCGATACCACACCATTACGATGGAGGATCTCGACCATCGCTCCACCACGTTGGCTGCAGGTTTCCAAGCGATGGGGATGGGGCCCGGGAAGAAGATCGCGCTCTTAGTTCGATTCGGAGAGGACTTCATCACACTGGTATTCGCCTTGCTCAAGTGCGGAGTCACGTTGATCTTGATCGATCCCGGAATGGGGCGCAAAAACATTTTGAATTGCCTCCAAGCGACCTCGCCTGATGGGTTCGTTGCGATTCCGATCGCACAAGCAATTGTCAAAGCTTATAGCTCGAGGTTTCCAAACGCAAAATTGAACGTGACGGTTGGGCGGCGATTCGGTTTTTTGCCTCACCCTACCCTCGCGCAGATCGAGAACTCAGACCGCTCGTCGTTCGTTCCACCTCCAACCTCGATGTTGGATCCGGCGGCCATCATCTTCACGACGGGGAGCACAGGACCACCCAAAGGGGTCCTATATACCCACCAGACGTTCAATTCCCAGATCGACATGATCGCCAGTCATTATGCGATCGAGCCAGGAGGACTCGACCTGAGCGGCTTCCCGCTCTTCGGACTTTTCAACGCCGTGATGGGAACCGGTACGATTTTGCCAGACATGGATCCAACTCGCCCTGCCGATGTCGATCCTGTGCGATTGCTCGATGCGATCGATCAATGGGGTGTGAACCAGTCATTCGGCTCCCCAGCACTCTGGACCAAAGTCGGTTTGTACTGCAAGAAGACAGGCAGACGTGCCAACTCGCTACGTCGGGTGCTCTCGGCTGGCGCGCCGGTTCCACCGCGGGTCCTCGAACAGATCCGCTCTGCCATGCATCCCGAGGGGATGATGTTCACCCCGTACGGGGCCACCGAAGCGCTCCCTATCGCATCGATCGAATCTCGTATGGTGCTTGAGGAGACAGCGCCGCTAACACGCATTGGCAAAGGGACATGTGTTGGAAATCGCTTTGCGGGGATCCGTTGGCGCGTGATCGAAATCACCGACGGCCCTTTGACTCACATCGATCAAACCCGCGAAGTCCCTCCGGGGACCATCGGAGAATTGATGGTCCAAGGCCCCGTCGTGACGCAATCGTATGTCACCCGTACTGACCAAAACGCGATGCACAAAGTTCGCGACGATTCCTTGACACCCCCTGGGGCGGATACACCGGTCTATTGGCATCGGATGGGCGATGTTGGCTACCTGGATCCAAACGATCGCTTCTGGTTTTGCGGACGCAAAGGACACCGAGTCATCACACCAAACGGCACGCTGTTCACCGAACAAGTCGAAGCGATCATCAACACCCACCCTTGGGTATACCGTTCGGCTTTAGTCCCTCGCGGAACGGCACCGAACCAAACGCCGGTGGTGATCGTCGAGCCGTGGCGAGACCGTCGACGTCTCGTTGCAAACAACGGTTTTCCCCTCCAAAAAGAATGGGAGCACCTCATCCAGGACCATATGCCCAATCATCCTATCGATGCATTTGTTGTGCACCCAGGCAAACTGCCGACCGACATTCGGCACAACTCAAAGATCTTCCGTGAACAACTCACGCAATGGCTTGAACAACGTTGACTCCCGGGGGCCTCAGAAAACCGATGCACGCCACGCGAAGTATCAATACCGCATCGACCGGAACAAGTCTTCTGAGAACCGGTTGTTGGAATGGCCTATGAACACAGCCCGTGGCGAATGAGCAAAACACTAGCACGCGAATGAGCAAAACACTAGCAATCGACGCAGCCATCCGAAATAATACTGTCTCGTCTGCCGTACAGTTTCTCGTCAATCGAAGGAAAGAATCATCATGCGGATCTCAACAGCAGTCGGACTGAGCACATTGGTTTGGGCATGCTTTTTCGCGTCATGGAACAAGGCTGCGATCGGGTCCCCAAAAACCACGCATTCTCCGATGACCGACAGTTCGGACAGCCCAACAGAAGCCAGTGCGACGACTGCGGGGAGCAACGCGGAAGAAGTCGAACCAAGCGAAGAACAGGACGCTGTCGTTCCCGCCCCGATGAAGGGGACCACCACGGTCTCCGGATTCAAAATCCAACTCGAAGGTGTTGGCAGTCTTGGCGACATCAGCGAAAGCGTCACAAGATTCCGGCCCAAGCTCGAAAGTCAGAATTCTGCCACGTCTTCCGTCAACAACTTCTCCTTCAATCAGTTTCCAAATGGCCAAACCTTCAGCAACGGCAACGGGGCCGCTGGAGGCGCTGTCGGGGGATCCGGGAATGCATTTGCTGGAGGAGGCGGGCAAGCGTTCGCGGGTGGTGGTGGCGCTAGCGCGGGCAGTACCTTCATCAAACCGAACTTTGGTATCGCATTGAAGGTTACCCAGGAAGACACGAATGCGAAGAAGGGCAAAAACTCGACGGAAAAGAAGCGATTCGCGGAACTCGGCTCCGCTGTCAAAATCGTGGAACTGGATGGTTCCGTCGAGGAGGCGAAAGACACTGGCCCCATCACCACCGCCTGGCCTCTGTTTGACCGACGTTTTCCAGGCACCTCGGGGTTATACATCTACCGAAGAAAAGGGATCGAGGTGCCGCTCAAGGAGATTCATGGGGAGTTGAAGATCAGCACAGGACGCCGGCTTGAAGCCGTATTTCAAGGTGCACGACCGCAGAAGAAGAAAGCAGACGGAGAGGAGTTTGCAATCAAGTCCATCGAGGAAGGCAAGGATGGACTGACTGTTGTCGCTTCTTTTCCTCCTACTACGGCCATGAAGAAGGCTCGCGATATGCAGGAGAAAATACAAGCGATGATGTCTTCGAATCGTGCATGTGAATTGGAGATCGAAGATTCCGATGGAAAAATCTATATTCCCACAGGTGCATTTTCCTCAGGCGGTGCTGCCGGTAGCTTTCAAGGCTTTAGCTTCAACGGCAACACCCAAACACGTTCTTCACAAACCCCTTCACCAGAACCATTGACCATCTCGTTTCGATTCCAACCGATTCAGGCCTATTCGATTAAAAGCTTAAAAGCTCGCTTGGTCGAGCCGGAAGGAGAGCCAGAAGTGGTCCCCTTCACGATCGAGGTTCAGTCGGAGTAGTCCCTGATCGGCCTACACTTTCCTTCTCAACTTCTTTTCTTCTCAACTTATCGTCTAATCAACTTATCGTCTAAATTTCAATCTCTTCACACTCAAGCGTCTACTGCTAACGCTCTACAACACTGCCGTACCGGGACTTGTATGGGTGCGACAAGTGAATTGAAGCGACACGGACGACACTCGAAGAAAGCCAACTGCGGTGGTTTGGCTGGAGGCGACACAAAAGTTTCTCGGGAATATTTCTAGGGCCGGTGACTTGCGTGCGGCCCACGGATGGTTCAAAGTATTCGGCATGAAACACCACATCCTTGCCGCACGCGTCGCTATCGCTTTTGTGACCCTCGTTTTCTCGATCGAGTTCGCTCCGGTCACTTGGGGCCAACGGGCAGATGGCTCGCGCTCTCTACCTGAGTCCGATGAAGGCCTTCCGGGGACCGGACCTATACGACGCTATGACTGGTTCCGAAATCTCTGGAATGAAAAACGCAAGGTGTGGGCGACGAAGACGGAATCGGATCAAAACGCAGTCGTATTCTTGGGTGATTCGATCACCCAAGGCTGGGGCGATGACATGGGGAACAGTTTCCCCGGGCTCAAAGTCGCCAATCGCGGCATCAGCGGTGACACCACCCGGGGAATGCTCGTGCGTCTCAACGATGATGTTCTAGCTCTGAATCCGAAGGGCGTGGTCATGCTGATGGGTACCAATGACCTGGAGGAAGGCGCTGAAGCTCCGACCGTCGCAGCTAACATCAAGCTCATCCTCGCCGCTATCCAAAAGCACAATCCGAAAACGCCGGTAACTCTGTGCCGTGTCTTCCCAGCCTCTGCTTCGAAACGAAGACCTGCTGACAAGATCCAGGCAATCAATACAGCGATCGCGGAGGTCGCCAAAGGCTTCCCACAAGTCACCGTGGTCGATACCTGGACTTTGTTCGCCAACGAACAAGGCGACGCGAAAGAAGTGGAGTTCCCGGATCTACTGCATCCGAACCAAGCTGGATACGTCAAATGGGCTGCCGCAATTCGACCGGTAATGGCCACTCAAGGCCTCATCGAAACCGAACCAGATCCGTTCACCTTGGAACCCGGTTTTGTCTCCCTGACCAACGGTAAAGACCTAAGTGGCTGGAGATTGGCCCCCTCCAAAACCGCACCCGCAGAAGAGAACTTAGAGGGCCGAACGGCGACGAGCGATGGTCGCTATGTTGCCATCAATGGTCGCATCGTTGTCACCACACCTCCCGAGGGCCGCAGAATCCAACAACTCTACACCAAGCAGGAGTTCTCGGGAGACTTTGTAATGAAGCTTGAGTTTCGCGCTACTCCGAATGCCGATAGCGGGGTCTTTATTCGTGAACCCCAACTTCAATGCCGGGACTACCCTCTCGCCGGCCCCTACAAAGACCTTAAAAAGTACAAACCCCAAGATTGGAATGAACTCGTCGTTACCGTCAAAGACAACGTCGCTGTTTGTACCTGCAACGGGGAAATCATCGAAGGTGCCTTCAAACTCCCCTCCACCGGCCCTATCGGCTTGGAAGGTGACCATGGCCAAATGGAATATCGACGCATCCGAATCTCAATGAGCAAATAGCCCGATTCTAGCCACCTTAGGCCTCTTAACCGCCGGGAATTCCCCAGGAATCCATCGGAGCGAAAACGAGTAGTCGAGCACGACTAAATCGATATACTTATTCGTTTTTCCCCGGCGCACTTACTACCACACCAAACTCTCGCCTTGGTGCTTGGCTTCCCAATCCGATGGCACAATCCTCAGCCAACACGTACGAAGAAAATCTATTCGCCCAAGGGGAGAGGTTGGACTCGCACGCAGTTCGGAAACAGCCAATAACAGCCATCGAGTACGAGTACCGCTCCGCTGAGTACGAGTACGAGTACGAAAAGCAGCCTTCTGCCAGCCGAACCAGCCATCCTTCGTACTCAGTCCGCAACGCGGACGGTACTCGTGCTCGTACTCGTGCTCGTACTCGCTGCTCAGAACTCGCCTCGATGATGTCAGGCGCTATGTCAGGCGCTACTGTCATGATCCAAACAGGACTCGAAAGCCTGAGAGAACCCAAACAGCCGACAGCAGCCATCGAGTACGAAAAATGCTTAGCGCCCGGTTTCTCATCACCACCCTACGACAACTTTTTAGTTTTTGATAAAGCATAACGATTCCATGAATGCCCCGACTCAACCTCGCCCGACAGCAGGCCGCGCTGAACAACTACACAGCGAACGCGTTTTGGTCCTCGATTTTGGATCCCAATTCGCGCAGCTCATCGCGCGACGAGTGCGGGACGAAAATGTTTATTGCGAAATCGTTCGTCACGATATTTCTGCCGAGACGATCCTGGCGCGCAAACCCTCAGCGATCATTTTGTCCGGTGGCCCGTCGAGCGTCTATGAGGAAGGGGCTCCGCGTTGCGACCCCAAATTGTTCACCCTCGGGATCCCAGTTTTAGGAATTTGCTATGGTATGCAACTCACCGCCCATTGCCTCGGAGGGACCGTCAAACCGTGTCCTGCTAGAGAGTTCGGGCGCGCTCGATTGCAGATCAGCAACATGGAAAAACTCTTCGCGGGCTTTCCAACTGAGATCGATGTTTGGATGAGTCACGGCGATCAAGTCCACTTGGTCCCGGAAGGGTTTGAGGTTATCGCAGGAACTGCGACATGCCCTATCGCTGCGGTCAAGCATCATGAGTTGCCGATCTACGGATTGCAGTTCCACCCGGAAGTCTCCCATACCGCCTTGGGCGGCACACTCATCCACAACTTCTTGTACAACATCGCCGGTTGCGAAGGACGATGGCATCTATCGAATTTTGCGCAACAAACCATCGAACACCTCCGACAAGCCATCGGTGATCATCGAGTGATATGCGGCCTCTCGGGCGGGGTCGATTCTTCGGTGACAGCAGCCCTGCTCTACAAGGCGATCGGACCTCAGTTAACGTGCATTTTGATCGATAACGGATTGCTGCGAAAAGACGAACAGTCCGCGGTGATCGCCGAGTTTACGGATCACTTCAAGGCCGATCTTCGCGTCGTTGATGCGAGCGAGAGATTTCTCTCCTCTCTCGCAGGAGTTCGGGACCCTCAAGAAAAACGCCGCCGTATCGGTCGCGATTTCATCGAGTGCTTTAAAGCCGAAGCTGTCAAAATCAACGGTGCAAAGTACCTCGCCCAAGGAACCTTGTACCCGGATGTGATCGAAAGTGGTGCTGCACCCGATGGGCCAGCAGCTACGATCAAATTGCATCACAACGTAGGTGGACTACCTGAACAACTGGGATTCGATCTCGTGGAGCCACTGCGCGATCTGTTCAAAGACGAAGTGCGTCGACTGGGGATCGAGTTGGGATTGCCTGAGCATTTAGTGTGGCGTCACCCTTTCCCGGGCCCAGGTCTCGCTGTTCGATGCCTCGGTGAAGTCACCAAAGCCAAGCTTGATGTCTTGCGCGAGGCCGATGAAATCGTCATCAATGAAATCAAAAATGCGGATTTGTACCGCTCGACTTCACAAGCCTTCGTCGTATTGATGGAATCGCAGAGCGTAGGAGTCATGGGAGATGCTCGAACCTACGAAAACGCTGTCGCCGTCCGATGCGTCAATACCGACGACTTCATGACCGCCGACTGGAGTCGCTTGCCGTACGATCTCCTCGCTAAAATATCGACTCGAATCATCAACGAGGTTCGGGGCGTCAATCGCGTTTGCTACGACATCAGCTCGAAACCTCCCGCCACCATCGAATGGGAATAAATCGCCCCCCACCTAACCGCTAACCGCTAACAATTCCTTCTCGCTCACTCAATCGGAATAACGTGCGATGAATCGCCAGTACATTTATCAAATTGAAAACCTCACCAAACGGCACGGACAGAAGGAAGTCCTCAAGGACATTTGGCTGTCGTTTTATCCAGGAGCGAAAATCGGCGTTCTCGGATCCAACGGCGCCGGGAAAAGCACCTTGCTCCGAATCATGGCCGGGACCGACAAAACGTTCGATGGGGTCGCTCGATTAACGAACGGATTCACCGCCGGGTATTTGCCCCAGGAACCTCAGCTCAATCCGGATAAAAATGTTCAGGAGAACGTCGAAGAGGCGGTCGCTCCCAAACGAAAAATCATCGATCGATTCAACGAGATTTCCTCGCTCCTCGGCGAAGTGACCGACGACAAGGAGATGCAGAAGTTATGCGATGAAATGGCCAAGCTTCAAGACATCATCGATGCCCAGAATCTTTGGGAACTCGATCGCCAAGTCGAAATGTCGATGGGTGTGATGAACTTGCCGCCCGGAGATGCGGCAGTCACCAATCTCTCCGGTGGTGAACGGCGGCGAGTTGCTCTTTGCAAACTCCTGCTCGAACAACCTGATTTATTGCTGCTCGACGAACCAACCAACCACTTGGATGCAGAAGCGATCCATTGGCTTGAGCAACATCTGGCCCAGTACACGGGAACCGTCGTCGCAGTCACCCACGATCGCTATTTCCTCGACAACGTGGCTCAATGGATTTTGGAACTCGACCGAGGCTCTGGGTACCCCTTTGAAGGAAACTACACGAACTGGCTCGAACAAAAACAAAAGCGATTGAAAATCGAGCAGAAGGCTGCGGCCGCTCGCCAGAAAACTCTCGATAAGGAACTGGAATGGATTCGCATGTCGCCGAGAGCGCGTCAGGCGAAGAACAAAGCGCGTATCAGCGCTTACGAACAATTGGCCGCACAGCAGTTCGAAGAAAAACCAGATGAACTTGAAATCCAGATCCCGCCCGGCAAACACCTCGGCGAAGTGGTCGTGGATGCAAAGAATATCCAGAAGTCGTTCGGCGATAAAATGCTCATCGATGACCTGACATTCCGACTGCCAGCTGGTGGAATCGTTGGCGTGATCGGCCCGAACGGAGCTGGTAAAACAACTCTGTTCCGAATGATGATCGGTAGCGATAAACCCGATTCGGGCACAATCCGCGTCGGCGACACCGTCGAATTGGGCTACGTTGATCAATCGCGCGATTCGCTCACCGCTACCAATACGGTTTACCAAGAAATCTCAGGCGGTCACGACTGGCTCGAGATGGGTGGTAAACGCTTGAACTCGCGAGCCTACGTCTCCAAGTTCAACTTCAAGGGAACCGATCAAGAAAAGAAAGTCGGCGATCTGTCCGGCGGTGAACGGAACCGAGTCCATTTGGCAAAGCTCCTCCGTCGAGGTTGCAATGTGCTCCTACTCGACGAACCCACCAACGACCTCGACGTCGATACCTTGCGGGCACTCGAAGAAGCGATCCTCAATTTCGTCGGCTGCGTAGTGGTAATTACTCACGACCGCTGGTTCCTCGACCGAATCGCAACCCATATCCTGGCGTTCGAAGGGAACGGATATGTTCACTGGTGCGAAGGAAATTTTGACACCTACGAACAGCAACGACGCGAGCGACAAGGAATCTCTGGCGATGAACCACAGCGATTCCGGTACAAGAAGTTGACCAACTAAGGGGCTTGCGATTGAAAGGAACTTGTGAACGCACGAAAGTTGCATCGCAATTTCCCCGGACTAGTACGCGGCCAGCAGCCCATACTCGCCAGTTTTCTGGCATTCCGACGCACGATAACTTTGCCCAGGCACCTGCCCGTTTGCTAAACTACGTGTCTCGATTTTCCTCACCAATTCTATTGCAGAGTCCCGAACATGAATCCTTTCGACATCCTGACCGAAATCCTGAACTCCGGAGCAGCAGCACAACAACAGCAACAACGCGGTGGATCGCGCGGCGGCGGCTCGGGTGCTGATATCCTTAAAGATATTCTCGGCGGTGGCCCTGCGCAGCGGGGTGGTTCCTCCGGTGGTGGTGTCCAATTCCCTGGAGTGCTCCGCGAAGGCCGCGGAGGATCGGGTGCGAAGATTCCATCCGAAGCCGAATTGGAGGACATGCTGGGTGTCGGACGATCCGCTCCATCGCAACAACAGCGAACGCCTCAACCTCAGGCTCCCACCAAGCCTGCACCAACACAACCTGCACCAACCAACCAACGCGGTGGAACTCCACAAAGCGACATCTTTGGTCAACAGCCTCAGCGTCAAGCTCCCGCGCAAGTCGAACTGAGTGCGAGCGAGCAAGAACAGATGGTGACCTTGATCCGCGCAATGATCTATGCCGGTAAGGCAGATGGTCGGATCGATGCGAACGAGCAGCAAGCCATCGTCGATCGCATCGGTAATACCAACCCGGAAACCATCCAATTCCTGCGCAAAGAGTTCGCCAGCGCAACTAGTGTTCGCGATTTCGCGTGGTCCGTTCCTCTTGGGATGGAAGCCGCTGTCTATGCAGCCTCGCTGTCGACGATCGAAATCGACACCCAAGCCGAAATTGATTACTTGAAAGAATTGGCCCAAGGATTGCGATTGCAACCGAAAGTCTGCAATCAAATCCATCAACAATACGGCATCAAACCGATCTTCTAAAACTGGGAACTCTCTCAGAATCCTAGCCCCAACCACGGGCTCTCGATCATAGAATCCAAGGGTAGGCGCGAACATCAAATTCATCGCGCCAACCCACCCGCAGGACTCTCGTTCCGACTACAATCCATTACGTAGATTGCCAAGCGTACCTGCCGCAATCGACTCGCGTATTCGTGCGTTGGCCGTCGATCGAGGTCGGTGTTTCATCGATCGATGCCCCCACCCCTCCACACCTACAGGATTTGTACCCACCATGAAATTCCTCTCGACCTGCTTCGCACTCGCCCTGCTCATCACCTCGTATAGCGCAGGGTTTGCGCAGGAAAAGCCCAAGACCAAACCGGTTCGCATGGGAACAGGTATCATGACCTTTGATACCGTTCCAGGATGGGGATTACGTCCAGATGGCCAATCCGCAATCGGTCCAACCCACGGCTCCGTCGTTATCGACAAAGCTGGCAATATCTACACCAGCGCCGACCAAGGTGTCTATGTCTTCTCGCCCGAGGGCAAAGTCATCCATAGCTACTTGGGGGGCGACTACACCCGACTCCACGATATGGAAATCCGTGCCGAAGGGGATAAGGAGTTTATCTACGGTGCTCGAAACGCAAACGCAGAAGGAATCAAGTTCAATGCTTCGACTGGCGAAGTCGTCTTGCGATTAAAATACCCCGAAGATTCAGGACTCAACCTAAAGCAATTCAATCCGACAGCAATCACTGTTGCTCCAAACGGTGATATCTACCTGTCGAATGGATACGCCAGCAACCATGTTTTCCGCTACGACAAAAACGGAAAGTACTTGAGCCATTTCGGAACCCAAGGGAACGGGCTCAAAGAGTTCAACACCGCACACGGCATGACTCTTGACACTCGCTACGAACCAGCCCGATTGCTCATCTGCGACCGGAACCACCAACCTAAAGGCCGATTGGTCCACTATAGCCTCGACGGAGAGTTTATCGACGAAGTCGTCACCGGTCTTGGTATGCCCACCTCGGTCGCTATCCAAGGCGACTTCGTTTCGGTTCCTGATTTGAACGGGCGAGTGGTCATTCTCGACAAGTCCAATACCATCATCGCGGTTCTCGGGCACAACCCAGATCCAGCCAAAGGTGGGAACTACAACATCCCTCAAGACCAATGGGTCGAAGGGGCTTTCAGCGGTACCCATGGATCGTACTGGGACAAAGACGGAAATCTATACGTCCAAGACTGGAACGTCTCCGGTCGCATTATGAAGCTCGTTCGGATCAAACCCTAACTGCAATCTGACGCGACCAGCTTCGAACACCCATAGGTGGATCGCTCTCTACTCGTGCGATCCACCCTTAGAGCAATTAGTGCGAGCATCTAGCGCGAGCAACTAGTGCGACCGATTAGTAAATCACCGTGGTCTACATCATGGCGAGGGGACTTGCGAAGCATCCCCTCGGCTGGCCAACAGCAATTCTTCTTCGTCCGCAACCCACTCCGCAATCTGCCGAGGCCAAGGGAATCGAAGGACCATTAGCAGGAGCAGCGCGCCTGTTCCGAGAAGCCACCATAAGGAATATTTGCTTGCCAGAAACGAGCAGAGAAACATATTGCCTTCGAGCATCGCCAAACCGACGATGCGCGTCACCATGTTGCCTCCCATCAGAGCTTTCGCTGGAGTATCTGGAATACGAACATCCGACGGTGTGGATTTTTGCGTTGGGTTTGAGGATCGGTTTGCGGGATCGCCAGTCCACGTCACATTATTCTTGATCCCTCGTAAAAGAAATGAGGGAATGATGAAGGACAAGACGGTGTTCACCGCCGTGAACGCGATGGGAATCGCAATCGCACCCGGTGCAGCCTCATCGTAAACTTCCTTCTGCCAATTCGTCAACAAAACAAATGCCGCATAGAAACCCGCTCCCACCATCAATGCGAAATGGATGATCATCATGACCATCATCTGCGGTTTGATTTCTTCTTGAACCCGTTCGATATCTGCTTGTGTGACCATCGTTGGTAGCCTTGTTGTAGTTCTTTGCGACATGGATCGCGCGAGATTGACTATAATCCCGTGATACGAAACTCCAGTTTGAGATCGGATGACTTTCATACGTCAACATCACCGATGAACGATCTATTGGATTAACGCATCCCTGTCGGTTCCACTTGATTCTATTCGATCAGCTCCATGCTGCCGTGTCCCCATGATGTATCGATCTATTCTCTGCGTCTTGATCCGAGTGATTGGTATCTCCCGCAGCCTAAACGTATTTGCAGTCTTGCTCATACTCGGAACGGGAGAAAAAATTGTGAGCGATGAACCTAATACTCTTCGAGAACTCAACCCGTACCAACTAACCAAACGGACGCTTCATCGAGAAGGAGACTCCTTGGAGCGTCGCACGACCACGAGTCACTGGGATCCCAAACGGACCGCGGTCATTGTATGCGACGTATGGGATTACCATCATTGCATCAACGCCGTGCGACGCATCGAAGAAATGCTCCCTCGCATGGACGATGTCTTGAAAGAAGCCAGACAACGGGGCTCCATCATCATCCACGCTCCTAGCGACTGTATGGAGACATACAGCAATCATCCCGCCCGCCTGCGTGCCATCGACATTTCGAAACGGCCGATGCCACCAAAGATCGCTTCCTGGAATAGCAAAATCCCAACCGAAGCTTCTGCCACTTATCCAATCGACCAATCCGATGGAGGCGAAGACGACGACCCGGAAGAGCACGCGGCATGGTCGGCCAAATTGACCGACCTGGGACGGAATCCCGCAATGCCTTGGAAAGCTCAGTCGCCAGCATTAACGATCAATCCTGACAAGGATTTCATCAGCGACCGGGGAATGGAAGTTTGGGGCATCCTTAAAGACAAGGAAATCCAGCATGTCTTGATGATCGGAGTGCATACCAACATGTGCGTCCTAGGCAGGCCCTTCGGATTGAGACAACTCCGTCAAAACGGAATGGAAGTTGTTCTGGTCCGAGATTTGACCGATTGCATGTACAACCCCAAGCGATGGCCGTATGTCGACCATTTCACCGGAAACGATCTCATCATCAGCTATGTCGAACAATTCCTATGCCCCACTATCACTAGCGATCAAATCGTTGGCGGAAATCCGGTTCAATTCAAGCGCGACACCCGAACGAAGAAAGACCTTTTACCCACCGAGGTATCCGCCCGAATCACTGCAATTCCGGAATGGAAGCGAATCGAGTGGGCGGCAGACTCCTCAAGCAAACCATCGCCTCAATCGGCATCGGGCAACACGTTTATCCGCTGCTCTTTGAGCATTTCAAACGCATCGCTCGGATCGCCCGTAACGTTGGTTACCGATAATGCCATCGAGGCAGCCTGGCTCAACGGTCATGCGTTGGAAAAATCAGCTGCGACGAACGGTACGACAACTGCCTTGCAAAATCAATTTTTAATCCGCAAGGAACAGACCTTCGGTAATGATGATGCCAACGTTTTAGTCCTGAAGTGCCGAATCGACGACGAGCAATCCGACAAAGAAACCATCGTATCCGTGCCTGCCCCTACATTGATTACTGAGCAGGGAAAAACAGCGTTGGCAGGTGGATGGCAAATGCACAATGGAGAAGGAGAAGGAGCGACCAATATCCCGCTCCCAGCAAAGTTCGGCCTTCCACCAGAGGTTTATTTCTACGCCAATTGATGGCGTACGGGCACCAAAGTTCCAACCTTGCCATCGCCTCGTGACGAATGCATCGAGTTCTCAATAAGTCCCAGGCTCGAAGTTTTTTTGCCGCCGTCACGAAGTCTTCGCTCCGAAATCATCCCAGTAATTGCCAATAATTTCGGGGAGCGTTGGAGCAGGGGGTAAACCGAGGGCTAGTCCGCGTGAACCATCAACTTCCACGGGCCAGTTTTTCACTATCCCTCGGATACGAGCATCGGGTCGATCCTCGATGGGACCCAAGGAACGAAGATTGCGCTCGATGGCAAAATCTTTTAAAGCCTTGTCTGCTAGTCGAGGGGTAATCGATCGAGCGGGTAGACCAATACCACGATCGCTTCCAAGAGAAATTGCCGGTAACTCATGAATCGCAATCAGCGAATCAATCACGGTCCGATAACCCGTCATCGGATGTCGCTGGTCCCAATCGACCGGCAGATGGCACGACTCCCCGTTGAGTGGCTCCCGAAACATTCCACTCGCCCAACTTGAAGCCGCTGTATTCGGCTTGCCGGGGCGAATAATCACGGTAGGCAATCGGGCGGAACGGCCATCGAAAAAGCCTTTTCTCGAGTAATCATTGATCAGCAATTCGCAGATCACCTTGGTCATTCCGTAGGTCGTTTCCGGTGTAAGTTTTGTTCGATCATCGCATGGTGGTTGCATTGCCTCCCCGCCGAAACACGCGATGCTGCTGGCAAAAACCAATCGCGGCAAGCCTGGGATCGCTCGGACCGCTTCGAAGATATTCCGGCCACCATCGAGATTGATGCGCAATGCATCGTCGAAACGCTCTTCGCATTCACCACTCACCATGGATGCGAGATGGAAGACAGACGTATGAGGATCCGTTCCAATCGCATTCCGAACGGAATCCACATCGTCGATACTCCCTTCGACGCAAACAACCTTCGGTTTCCCCTCGACGAGTGTTGGATGTCGAAGCGGATCGGGAACATTATGGAGACGCGCATCGAATAAAACGATTTCTTCAACGGACTCAACCGTTCCTTTAGGACTCGTCAATTGAGGTCGATCGAGCAACTTTTTGCACAATTGCACCCCCAGAAATCCTCCGCCGCCGGTAATAATAACTTTCATGTTTTTGTTGTCTTGCTGCCCAGTGCATAGAACCCCCGAGTCGCAGCGGAACAGACCATCCATTCCGCCCCCGGCCCAAACCCATCCAATTACTCAGAAAAATAGAATCGATGAACAACAGTTTAGCAGGAACCAAGATCGGCTTTGTCGGCTTGGGCAATATGGGAAAACCGATGGCCAAGCATTTGCACGAGGCAGGGGCCAATGTCATGGTTTGGAATCGCAGCATCGAACCCGTGGAATGGGCAGTCGCAGAAGGAATGCAACGCGCAAATAATCTGTCAGAACTCGCATCGTGGGTTTCCGATGGTATTGCCTGCATCAACCTGACCAACACCGATGTTGTTCGCGAGGTTGTTTTCGGTGAGCAGGGGATGATTCAACATTGGAATCCAGAGGCACTGCTTATCGATTTCGGCACGACCAGCGTCGAGGCTACCCAAGCATTCGGAAAAAGAATTTCCTGGGTAGATGCACCGGTATCGGGAGGACAAGTCGGCGCGGAGGCGGGAACCCTTTCGATCATGGCAGGAGGAAGCGAGTCGAATTTCGCACGCGCTCTTCCGATCCTGAATACAGTTGGCAAACGAGTTACCCACATGGGCCCGACCGGATCAGGCCAAGTGACCAAATTGGCCAATCAGCTGATCGTCGCTCAAACCATCGATGCAGTCGCACAGGCGTTGCGATTAGCAGAGTTGGCAGGCGTTGAAAGCGGTAAAGTCAGGGAAGCATTATTGGGCGGCTTCGCAGAAAGCCGCATTTTGCAACTGCACGGCGAGCGCATGGCCAAACGCGATTTTCGTGCAGGAGGAAGGGCAGAATTGCAACTCAAGGATGTACGACTGATTTGCGAAATGGCAAGCGCAGTTGGATTTCAATCGCCGACTCTAGAAAACTGTTTGTCCCAATGGGAAGAATTGGTGGAAACTCGAGGCTTAGGCGACGTGGACCACTCTGGCTTGTTCTTGCTCTACGAATAACCCTTCACCTACCCCTTCGCCAAAGATCCCTCCGTGAAGATCCCTCCATGAAAATCCCTCCGTGAAAATCCCTCCGTGAAAATCACGGAATTGAACTTCCGTGGTTTAAAGGATCATCAAAAGCCGCATCGAAAGACTTCCGCATGGACGGAAACCAAAATTGCAGGACTTGTCCCAACCAAAACCCGAAAGCGCAAAAAGCCATTCCGAACACAACAGGCAAAACCACTGCGAAAAACAGAAGCCAGAAAAGCACGCTCCACGTAAACTCACCGAACAAGGGAAAACCATCTGCGCTGAACGGTCGGATAAACACGAATAGCAGCAGAAGCGTAACGAGCCCAAACCCTGCACCTATCGATCCGCCAACCATGGCACCTCTCAACGCCGGACCTGCAGGGGACTTCGCGTCGGGACAAACACGGAACTCTTCGGTCAACATTCCGGAACTTGGTTGATAGGGATTATGTTCCATAATGATGATCTGCAGGGAGCGAACGTGCCCGCTGCCAAGGAGTTACTGGGATTTCGGACCGCCCTTCGAGGGATCCTGAGAGGGGAGTAACGCTTGCTTGGCTTGGTCAAAAGCTCTCTGCATACGAGGAACGTCGCCGATTCGCCTCATGACTGGGAAATGCTTGACGTTGTAGTCGATGAAGTATTTCGTGTTCGCGGCGTTCACCTTCATGGCCACCTCGGCTGCATTTTCCACCATCATTTGTGGAACATCCCCATCTTTGCACCACTGAAAAACTCCGTCGAGCAATCGCTTGGGTTGCAAGAACCCTTCGGATTCCTTCATGAACTCAGATTGGTTGTATCGAATCATACGGTTGACGAGGATTCCAAACACACGATCTTGGAACTTCTGAGGGTACAGTTTCGTAACCCCTTCGGCATACGCTTGGGCCTGACCCGCGGAACCACCCCAACGGGGTAGCATCCACCACAGGTTCGTTTCGTGAAGTCCCCAAAACTGAGGATACTTGTGCATGCACTGCCTCGTGAAGTCTTCCCCTTTTTGATACCCACCACCCATCGAACGCAAGTGCCACAGCATCATTTCGTAAGCTTGTCCAGGCGGGTCCTGTTCGCTGAGAATCTCCTGCAGAAGAGCGAGTTTTCGCTCCTCGTGTTTCTCATGCCGTTTCAGATTCTCTTCAGGGACCAGATTGATCATCGAGGTACCGCGGGCTTGCTTCGACAAAACCTGTTCTAGGCATGCCGCGACGAAGCGTGGAAACGCTCGCTTGCTCTCGAGCCATTCCGATATAGGCTTAGGCAACGGTTGCTCATCCAACGGCTCATCCGGATTCGCTAGCTGTTGTTGACCTGCGATAATCGCTGCACAACTCTGAGCGAGACTCCCATAAGCAGTTTCTCCTGACACATAATCGCTGGGCCAATCATGGCTTCGCAGTTCGACAGCAACTTTCTCTAATTGCTGCCAGTCCATCTTGTCGATCAATTCCATGGTGATTTGGGTAAGGCCGTACGTCATACGCGAACTCGCCTGCGGTATTCGCGACAGAACTCGCAATGACTTAGGGGTAGCCCATGCGAGGACACCACCGGTCTTGGAAATCTGCACATCCATCGCTTGAGCTTCCTCGAGTACGGTCGGTTGGGAATGCAACACGCCGCCCTCGATGACGTCGAGATCCGTTACCAAAACCTTATCGGAGTAGATACTGCCAGCTAAACCTTTGCCGATCAACGTGTAGAAACTTTCTCGAACGCTCAACTCGCTTCGAAACAGTCGTGCCTCCTGCAGAAAATGCGAGTACGAAAATAGCTGCGCTTTGTATTTTCCATGTTCTCGAAACGCAAAATGCTGGTGATCAATCCACCCATCCCAAGCTGGACCTGCGAATGGAATCCCCTTTTCCGGATCGACTCCTACAACCGTATGCTTGCTGACCGAGTCGCTTCCATCCTGGAAATCCCAGAGCAAGATCTGTTGCTTCTGGTTGCCCAGCAGCCAGTTTCCTTGAGGGTTGAGGGAGATGTGGGGCGATGATACTTGAGCCGGACAAATCGTGAGTTTCCCCGATTCCCCATCGCAGATCACACACTTGCTATCGGCGGTCACGAGAGCAATCGTGTTGACATCCGTCGCTCGCACCCAGCGAACAGCAGGACTTGGCAACTGCGCTTCCCACAACACGGACGCATCGCGAAGACGAATGCGCGCTATCGCTTTCTCCGTACGAATGAAGACGGACTCATTGTCTCGATCCCCTAAGATAGCTTGTGGCGCTCCGAGAGGTGATCGAATAGATGCAGGCGTGGAAGGAGAGGAATCGCCTTGGGCATCCGTAGCCAAATCCTGTGATTGGATAAGATCCCCCACACACCAATACAACTTGCGAGCACGGGGATCGAGAAAAAACTGCTCGCGATCCACTTTCTCTGTCAGTGGCACCTCCAGGATCACTTGCGGAGGAGGACATGAAGTGAAAAGTCGAAAGAAGTTATAGATTTCGTCGGACATCCAATCCGGGCGTTTCCATGCGGACTGGTCCTCCTGACCAAAAAGGGACTGGATGTTAAATCGCGGGTCCGATTCCTCGAGGAATGCGTAGATCGATGGGCGGATGGCTTCGAAGTATCCATTGGGATTCCAAGTCCACTCATAGCTATCGCGACCATCGGGCGACACGAGGCTGGAATTCGAAGGCGTTAGATTCTTTGGCGCGCGATACGAGGGCACGTCATCGCAGCCCACGCACACCAGCACCGCAATCGCTAACCATCGAGACATTCGCACTGCAATCGGTAGCTTGTTCACGGCAAGGCCTTCCCCAATATACGATCTCGATAGAGCTCAGGATTAACGATAAACGGCCTGCCTGAGGACCAAGGCCGACCTTTATTCGCGCCAGTAGGCAACAAGATATCTTCGAATAGGCCGCGAGGCTGATCGCTAAAGCTTTCGATCCGTTCAAAACCCGGAGTGACGAGATCCGAAATGGCCGTGTTCGAACTACTACCTGCTAACTTGGATTTCACGATGATATCCTCCATGTCCGAGTCGATCACCGTTTCCAGGATGGAACAAACGACGTTACGCTGGACGCACTTCTTCAGCCATTCGATGCTATTCTCCAAATCGATGGTGCAATGGTCTAATTCGAAAAACTGCAATGAACCGATCTCGCGCTTGGACAATGAGGCCGCCCCATCAGCTGGCAATTCAACCTTTTGCAATCGCCACTCTCGCAGCGCTGGCATCGATGGCCACTTCTGCAGGTTGACTGCATCCAATGTTCCGCCTCGCACAGTCAGTCGTTGCAATCGGCCGAGGAATTCCAACGTCTCACGACTAGCGCCCTGTACTACCGATAAATCGATGGCGAGATCCTTCAAAGATGCCTGACTGCGAATCCACTCCAACGAGTCAGCGGTGACTCGTGTCTCTCTCAAATCAAGGATCTCCAAATCGCGAATCGACTTCCACGACTTTACCACCGAGTCATCGACCGCCGAGCCACACGCGCCCAGGGCTCGCAACTTCGAGGCCTGACCAATCCGCTGCAACGCCTCACCCGATAATGTCGTATGGGCGATCGTCAGAGACTCTAGGCTGCTGAGATCGGCCAGAGATCGCCAAGAGGCCTCGTCCAAAGTGTTGCCCCCCAACGCGATGCTGCGCAGTTGCGAACAATCCTCAACCACCCCGCTTCTCGGCCATGGACTAGTCATCACAATCCCTCGAAGTTCGGGAGTACCCCGTATCTGCAACCGCTCTAATGAGGGGCTGAAAAGGACCGTGTCCCGCAACTTTGGATTATCCAAGATTTCGATGTCTAACGCGTAAGTCCAATTGCCGTCAAACAGGGACTCAATACTCGGATGGCCTTTCACATCGAATATGCGTTCGACCAATGAATCGCCTCGGAGCACTCGAAGCTTGGGTAGAGCAGCCAAGACATCCTTCATCTCGATTTGGCCCAACGACCGGTCGCGATCATCTCGACTCCGAAACATCGAATACGCGAAAAATTTGTTATCCGCGTCTTCTCCGCGAACAATGTCCTCGATCGACCAAAACCGCAGTTCCTCAAGTGTGGGAAGGCTTGCAAGAACTCCAAGCTGCTCCTTTGTTATTTTCGCCCACGCCAAATCGATGGTTTTCAACGATACATACTTTGCCAAAACGCTGAGGTCTACCTCGGATAGATCTCGGTAACGCAAAGGAAGCTGATTCAATTTCGTTAAACTTACTAGCGCATTGATCATCTGCTGTGTGTCGTTTGCCGACGGCGTTAACCATGATCCATCTTCGTCCTCGGAATCCTCACCGCCTCCACCAGACCGAATCGAACCATAAGCGATCCGACTCTGGATCATTTCATGGACGGGTACAAACCCCTTCTTCTCGATGACAAATACATCGCCCAGTGCATTAAGACTCATTCCATCTGTATTGCAGTTCGACACCTCGATCTGTTCGAGATTACGGATGAACAATGGCATCTTCTTCAAAGAAGGTAGCTCGTCGAGGAAGGCTTTTCGGACCCACACTCCATTGGGGACAATGCTCCTGCGATGAACTCGCTCGCCGATTAAGAATGAGTAGTTCTGAACTGTTTCTAACATGGGCAACCTTCGCAGCTCCAGGTCTAGCCTCTGCACGCTATCCACGGTGATCGAGCGAAGGGTAGGACAATCCTCGACGACCAGGCGAACTGGGGTAGCGTTCATCCGCTCGTCGTATTCCATGCAAGTAAGTTGCTGCAACTGAGGCAAACTCAGGACCCGATGCGTCAACGATTGCCCCCTCGGTGGATGAGGCAACGATAATGAATAAAGATTGGTGAGCGACGGTATCGGCTGCTCGCCGTCGAGCGCTACATCCGTATGAATCAGATTCAATAGCCTCAGTCGAGGCATCTCTCCCCACGCCTCTAAACCCTGCCGATGCATGTTGGTGCGCATCAAGTTGACCGTCTGAAGGGACTTGAGCCGCCCGATAAGCATCGCTGTCTCATCGTCCAACGAACGACCAGAAATCCGAAGCTCCCGAAGCGCATATCGCTTTTCCAGCGGCTTGAGACTCGCCAAGGGATACCCATCTCCGGCCAATCGAAGCACCTCCAGATGAGGAAGTGCGACAATCTTATCCAAGAGTTCCTTCTGAGGGTTCTCGATGGTCACACCCGTGATTCGGTTCCATGAAAGCAACCAATCATCGAAACGCCCCTTGGCAAAACGTTGGATCGGCACTGGTATCGATCGCGAAACATCGACCGACCCTCCCGCTCCTTCGATTTCCAAACGCAGTGACTCCTGCTCGTTATGCGTTTTTCGACTCCAGGTGTATGGCCCCAAAAGAAATGCGATGCATGCGATCACGAGTAAAAGATCGCTGAGACCAAGACTTCGCGGCACCACGGTTTTTCGGCCGTTCTCATCAGCGATGTACTTGGGACCGGTGTACCAAAAAGTAAATGCCAGCAACCCCAACCATACACCAACATCACCTATCAATCGCAAAGCATCGACTACTTCGTGCCTGGGGATGGCAGGCAACTCAGCTCCCCCGGGCTTCTGGTATCTAAACACGGCCCGATAGGTCCATGGCCATCCAGCGATCGACTGGGCACGCTCGTCTACCGCCACCTCGGATTGGTCAAATGGAAACCTATTGATCTGATCGACAATCGTGCTATCAAGTGGCCAGAGCCAGTTGCACGCGATCGCCAACAGCGCTACCGCCAGGGTAGGGAGGACACGATTGAGTTTCGTAGCGAAAAATGGGGGCATAGTCGTTCGGTTCAATGACTTGGTAACTGCCTGCCTATCTATCTGCCTAATCTATCTGCCTGACAATCTGACTATCTACTGGAGAAGAATTCCACGACTGATGACGATGGAGTCACCTGCGCTTCCCAAAGTCATGCGTAAACCGGCCTAGAAATCGCCAATCAAGATCGACTGATTCTATCGACAAACAATCTTCCAACAAAGAATTGGCCAAAAAGTTTTCACGTCCCGAGTTGGACGTGCCTCGGGCGTCGCCCGGATGCGCACTTCGGTGTTGCCCCAACCCCAAACGTTAGCCAGGCTGGAACGTCCCTCACTGTTGACTTGATCCCTAGCGCAACCATTTACGAAGCAATGGAAAACGGCGTAGGACGACATTTCCGATCCAGAAACCTGCCGCACCAGAAACCGTACCGAACAACAGAGGTACACCAAAAAACAGAGCCACCAAAACGAGCCATTTAACGGCCTCTAAACGCCCAAAAAGGGAAACCGGTTTGGTGGGGCGAAGCACGATCAGTAATAGAACGAACATAAGCAAACCGAGTAAGCCGCCAACCAATGCTCCAACTTTGGCGCCACGCAGTAACGGCGATGAATCGCGCGGTTTAGAAGTGTGGCTTACCGACAAGTCACGATTCTGACCGCGGACACTGGGCTGGTAAGGATTTAGCTCATTCATGCTCTGTTGGACGCGTTGCTAAAATAGATTATGGAACGGCGCAAACAACAACGCAAAACCGCTCCGATTAGTGTACACGCGAGCAAAAAAAAACCCCGCGTGAACTTACGTTCACGAGGGGTTTTTAAAAACCGGCAATACCTACTTTCGCACTGGTGGGCACTATCATCGGCTCAGAAAGCTTAACTACTGTGTTCGGGATGGGAACAGGTGATCCTTTCTGATAAAGTCACCGGGAGTGAACCACGTAGGCGGTAGCCTACGTGGCCCAATGTTGGATTGGTTGATGGCTGCAATATGAAAGAACAAGTCTTTCGATCTTATCGGATCCGCACTGTTTGAGTGCAAGATACCGATGGTCAAGCGTTCGTCCGTTAGTAATGGTTAGCTGAACACGTTACCGTGCTTACACATCCATCCTATCAACCTGGTGGTCTACCAGGGGACTCTCGCTAATGCTACGAAACCTAGTCTTGAAGAGGGCTTCACGCTTAGATGCTTTCAGCGTTTATCCTTTCCATAGTTAGCTATCCAGCCGTGCCACTAGCGTGACAACTGGGACACCAGAGCTATGTCCAACCAAATCCTCTCGTACTA
>JBKCUW010000097.1:0-26407 GCA_046318275.1 Pirellula sp. | reverse complement strand
ACTTCTTCTATGAGGTTGCTTGCTTTTCCCGTCGGTTCCGAAGTGCATGCATCGTGAGTTTTCAAACCGTCGTACGAGTTGTGCGACAAGTAATTAATGTTTCGGCCTTGTGGCCATGATTTCGTTTTCTTTGAGGAGACTGCAATGAAGTTTCGCCCAGGTTTTGTCCTCGGGCTGGCCACGGTATTAGGGGCCGGTAGCGCGTTCGCTGGTGACTGCGGATGCGGTAACGGTGCTCACACCGTTGCGGCAGCTGGCTGTGGTTCAGTGGTTAGTGGTGGAGTTGTTGGTGGCGGAGACGCTGGTGCTGCAGGTTGCGGCCCACAGATCACCTATGTTGAGCGAACCGTTAACGTTGCTCAGCAAGTGACTGAAAAGCGAACCGTCAACAAGACGTTGACCCGTGCTGAAGAGCGCGAGCGTCGGTACAACGTGACCAAGATGGTTCCACGTACCGAGACCAAGACGGAGACCATTACCGTCCAAGTTCCAAAGACTGAAACCAAGAAGGTTGATTACACCGTTTCGGTTCCTGTTACCAAGCAAGTTGAAGAGCAATACCAAGTTCAAGTTGCTCGCACTGTAACCGAAGACGTTCCTTACACCGTTAAGAAGACCGTTTACGAAGATCAGACCAAGACCGTCACCGTTCAAGTTCCAAAGACTGTAACGGAAGATGTTAGCTACACCGTTCAGGTCCCAACGACCGTTGACGAAGTTGTGAACTACACTGTCCAAGTTCCAAGCTACGTTGACGAAGTTCAGACCTACACTGTCAAGGTTCCTGTTACAACTCAAGAACAAGTTCCTTACACGGTTCAAGTTCCCGTATACACCGACGAACAAGTTCCATACACGGTTCAAGTTCCTGTGTACACCGACGAAGTTGTTAGCTACACCGTCAAGGTTCCTTACACCGAACAACGTACCGGCACCCGCAATGTCTGCCGACGTGTTCCTGTAACGACCACTCGCACGGTAACCAAGGACCTCGGATCGTATCAAACCGTTATGGAAGAAGTTCCAGTGAGCGGCGGATGTGGTTCGGCTGTTAGCTCCGGAAGCGGATGCGGCGGCAAGAAGGCCGGTTGCGGCGGATGCGGTGGCTGTGGCGGATGCAACAGCGGTTGCGGTTCTGCAGCAGTTGCTTCGAACGGTTGTGGCGGGTGCGGTGGCGAAGTCGCTGCAGCTCCTGCAACCCGTACGGTTTGCCGCAAGGTTTGGGTTCCAAACGTTGTTACCGAAGAAGTTCCTGTAACTACCTACCAAAACCAATCGTCGACCGAAGAGTACACCTACAACGTGACTCTCTATCGCGACGAAGTTCAACAGAAGACCGTCAAGAAGGTTAGCTACACCACCGAAACCCGTCATCGCACGGTTAAGAAGTGCAGCATGAGCACCGAAACCCGCACTCGTACGGTTAACAAGGTCACCTACAACGACGAGCAACGAACTCGTACGGTTAAGAAGTGTGTAATGAACACCGAAAACCGTTCGAAGACCGTTAAGAAGACCGTTTACAACACCGAAACCCGCACTCGTCCAGTATCCAAGACGGTTATGACGACCGAAGAGCGACAAGTAACCGTTAAGGTTCCAAAGGTTGTTGAAGAGCAAGCGACTCGCAAGGTTTCCAAGGTTGTTTACGACACCGAAACCAAGACTCGCACCAAGAACGTAACCGAGTACGTGAACGAAACCCGTCAAAAGGACGTTACCACCACGGTTATGGTTGCTGAGCAACAAACCCGTACTTACAACGTAACTGTATGTGACACCGTCACCGAAGAAAAGGTTGAGAAGTACACCGTCAACGTTCCATACACCGTTCAAGAAGAAGTCGATGTGACCGTCTGCAAGATGGTTCCAACGACCGTGACGGTTCCTGTATGGTCGAACGGCGTTGCTGTTGGTGCTGGCAGTGCAGTTGGTGCCGGTTGCGGCGGCGCTGCAGCTTCCAACGGATCCGGTTCGGGTTGTGGCGGATGCGGAACTCCCGCTCCAGCAGCTTCCGGTTGCGGTTGCAAGTAATTGAAATAGCCAATGATTCCGTCTGTATCAGACGGTTTTGGTGAAAACAAAAGGAAACGGCCTGTGAAGTTCACGGGCCGTTTTTCTTTTGCTCATTCTCGGTACAATACGCGTCCGTATTTTCCCTCCCCCCAGACGCAATGACGTGAGGCAGCGGACCGTCACGGTGCGGATGGGGCTCAACGCTAACTCTGCAATCAATCAGAAAAATGGCATCTCCATCGAAGGTTGTCGATCCGTTTGGTGCTCGCGATTCGTTCAAGGCCCCTCAAGGTAGTTTAGGCATTTACCGACTGGATCGGCTTGAGAAAGCCGGTGTCGCGTCTGTGTCCAAGCTTCCGTTTTCGATTCGGATCTTGCTCGAAGCCGTGCTGCGCAATTGCGATGGTTTCCAAGTCACCCAGGACGATGTGGTGAACTTGGCGAAGTGGAATGCTGCGAAGCCGGAGGAACTCGAGGTTCCATTCAAGCCCGCACGAGTTGTGCTTCAAGACTTCACGGGGGTGCCAGCCATCGTCGACTTAGCAGCCATGCGCGACGGTATGAAAAGTCTGGGCGGCGACCCGCAAAAGATCAATCCACTGATCCCCGTGGATTTGGTGATCGATCACTCCGTTCAAGTTGACTACTTTGGAACGGCAGATGCGTTGAGCAAGAACGTTCACGTCGAGTTCGAACGGAATCGCGAACGGTACGAGTTCCTTCGTTGGGGGCAGCAGGCCTTTGCGAACTTCCGCGTTGTGCCCCCGAACACCGGCATCGTGCATCAAGTCAATTTGGAGTATTTGGCCAAGGTCGTATTCCAGGGGGATGATCATCTTGGACGCGTCGCATTTCCTGATACGTTGGTTGGTACCGATTCGCACACCACCATGATCAATGGACTCGGCGTTTTGGGCTGGGGTGTCGGTGGCATCGAAGCGGAAGCCAATATGCTCGGGCAACCGTTGTATATGCTCATGCCTGAAGTGGTCGGCATGAAATTGACGGGGCGATTGGCGCCAGGTGCAACCGCGACCGACTTGGTCCTGCGTGTCACTGAGATCCTCCGCAAGGAGGGAGTGGTCAATAAGTTCGTCGAGTTCTTTGGTGATGGCGTTTCCTGCATGTCGCTCGCCGATCGTGCAACCATAGCCAACATGGCTCCAGAGTACGGAGCGACCATGGGATTCTTCCCTGTGGATGGTGAAACACTTGCATATTTAAAGCGAACTGGTCGCACCAAGGACGAAATCGATTTGGTGGAGCGTTATTGCAAGGAGCAGGGGCTTTTCCGATTGGACAACGGGCCCGATTTGCAATACACCAAGGTGTTAACCTTGGATCTCTCTACGGTCGATCCAGCGGTGGCTGGTCCCAAGCGGCCTCAAGATCGAGTTCCATTGAAGACGGTAAAGGCTTCATTTTCAAAAGCCTTATCTGCCCCGATTGCTGAGCGCGGTTTTGGATTGACCAGCGAACAGTTGCCATCCCAAGGGGTCGTGAAGGACTTGAAGGGTGATGAATCGATTACCCACGGAGCGGTGGTGATCGCGGCGATCACATCCTGCACGAACACAAGTAATCCATCGGTCATGATCGGCGCTGGTCTGCTCGCCAAGAAAGCTGCAGACCGTGGTTTGAGGGTCAAGAGTTTTGTGAAAACTAGTTTGGCACCTGGGTCTCGCGTGGTGACTGATTATTTGACCAAGGCTGGAGTGCTCGGTTCTCTAGAGAAACTGGGTTTTAATGTCGTTGGGTATGGTTGTACAACGTGTATCGGAAACAGCGGGCCATTGCCTGACGCTGTCGCAAATGCGATCACCGAAGGGAATCTAGTCGCAGCCGCAGTGCTCAGCGGTAACAGAAACTTCGAAGGTCGTGTCAATCCGCATACTCGCGCTAATTACTTAGCGAGTCCCCCGCTGGTTGTCGCGTACGCGCTGGCGGGAACGGTGGACATCGATTTTGAGAAGGAGCCTATTGGGCATGATGAAGCGGGCAAGCCTGTCTTCTTCCATGAGATTTGGCCAACACGAGATGAGATTGAAAAAGCAGTGGACGCTTCGGTACTCCCTGAAATGTTCCTAAAGCAATATTCGGATGCGTTCACATCGAATGAAGCATGGAATGCGATTCCGATAACGCCGGGGGGCCAGTATGCATGGGATGCAAAGAGTACCTACATTCAGCGTCCACCGTTCCTCGAAGGCATCACCACCAAGGTCGGGACGATCCATCCTATCGTCGGCGCACGTGCGTTGGCCGTGTTGGGTGATTCCGTAACCACAGACCATATTTCACCAGCGGGTTCCATCGCCAAGAGTGGTCCAGCGGGTAAATTTCTGGTCGAGAACGGCGTTACGCCCGCCGACTTCAACAGTTATGGGGCACGACGCGGTAATGACCGGGTCATGGTCCGGGGTACGTTTGCGAATATCCGTATTCGCAATGCGATGGTTCCCGGGGTCGAGGGTGGTGTGACTCGCTATCTTCCTACCGGTGAAACCATGAGTATCTACGATGCTTCGATGAAGTATCAGGCTGCCAAGACACCTTTGGTCGTGTTAGCGGGCGCTGAGTATGGAACTGGTTCGTCGCGTGACTGGGCAGCAAAAGGTACTTTGCTTTTGGGTGTAAAAGCCGTGATCGCGGTGTCCTACGAGCGGATCCACCGAAGCAACTTAGTCGGGATGGGAGTCCTACCGTTGCAGTTCCTACCTGGTCAGAGCGCCCAATCTCTTGGATTGACCGGTGAAGAAACGTTCGATATCGCGGGCCTGAGCGAATCGTTGCAACCCAGGACGAAGATCCAAGTGATCGCGAAGAAGGGTGACGGAAGCCAAGTCGTCTTCGATGCTTTGGTTCGGATCGATACACCGGTTGAGATCGAGTACTACCGTAATGGCGGTATTCTTCCCACCGTTCTACGAAAACTTGCTGAGTAAAGGGAGCGCGCCCGCATGACGATTTCGCGGCATGGGGTAACTCGCCGATGGTCCGATTTAGTGGTGCATGCGGGGGTGGGGTACTTTGTAGAGGTACCCGACTCCCCTGAGTTGCCTCCGCGCGAGCAGTTTCGCCAAGTATTAATGCAGGTTGATCAGAGATTGGCGATGGTGGGGAGCTCTCGAGAGAAACTCTTGCAAGTGACGATCTACTTACCGGACCCAAACGATCTCCCGGTTTTTAACGAGGAATGGGACGCATGGGTACCACTGGGGCACGCTCCCTCACGCGCGTGTCTGCATGCCCAACTGGCCGCTCCCGGGTATCGAGTGGAATTGGTTTTGACCGCAGCAGTTGGTGAGTAGCGATTCTGCGGCCCGAATTTTGCCGTGGATGGCGTTCCTTCGCGCACGTAATTTTGCTCATCTTTCAACGGAGCGCTAAAACGGGTAGACTGGGCGAGGCTTAAGGTTCTATTTTCCCAGGAGGCGGATGACAATGGCTGAAGGTGTTGCCAGTACGAGCGGGCGAAAAGCGTCCAAATCTGCGATTTATCTGATTCGCGCAATAGCATGTTGTTTGATGGCAATCGGCTCGTTGCCCATCGGAGACTGTAGGGCGCAAACGACACCGGCGGTACCGGTGAGCAACCCAACTGCAGTTCCTGGCGTGGATCGCGGTAATTCATCGTCGAGCGCGGCGACGGCAACTGTTCAATCGACGAACGCCCACGCGGAGCATCTAGCGCTGTTGCACTTGATCGATTCCATCGAACCTTACCATCCGACTAAGGAGCTTAAGGGGACGGCGGTTCTTGCAGGGTCCACAACGATGCAAATGCTCGGCAAGGCTTGGTCGGAACGTTTTCGCAAGTTCCATCCGGATGTTACGTTTGAGCGAGGGAAAGATGGTACCGATGCCGGTTTGCAAGAAATCTCGCAAAGACCGAATGTGATCGCCGGTTCCAGTCGTCCCCTTACGGACTCCGAACTTGAGTCGCTCAAAGGGACTGCGTGCAAGGAACCGTTTCCGGTTATCGTCGCATTAGATCCGTTGGCGTTGTACGTGCATAAAGACAATCCAATCCAGAGCATCAGTCCGAGCCAGTTGGAAGCGATTTTCCGGGCACCTGGTGGTTCCAAGCCACACGTTGCCAAGTGGGGAGAGTTGGGGGTTACCGGTGAATGGGCGGACAAGCCGATACGAATCCACACTCGAGGCGATCATAGTGGTACGACAGGTTTCATCAAGAATTGGGTTATTCAAGGAGGAGATTTAGCCAGGTCTACTCAGGTTCACGAAACCAACGACAAGGTATGTAACGCCATCGCCGCGGACAAGTTCGGGGTGGGGCTGAGTGGGTTCGGTGAGTCACGAGATACGCTCAAAGCTGTAGCGCTGTCGTTGCCTGGAGGTGTGGTGTCTGCGGATGAACAGAGCTTTTTGTCGGGAAGGTATCCGTTTGTTCGACCACTCGTGCTGGTGATCGATAAAACGGCGATGGCGAACGATGGCGGGCTTCGAGAGAGTCTGCTTCGCTACGTACTGAGTCGCGATGGGCAATTGGAGGCGGTACGAGCCGGCTTCTATCCTTTGGATCCCGCGTTCATACGCAAGGAATTGGACCAAATCGCTGGACCCCAGGTCCGCTGATTGGCAGACGAGATTTATTCAAGGAAACGGACCGTATTCATCCTATTCCCTGCCCGATGACGCAGGTTTCTAGAAGTTGAGATCATGAGCATGTTCAGGTTCCAGTCTTGTTTTATTCTTTCCTGCATCCTGATTTCTGTTTCCTGCGGTCGTATCGCTACGGGGCAGTCATGGACCGACTTTAATGCAGCGGTTCCAAAGGTTGTTCCTGGGGTAGGGTTCCCTAGTACCTCCCCGATGGCACCAAGTGCCTATACGCTTCCTGGCGCGATTCCTGCAACAATACCGGGAACCACGACCTATCCCCCCACGTCACCCGCGGGGGCCGTAGTTAATCCACCTTACAATTATGGTCAGTCGTTGGTTCCCCCCGTGAAGAATTGGAAACTTGGGGTTTTCGTGAAAAATGCGGACGTAGGTGCTGTTGTGCAGAGCATCGATCCTGGAAGTGCCGCTCAAGTCGCAGGAATCAATGTGGGAGATGTGATTGTCGCGGTGTCGAGTACTCGGATTGGTGAGTACGACGGACGGATCGTTGATATCGCCGACGAATTAAAGCGATCTGTAGATCCATATGGACGAGTATCGCTTTTGATCCAAGACGTCCGATCGAGAGCCCTGCGTTCCGCGGTAGTAACGATGACATCAACGTCGACCGTTCTGGGTGGAACAGTTTCACTCGGGGATCGCGGGCAACTTCCGATCGGATCCGTCCTTACGGTGCAGCTTCAGAATATCTCTAAGCCTTACTATGAGATCGCTGGTGGGAAGGCTGTGATGCGAGCGGAGGGTTTTGGTCCATTCCGCTTCGAATTGAATTACGATCCTCGCTACATTGACCCTCGTGATCAGTATCAGCTAAACGCCTTTGTGAGTCTGAACAACCAAGTTTTTTATTCATTGCGACAGGTCGTTCCACTCGCGGCAAGCAGCTTGAATCAGAATTTTAATTTGACCTTAGACCGCGGTAACTTTCAGCCTGGGGCGACCACGGCTCCTGCTACCTGGTTGACCAGTACGGCACCAGGTTCAGTATCATCAACGGTTTCGGCGGGATACCCCTCCAATTCTAATTTGCCGGGTGCAGTGAATACCGATGCATTGAACCAAGTGTTTGTGTCGCTGCTCGGCCGGGCCCCGACGAGCCGGGAAATCATCGCATGGCAATCCTATATGCAGCAAGGGCATACGCTCAATGAAGTCGCGGGCAAAATTATGGCGAGCCCACAGTTCCGCGAGCGCTACGCCAATGACCCAGCGTATGTTCAGCAAGTGATCCAGACCTTGACGGGTAGGCTCCCGAACGGCACCGAGGTTAACTACTGGGTTGCTCGCATGCAGGCACTCGGTTCTCCGGAGTTGATGATCGACGAGATCTTGGCACAGAAGCGATAGGCAAGCGTATCGAGCTTTAGCAACGCGCAGCGCTGGAGTATTCGCACTTGTCCGAATAGGCAATACGGACTGGACAGCCGATACGGGCTGGTTAATCGGTAGCGGATAGCGAAGAAAAGCCGATTGGGTGGACTCTGCACTCGATTCTTTAGGTTCGGCTGGTCGAAGTAATGGGTGTCGCCGCACGCATTCAGGCAAAAGAGCACGGAATCAGCTCCTGAGTGTTGCGTCCCACCTATAACGACCAATCCGCAATGCACCAAGGCCAAGGAAGGCTGACTCAGCCGATCGAGGTGCTGAGTCAGTGATCGCCATGGTGACAGAGCATCCAACCGAGGTTACGAGCGATGCGCAGTCCTTCGTTCAAAAGCGCCCTTCGGGCAACAATCCGTGCTTGTGTTGTTGCCATTTCCGCTTCCAATGCAGCTTACGCCGATTGGAATGCGTCATTGGTCTCCATTCCAGCGTCATGCGTGGTGCATGACTCTGGAATGGAGTTTTTACCTTTGCGATTCAGAGCGATCGCGGAGCTGGATGCTTATGCCGACCCGTTGCTATCCGGCGGTTCAGAGTCCGCACTGATCGGACCCTTGGAGATGGTGCGGGAGTCGACCACCGATCAGTGCGTCCTCGCCGCAGTTCGGCATTCGAATTACGAAAAGTTGTCATCGAGCATCGAATGGACGCGTAACCACGCAGGTTGGTTTTACAGTGCTGCCAACGAGTGGATCGATCACTATCCTGTGCTTCCGATCTCTTGGAATCGAGCCATCCGATCCAACTCGCCATTCGTTGCCCGGTTGCTTGTGAGCGCTTTCGACAGGACCAGCCTCGTATCGGTCCGCTCGACGAACGATATCCTTGTCGCTGATACTGCGCTGGCCGGGGCGGGGATTGAGGATGGCGAGGGCTTGTTATGGGATTGCGACCAGAGTCATTGTGGTCCAAAGTACCAACTGCAGCAAGATTTGGCGGACAGCGACAGCAGGATGGAAGTCGCTGTCATCTCCGACCAAGCGATTGCCTCACCAAGCGACTTAGGGAAGGAAAACTTCCGACCGGATGCGTTGAGCGGTTGCGAGGCCGCGAGCGATTCGACGATTTTCTCGGAGAGCGAACTAGGCGTGTTGCCCTCTGGCCATCCGGCCAACATCTTCGTGTTCACGTTGCAATCCTCCAGCCAATTGGACGAACGGTTCCAAGTCGAAGACGAACTGGATATTGCCGGTTCGACCGAGACGTTTGACGCACTTGCCGATCGAAGTTTAAGTGCGGCAATTGCGAGCCGGACTGTTCGGGCGGATGAGGCTGAATCTATCGATTCGTTCGATGGGGAGTTCTGCAGCCAACTCGTCAGTGGCACTGAGGTTGACGCACCGATCCTCGAAAACCGCTTTCCCATCGAAGAGGGGTGCATCCCAAGCACCGAATTTTTACCGAGAGTCTTTAGTGATGGTTTCGACGGGAATGAGACGGAAGGCACACCTGCAATTGCATCAGCTCCTGAACACGTGGTTAAATCCTTGAAGGATAGTGTTAGTGCCGTAAGCATGGTGCCTGAGCAGATCGCAGTGATTACTCCCAACGCGGATGTGGTCAGCCCCGAAGCAGAATTGTGTTTACCTCTAGCATCTGATTTCGCAAATGATTACGACGCGATCGGGACAGAAGCTGCATTCGCGAATACGAACGAGAGTGATCGTGTTGCTGCAGATAGGATTCCAATCGATCCCGCATTGAGCATGGAATTGGATGGGTCGAATGAGTCGTGGAGGTCCTTGTTCCGTCCACATGGTTGTATCTTTGCTCCTGAGTACTTGATCGATCAACCAAGTGTTGGTATTCGCTCCAACACGGCCATCGAACCAGATGCTATCTCGGAGGACGTACCCGCAGCAGCACCATTGGATCGTAATCTAGCGGCAGTCGATGCGGCGCTTCGTGATCCCATCGGTATCGGTTTAGACATTTCAGCGATGGGTAAACGTTATGCTGGAAGCGTAATGGCGGATCCCGAAATGCAAAACGCAACAGCCAGCGAGTCGGTGCGGTGGAGTGATTCGGCGTGGGTAGGGTATGCGAACGATATTGCGGTGAATGACAGCAACCAAACTTCGAGTGACGTTGCCGGAAGACCAATGACCAGAGTATTGGCACAGGGGTTGCGATGGTTTGGCGACTGGATGCTTCAGTGGTCCGATACATTAGAATGGCAGATTCGGATGGCTGAAGGTTCCGAACGAGCTGCGACCCACGACCGTTAGGGGTACGAGGTTGGGGCGTGTTACGCCAATCACTTGATGAAGCAGACTGGCCAGCGCGAGATCGGGGCCATCTGCATGGCGGTCGGCATGTCGGGCGTAAAGACAAATGCGTCAGAAAAGCCGATCGAGTGGAGACGTAAATCGCCGGCGATTCGCCACTCCTTCTCTTCCCGCCAGTCTCGATCACCTGCTTGGTTCGGTGCGGGTTGTGCAAACGATTGGTCTTCCGATGGGAGTTTTCCGATAGATTCAGCTCGGAGATAGGTGACAGGTCTGGATCCAAGCTGCATGAGGCGCTCGGTACGGATCGCAATTCCGAACGGTTCCCAGTCCCATCTGCCCAAATGGTTTTGGAAAGATCTTCGGCTGAGGAGTTCACCCAAGGGGCAAGCAGACCAGCAGCTGGTGCTGAGTTGGCCCCGTTTGAGGCGATTCGTCGCTGCAATGCGCTGTTGGGTGAGGATTCGAGCAAGGGTGCTCGCGGGAGTTGAGGGCTCATGCACCTCCAAAAGCAAGGCCTCGTCGAGGAACCCTTCGATTGACTGATCGGGCCAGGGGCCTTGCCTGGAACGCGTGCAGTGAATGAGATAGTTGTTGGACTCTAATAGAAGCGATTGCGCTTTTAGGACAGGGGCCAGCGTGGCGGGCTGATGCCTTTTAAGACAGCCCCACGGCGACGTGCCTCCCGCAAGAACATCTTCCGGCCGCTCGCCGTGAAACATCCACAGGACTGCACCGGCGTCCGATAGGTATTGTTCCGTGGAGCGTTGGGAATTAGACGGCATCGGGTGCATTGCTAGCCACGTTGACCCTGATGGAATGCTCTTTTCTGAAATGCGTTCCTCGAGGATTCTTAAAAGTTTTCCCTTGGGGCGGACATGGATGGCGATCAGGATATCTGAGAGAAATGCCACGGATCGATCGCTGATCGGTGTATTTGCCAGTGAGGGATCGATTGTGTCTCGGTGCGAATAGATGCGAATCACTCTCCCAAGTCTGTTGGTGATAATGGGCTGTTTCGCATTCGATTCTTCAGTTTGGATTTCGGCATAACGTACCGAGAAACGGATGCAAGTATGCCTGATCGCTTCTGCGGACGGAGAATCAGCTGCAAAAAGGACTCGGGCGTTGCGAGCCTTGGCTATTTTCAACGCGGCCTGCATGCGACGTTGCCACCACGAGTTTGCAAATTGATTTCGCTTGGAGTGCGAAGAAAGGATTCCCACCAGTTTTTCTTTATTGAGTTCGCTGAGTGAGGGATCGAAGCTAACGTTGCCAAGCCACCGGCTTAACATTATGGGGCATCGATTTCGTATCGTTGGATCGATCTCGGATAAGTGCTCAGCGGTATCCATAAACGTTTGGTGGACCGAATCACTGGTTGTTGGAACATGATGCTTCGCAGACGGTATGCTGGGCTGAATCCACCTAATACGAAGGGGGGTACTAAGCAGGTATCGCCTCCATTTCCCAATTTACCGAGTTGCGGTCTTAGGATTGGGATTGGTAGCCCGGGCTAGCGAGGGGAATTACGAAAATTCGAATCCGGAATTGGATTTGGAAATCAGGGGAATTGATCGCTTGTTGCAAGTCGCAAACACCCACCGAGAGGTAGAAATGTTTTACAATCTTGACCGGAGTGTGATCGGTTCATCAACTATCAGGATTGTTGGAAAGCGATGAGTGAAAGTTCCGCGGATTATGGTTCGCCTTCGGGAGTCGTCGAAACCCGAGCGTCTTATCTACGCAGTGCGAAGCAACTTTATGATGCAGCGGTAGCTGAGATAAGCAAGATTTTCGTCGGCCAGGACGAGTTGGTGACTACGGCGTTAGTATCCCTCTTTTCGGGGGGGCACATTTTGATCGAAGGCGTACCTGGACTTGGGAAAACCTTGTTTGTTCGGACACTGGGCCGAGTCCTTGGATGTCAGTTTGGTCGGATACAGTTCACGGCAGATTTGATGCCGTCGGACGTAACTGGAGCACCGATCTTCGACATGAAGACTCAGGATTTCAGGTTCCGGCCTGGGCCGGTGTTCACTCAATTGCTCCTCGCGGACGAGATCAACCGCTCGCCTGCAAAGACGCACGCTGCGTTGCTTGAGATTATGCAGGAGTCCAGGGTTACCATCGATGGGGTTAGCTATGTTGTTCCCAAACCTTTTCTCGTGTTAGCCACACAGAATCCATTGGAGAGCGAGGGTACCTATTCACTTCCTGAGGCACAGCTCGATCGTTTCATGTTTAAGGCGGTTGTTTCGTATCCGGGTGAAGAGGAAGAGGCGAGGGTGTTGGATTTGCATTCTCGACAGGTTGACATTGCCAAAGTGCTGGAGCGCGAAGTGGGGCAGGTTACCAACGCGGAGGAGATTCTCAGCACGATCGCGTCGAATAGCGCGATTCGCATTGAACCCAAGCTTCTCAACTACATCAATAAAATCGTCCGAGCCACCCGCGGTTGGCCGACATTTTATATGGGGGCGTCTCCCCGTGCCGGCATAGCGTTGGTGCAGGGTGCTAGAACACTTGCTGCGTTTCGCGGCCGAGATTTCGCTGTTCCAGATGATGTGGTTTCGATCGCACTTCCAACGCTGCGGCATCGGGTCGTATTGAATGCAGAGGCGGAGGTCGAAGGTACGAAGATCGACACCGAGCTAACGACGTTGCTGCGTAGCATTGAAGTCCCACGGTTGTAACCATCATGCCCCGTTTCGATGCTGTCGGGTCGTATCTGTTTTGGGTCCCATGGTTGGGATTGATACTTGTCATTTCGCCAATCGTTGTGATCGCTCTTGGTTGGAAGATCTTTCCAACCAAGCGTTGGTTATGGTTGATGTTGCCGTTGACGCTGCTATCAGTGGTCATGGTCGCTGCCCCCGCACTCTTGGGTGCGATGTATCCTGATTCTCAATCGGAATGGATTAAGGCGACTACCCAGTCGGTCCGTGGCTTTGTCGACGTGTTGGTTTTGCTGGATCTAGCGGCAGTCGCATTGGTTTTCTCGGATTTTCTGACGATTATCGGTCGGACCAATTTACGGGTGGAAAGGCGCATGCTGCGGAGTGCATCGCTGGGTGGATCGCACGAGATCACGCTGAGTGTTGAGAATCGCAGCGATCGGGGATATGCCTTGGAAGTGCGAGACGATCTACCGGAAGGGGTGATCGCGGAGCCGGACGTTCATGCCTTGTCTTTGGGGGGACGCAAACGAGCGGAGTTGAGATATCAATTGCGGCCGCAGCGTCGAGGTGTATTCCGATTCGAAAAGGTCTATTTTCAACTTAGTAGTCGTTTTGGATTTTGGCACCGCTTCACCCAACGAGAGTGCCCCGGAGAGCTGTTGGTGTATCCAAATATGCAGCAATTGTCGGAGTATGCCCTACTGGCAAAGACTAACCGACTGAGCCTTATTGGAGTGCGGAGAACACGGAAGGCCGGACAGGATAGTAACTTCGAGCGGTTACGCGATTACAGCACGGATGATAACTACAAGCATATCGATTGGCGCGCAACGGCTCGGCGAAGCCGTTTGACGGTGAAACAATTCCAGCAGGATCAGAGTCAACGGATTGTTTTCCTGCTTGATAGCGGTCGATTGATGACCAACGAGTATCAGGGATTGAGTCTTCTGGATTATGCGATGAACTCGATTTTGATGTTGAGTTACGTGGCTTTGCATCAAGGCGACTCGGTTGGATTGATGTGTTTTTCCGATCATGTGGAGAAATACGTTCCGCTGAAAGGCGGCCCGAACCAGATGAATCGCATTCTGCATGGTTTGTTTGATCGCTTCCCGAATATGAAGCAGTCGAACTACGATGAAGCGTTTTTATATTTTTCAAGGCATTGCAGACGACGGACGATGGTAGTTTTGATCACGAATGTGATCGACGATGTAACTGCGTCACAAGTTACTGGGTATCTGTCGACGCTCAGCCGAAGGCATTTGCCAGTTTTGGTTTTGCTTCGCGATCGCCGCGTTTTTGAAGCAGCAGACAATCCTGCTTTAGATGAATCGACGTTGTATCGAAGTGCAGCCGCGGCGCAGTTGCTTCTTTGGCGAAGTGATGTATTGCGAAAAGTTAGTGATTGCGGGGGACTTGTCATCGACGCGTTCCCTGACCAACTGACAGCGCCACTGGTGAATCAGTATCTTGAAGTGAAGGCAAAACATCTTCTTTAGTTTCGAGAGGTAAGCGGCGGTTATGGGTAAGGTATTTGTGACGCGGAGTATTCCGCAAGACGGACTTTCTCTCCTCCGATCGCGGTTTGAGGTGGAGGTTTGGGATGGTTGCGATCCGCCACCGAGGGATATATTGTTGGCGAAGATCGCGGGCTGCTCCGGGGTCTTGACGATGTTGAGCGATCGCGCGGATGGCGAATTTTTCGATGCCGCCGGCGCGGAGTTAAAGGGTGTAGCGAATTACGCCGTGGGATTCAACAATATCGACGTCGAAGCTGCAACGCTACGAGGAGTTGCCATAGGTAACACGCCTGGAGTGCTGACCGACGCAACCGCCGACACCGCCGTTGGACTTATGATTGCTGCCGGTCGATGTTTTTTACCAGCGGTTCGAAACGTCTCTGATCTCCAATGGCGTAATTGGGAACCAATGATGTTTCTGGGGCAAGAGTTTCGCGGTAAGACCTTGGGCATCGTCGGTATGGGACGCATTGGAAGTGCGGTTGCGGAACGTCTGCACTTTGGTTGGGGCATGAAGGTAATCTACACCTCCCGCACTGACAAAACGGATGTCGACCAGCGTCTCGCTGCCAAGCGTGTGGAGCTTGAGACTCTGCTCGGGGAAAGCGATGTGATCAGTTTGCACACGAGCTTACAAAAAGAGACGCGCGGATTGATTGGGCGTGCTCAGTTTGCTTTGATGAAGCCCAATGCCATTTTGATTAACACGGCTCGCGGGGAGGTCGTCGACCAAGGCGCATTGTATGAAGCGCTCAAGTCGCGACGATTGTTTGCGGCAGGGTTGGACGTGACAGACCCTGAGCCTTTGCCGAGTGATTCGCCGCTTCGAGAGCTCGATTCCTGCATGATCCTACCGCATATAGGATCAGCTACATTCCAAGCTAGATCGAAGATGTCGACTATGGCCGCTGAGAACTTGATAGCGGCAATCGGTGGAACTCCGATGCCCTACGGCTTGAACCGCGTGATCAATTAGCCGAATTGTTTCAAGCGTTGTTTAAAGGACGGGGAGTGCCGCTGATGCTGGACCTTTGGCCGCAATCTGGTCAGTAATGGAGCGGACCAACGCTCGACAAACATCTTCGAAGGGTTTTGAGATGTTGGGGTTCTGCAATGCATCCGCCAACTTCCCTTCGTCTGCTTCACTTCGAAGAGGGATTTGGATCGGTACTTCGCCCAGGAACGGGACGCCGAGTTCAATTGCTTTTTGCCTCGCACCACCCTTCCCAAAAATATTGAAGGTTTTTCCTGACTCAGGGTCGGTGAAGCCACTCATGTTTTCAACGATTCCGAGAATGGGTACTTTTGTCTTCTCGAACATCGAAATGGCTTTGCTGGCGTCCAGCAGTGCAACTTCTTGTGGAGTGCAAACGATGACGGCACCGGCCAACGGTAGGAGTTGCGAGAGGGTCAAAGCCACATCGCCCGTTCCTGGAGGCATGTCGATAATCATGTAGTCGAGTTCGCCCCAGTTCGTGTCTTTGAGAAACTGGGAGATGGAACCATGAAGCATGGGACCGCGCCAGACGACTGCTTGATCACGTCCGATCAAAAAACCCATCGACATGACCGGCATGGTTCCGCACGGTATCGGTTGGATTTTGTTGTCGAGGATCTCAGGTCGTCCTTCCAGGCCGAGCATGTGAGGGATGCTGGGGCCATAAACATCTGCGTCGAGCAGGCCGACTTTTGCACCTAGGGATTGCAGCGTGAGGGCTATGGAAGCGGCTAATGTGCTTTTTCCCACCCCGCCTTTACCAGCAGCTACCGCGATCACGGCTTTCGCCTTCAGACCGATTTGGCCGATGGGAGTTGCCGGTCGGTAGAGTGTGTCGGTGGCAACCGTTACCCCTTTCAGTCCCGGCACGTTTGCGAGCAAATGATCCCGTAGTTTATCGGCAATTTCTTGCGAGATCGGTTGCACCATACTGGTAAGGCTCAACCGGCATTTTGCTTCCCCGCCAGTCAAAACCCAATCCGTAACTTGTCCGGTTCTAGACAACGCTTTCTGCGACTCTGGGTCTTTGAACGAATCGAGGGCCGATTGGAGGCTTTGATGGATTTCGGTATCAGTCATGGGATTCGGGTAGGTTAAAAAACTAGGTTCAAGCCGCGAATTCGCTTGAGGGTTTCCGCCATAAGGGCATCCTCTGCCGCCTCATCCTCGGCTTCGTAAGTCACCGAGAAGCGAAGGCAGTTACCCGCATCGTCCCACGGAACGATAACGATAGAATGCTGAGTGATGAAGTATTGCGATGCTTCTTCGGCATTGGCGAATTGAGGTCCACCGGCGACACCTTTGGGTGCTGCAGTGTAGAGGAAGTAGCTACCGCCTGGAACATCGCATGTGAATCCGCATTGGCGGAGAGTCGAAACCAATTTCTCGAGACGCCGCTTGTATTTGGCATTGATACGTGAGGGGATTTCGGGGGAGTCCAAGGCGGTGATGGCCGCGCGTTGGATCGCGCCGAATTGACCGCTATCGCAGTTATCCTTGACGTCCGAGAAGGCTTGGACGATTCGTTGGTTGCCACAAACCCATCCGATTCGCCAGCCGATCATGTCGAATCCTTTGCTCATGGAGTGGACTTCGACTCCGACATCCATCGCTCCTGGAACTTGAAGGAAGCTCAACGGTTGTCCCTTGAAGGTCAGAAGGATATGCGCTGCGTCTTGGACAACGATGAACTTATGCTTCTTGGCAAGTTCGATAATGCTCTCATAGAACTCTTGCGTAGCCACCTGGCCGGTAGGGCTGTTAGGGTAGTTGAGCACCAGCATCTTGGTCTTTTCCCAGACGTCATCGGTGACTTTCGAAAAGTCCGGGAAGAAGTGGTTTTCCGCGAGTAGTGGAAGTCGGTAAACCGTGCCACCGTAGTAGCGCGTATGCGTTCCTGCAACGGGATAACCAGGTACGGTCATCATGGTTACATCACCGGGGTTGATAAAGCAGGCCGGTAGCATCGAGAGCGCGGTCTTGCTACCGATGCAATGATTGACTTGAGTTGTGGGATCCAAGTCGACACCAAACTGGCGCTTCATAAACCTCGCGGCAGCCTGTTTGAACTCCGCAGGTCCATTGTCCATGTAGCCACGATTCTCGGGTCGGTTGGCTTGGACGTTCAGTTCGGTGCGTACCTTTACATCCGCCATCGAGTCGTTTTCACCGATGCCGAAGTCGAGAAGCAGTCGATCAGGGTAGTCTGCGAGCGCCTTCCGTTTCGCCCTTTTGATTTTCTCGAATTTATATATCTCGTTGGCTTTGCCGTATTGCGCTCCCCCGATCCGATCGGCGAACAATTCTTGGAAGTAAGGGTCTTCAGAGGCGGAAGATACTGGTTTTGGTGCGACGGCTGACATGATTGCTAAAGAGTAAAAGGTTTTCGAAACGTGAGTGGGATAATCATAGAGCAGTAACCGCAATTGTTCCATCCGAACTGGCTAGAGAGTCTGGACTGTTGGTGGATGATTTTCCCAGGCCAAACTTCCGTTGGTTTCCCCATCCCGTGGAACCTGCCGCTCGTTCCGCAAGTATTTTGCGGTCTGCGGGATTTACTTGCGGACCTCATGCCGCAACACGCTTTCATGCAGGTTTTGTTCTATTCGTTGTTTTCTCGGCTTTTTGGATTACTGAGTTGCCCGATGAGTCGTGGTAGGTATTCCGCGTACCGCGAGGGTAGATCCTGGGCCCACGCCTTCCTGCGTGCCTCAGGGATTTCTTGGAGGGATTTTTGGGTTGAAGGGTTCAGGGTGTCGGCTTCGATGGCGTTGAGCGCGAGTAATCTCGCTCCCCATGTGGATTTATCTCCGATTGCGATTTGCACCAATCCGTCGTTTGCTTTGGAGGCTTGCTCCGGCGAGCCGAATTTGGCAAGAATCTCTAGAGCTGCGATAGCGATCACAGTTTCACGATCAACGCTGCTCGACGTAACAGATGCTGGAATCACCGTTCTTCGTTTCTGCAACAATTGGGAATGCAACGCGATTAATCCCCAGTAGCGCTCCATAGGGTTTGGGGATGCCATCATAGCTTCGGGTCGTTCGATAGAATCGATGATGTCTCCCGACTGCCAAGCGAACTCAATGGCGGACTTCATGGAGTCCGCTTTATTTTGAAGGAGCCAATCTTCGGGCACACATCCCGTGTCTTCATGGCCGAGCATCCATTGCTTCAAGGAGTTCGCCAGTTCCTTTCGTTGGGCTTCGTGCGCAGGATTATCAGCGAGATTGTTGACTTGGTAAGGATCCACGGAAAGATCATAAAGCTCCTCAACATCTTTGATTTCCCAAAACTTGGACTGGACTTTGTCGAGTCGCCCTTCGATATAGGCGCGATACCAATCTTTCGTGGTTGGGGTTTGGAACATGTACGCCAAGTAGGCGCCTTGCGGTCGGTATGGGAAAAAGTTTCGAATGTAGAGATAGCGATGATCTCGAATCGCACGTGAGCAATCGACGCGTTCATCCATCCTGTCGCGAAATCCAACGAGCGTCGAGTGAGCACGTGAGTCATCCGCAAAAAACGACTCGCCATGCAAGTAAGGTGGTCGAGTTGCCCCAGCCAAATGCAAAACCGTCGGTGTTAGGTCGAGGAAGGACACTAGTCTCGGCGATCCAAAATCTGCTTGATAATTCGCTCCCACGATGGATAGAAATTTGGATGGGACATGAACGAGCATGGGGACACGTAGCCCGCTTTCGTACAGCCATCGCTTGGAACGCGGCATCCCACTTCCGTGGTCCCCGAAGAAAAAAACCACGGTGGATTCGGTAAGCCCATCGTCCTCCAGTTGGTCGAGGATCCTTTGGAATTGCGAATCCATTTCGGTGATTCGGTCGTAGTACTGCGCCCAGTCGATTCGAACGTCCGGTGTGTCGGGATGGTAGGGGGGGATCGGTACGGAATCCGTGGGGTGCGCTGGCTTGTAGGGACGCTTTCGAATTTGACTTTCGTGCGTGATCTGAAGGTTGAACACCGAAAAGAATGGTTTGTTTTTTGGACGATTGCGCCAATGCGCTTTTTGGCTCGAATCATCCCACATCCCTGAACGTTTTCGAAAATTGTAGTCTTCTTTAGAGTTGTTGCTGCAGTAATAACCTGCCTCATGGAGTTGTTCTGGGAGTGTCTTCGCAAAAGCGGGAAGCGAAACTTCCGAACGCATATGCTGAGCACCAAAGGAAGGTGGAAAAAGGCCTGTGATGATCGTCGTACGGGCTGGAGCACAAACGGGCGCGTTCGACCAACAATTCAAGAACCGCTGACTCCTCTTCGAAAACGCATCCAAGTAGGGAGTTCGAGAGTATGCGTCTCCGTAACAGCCAAGCTGTTGGCCGGTATCCTCACACGATATCCAGAGGATGTTGGGTTTGTCTGCTGCTCGGATGTGCGTGTTCAAGCAGATGCCATAGATGAGTAGTACGAACGAGATCCATTGGATCCGCCGAGGGCTAGCTGAATTGCGTGTGGCTCTCATTGTCATCGATAAATCTCTTTCCATGCTTTTGAGGAAAGGGCAAATATATGGACATTCTGCAAGTTGAAGAACGAAGCTTCGTAATTGTAAACCTTAGTTTACCAGTCGCGGTGAGGGGGAGCGTAGATATGGCTGGCTTATTGGTAGTTCGTGCTTCAGGTCGGATTTTCTCGAACTCGTACTCAGTGAAACGGTACTCGTACTCGAAAGGACTTAGATGACAGAGTCAATCTTCGAGAGACAATCTTCTACCACGAGCGACTAGTTGTGTGTCGACTTGCGACCGAGTTCGTTGCTTCGTCTAATCGAATCGCGAGATCACTTAGGGGCCCGGAACGCAACGTTTGTGAGCCGTGGCTGCGAGCGGACCAATTGATTCCACTCAAATATTGCTGAGGGTAATGAGAAGAAAAGCCTGAAAAACAAAAATCGGTTTTCTGAGAGCTTGCAGGTTGCGGCTTTGGAATGCGCTGCATTTCTCGATATACATATTTCGTTCGAGGCGATTGATCCAGCGGAATCGCATTGTGAAGACTTACCTGAAGCGGATCGCGTCGAGTTTGACTCGATTGATCCAACGAACCGGAACGGTTGAGGAGGAATCGATCGAGCACGGGTACGCATGAAGCATTGTGCGAAAGTACTCGTTGCGGTTTTGACTGGCGTTGAGTGAACACCTCGCGCTAGTTCAATTCCGGCATTAGGGTTTAATCCTCAAGGAGTATACGAAGCATTCTTCGCAGTGGCTCTGCAGCACCCCAAAGGAGTTGGTCGCCCACCGTGAACGCGGATAGGTATCTACCTGGGTTCGCTGGATCAAGGTCGAGTTTCCGAAGTCTGCCAACGGGGCAATCAAGTGTTCCTGTTACCGCGGTCGGGCTCAAATCCGTCATGGAGGAAGATCTTTCGTTCGGGACTACCCTAGCCCATGGATTTGCTTGGTTGATCAAGTCGACGATTTCATCGAGAGGAACATCCTTCGTCAAACAAATTGTCAACGCTTGGCTGTGGCATCTCATAGCTCCGATGCGGACACAGATGCCATCGACTGGTATGTGCGATTCCGAACGACCGAGGATCTTGTTCGTCTCCGCTTTCCCTTTCCATTCCTCGCGGCTTTGGCCATTTCCGAGGTCTTTGTCGATCCAGGGGATCAGGCTGCCTGCGAGCGGTACGCCGAAGTTATCCACTGGGAAGTCGGTCGATCGCATGGTTTCGGTGACCTTTTTGTCAATGGCAAGTATCGCCGACGCCGGATTCGCAAGATCTTCGGAGACAGAATGGGATAAGCTGCCCATTTGCTTGAGTAGCTCTCGCATGTTTTGTGCACCAGCCCCTGATGCAGCTTGGTACGTCATGCTCGTCATCCATGCGACAAGTCCTTGGCGGAATAATCCATGCAATGCCATGAGCATCAGGGATACCGTGCAATTACCGCCGGCGAACGTCTTTATTCCGCTGCGCAATCCGGACCGAATTACTTGGTCATTTACCGGATCCAAGATGATGATCGCATCATCGCGCATTCGCAATGTTGAGGCTGCATCAATCCAATATCCGTTCCATCCTTGACTTCGAAGCGAATCGTAGGTGGCCGTCGTGTAGTCTCCCCCTTGGCACGAAAGGATTACATCCATTTTTTTCAGGGCTGCAAAGTCGTCAGCAGCTTGGAGGGCTCCACTTCCTTTGCCGTGGAGATTGGGCCCCGCACCCCCCGCATTGGAGGTCGAGAAAAAAACGGGTTCGAAGTGGTCGAAGTCCTTTTCGGCGACCATGCGATCCATGAGGACCGAACCTACCATGCCACGCCAACCTACCAAACCTACTTTTTTCACGTTGCTATCTCTAATTCGAAAAGAAAATTGAATCGACGTTGCCTCGAAGGATTTGTTTTCCAAGTTCAATCGCAAACGATTCGCTCTGGCCGCGTCCAATACATATGGTCTCGGCGAGGCACTCTGCCAAAATACGCTTGTACATGCGGTACTTAGGAAGAATGAACTCGAGTTTGTAAGCATCGCTGTAGTAGCCGATGAGTTTACCGCGAGGAACCGCATCGAGACGAGCTTGGAGATCATGGCGGATGAAGCTGGGGGTGTTGCTATACCACCAATGCCCGTGCGCGATGACATTCGGGAATATCCATGCGTAATCGACGAGTTCCTGATTGCTCACCGATGCCAAAACAGAGATGGGGAATTTTACGTTCGGAAACTCATTCAGTAAGTCGGCGTATTGAATCATCGACCATCGGGAATCGTAGAGATCTTGTCCTTGGTAGACACCACCTGGGTATACCCTGCGATTGACGCCAATCATTAGGTCAAACGGGAGTCGGTATTCGGTACAGAACTCCGCGAGTCTCCAAAAAACCCAATAGGCGACTTGTGCTTTGTCAGTTTCACCGGTTTCGCTTTGGCCGGCCAAAATGCGGTGGAACGCCTCTGCGGTTGCTGGGTCGTTGAGTGGTACTTTGCGAGGGGTAAACCAAGGAGGGAGGGAAATGGCGCATGCTTTGGCGTTGTTTTTTACAAAGCGATCGAACAGCAGTCCCAAACTGCGATGCAATTGTTCAAGAGTGTGAATGGAGGACGATGTCGAAGCAGCCAGTCGAGTCCGGGTCTTTTCAAGATGTAGGTGGAAAACCAGATCGTCGGTACGGAGGCATGGAACGTAGCGGTGTGTGTCGAAATCATCCAACGGATCGTCGAAGTCGTTCGTGAGGAAGATTCTTTCTATCTTACTCTTGGTCAATACCTCTGTTTCCCAACCGGGCCGCTTCATGGCTACCAAGGATTGATCGTAAAGTGACTTCCAGTTTTTTTGGTCGATGGAATCTTCAGTGAAACCGAACAGGTGACGCGAGAGATCGACGAACCATGACCATTGAACCGTGTGATTGATCTCGTGAAGCGATTCGAAAAGTCGCCCTACTTTTTCTTCAGGCGACAAGTTCGCCTGTTCAATGGTTTCTCGCGCCATTCCAGCGGAGTGGACGAGTTCTGTGTAGTAGTGGTAGCCGAGCAAATCAGCGATCGTCTCTGAGGCTGGCGATCGAGGGTTGATGTGTGAGTGCGAATCGACAAGAACGATCGAGTCCAACTCGTCAAAGATGACCTGTTGCAGGGATGCCATGATCGATTGCTTGGAAATGGAGTTGGGGGCAAAAGCTATGAGGGGGAGCGGGACGGAGTGAACATTCTCGTCGCATCCTCGGTTCGAGTACGTCCCGAGTCACCCGCCACTAACAGGCGGAATCAATGCGATTTCCACCCCTGGAGCGAACGCTAATTCTAGGCTCGCATCGTCATCCACAAAAGTGTGGTTCACGGCTAGCCGGCTGGCCTTGATCAAGACGGCCAAGTCCGGGTACGACGCAGCAAGAGCGGTTTTGAGGACGCGAGTAGTGCGGTCTTGGGGTAGGACAGACCCTGGGAACGAAAAGATCACTCGGTCGCGCGCCAGCCCGTCCCGAAGCCCAGCGAAAACTCGGATTTCGAGGGTGGGTGGAATTGGGATCGCTGGCGGGTGTAGGGTAGATATTGGCTGTTCAGGGGACTGCATGGCCCTAAGTGTAGCACGCCCCACTCCGAGAAGGATAGGGATCCTAGAATGGTGCTACACCAGATCATTTGTTGCTCTATCCAGCAACCTACTGCTTGGCGATTTTCTCTTGGGAGTACGGGTTCACCACAATCCGCGGTTTGCCGACCGTGCGCTGTTCTGCGAGCACTTGGACCGATGCCTTACCGGCATCACTCCCCCCCGCATCTGCACCGCTGTCGGAACAGCATCCGGTGGAGTAAGGGTTTTCAACGGCACGAGGTGGGACTGCATAGCTCTCCTTGGGTACCGGTGTGTATCCAGGGACTTGGCCCAAAAGTGGGTACGAAGCGTACGGGCTGTCGCCGTACGGGCGCTGGAAACGCTGGCCGTAGTACACCGGGGGGTAGATCGAAAAATAAGGTGGAGTCGGCAGGCTGTTGCGGAACGCGTACTGAGCACCCAATCCCCAAGCATAGGGTAGCCCGACCAATGGATCGATTGCTGATGCTGTCGAGGTGGAAATCGCACCGATCAAACCGCAGGCCAAAAGGAATTTACAAACAAGTCGTTTCATGCTGGTCTCCATAGAATGCCCCCAGCATCTAACTTTAATTGGCGAGACTGGATTCTCAACGACAATCGCTCATTAGACGGCGATTTGGTTCGAACCAGCTCACGCTCCTGACCAGCTAGTGGCGACTAGCGGGAGGCGTGAGGCGACTGCGCGGAATCACCGAATGGATTTGGCCCCGGACGATAACCGACCTTTTCCTGTTTCCTAGCGCACTCGATGCAGGTCGTCGCGTATGGAACCGCTTGCAATCTAGCTAACGGAATCGGCTTTTCACAGGTTTCGCAATTCCCGTAAACACCGTCACGAAAGCGACCCAGCGCGTCTTCGATTTGGGAAAGTTCGCGGCTCTCGACTTCGACGAGTTGGCTGCTAATTTCGTCCTGAGCGGTGTCCATCGCTGCGTCCATGACATCTCCGCCCTCTTGCGACAGCGTCTGCAGCAGGCTCAAGTCCCCATCCAGAGCACGCTTTAAAGCCTCACGCCGGAGCAGCAGCACATCCTTAAGCTTGGTTAAGGCTTCTTTCCTCGACATTTTTTTCTCCAATCGGCAGATAGCAGCCCCTCCCGAAAGGTGGGAAGGAAATGATCAACCACAACTATAGTACGCAAAATGGTGAAAAATGTTCACCCGTGCATGGTTCAGGTTAGAAAACGGTAATCCCGATGTCCTTGGATGATGGAATTATGCGTTAAAGTACTATCGGTAAAGGGGTTGCGCGTTGCCGGCGGGGTGGTGGACGCTAGCAAACTTGTGTGCGTTAAAGGTGGAATTTCCGGAGTTTTCTTAGTCACTCGGTAATTATGGCTACAGGTGCTGCATTTTCATGGAAGTTGGCCAATCAGCGTTGTCGATAGCTCGATAACGCGCGGTTATAGCTTGATGACCAAATTGGCTACGTTTTACTTACCTATGGCAGCTCCTTACCTCACCTCCGATAGACCGACCGTGGATTCCCAAAATACCGGGATCGAGATCGGTTTCATTGACCTTCTGGATCGAAGCGGAAACGTTGTGGCTTCGTGGGGAGTCCATGCCCCACGTTGCACCATCGGATCGGCTTTGGATGCGTCGGTCCGCGTTCAGGAAGGTAACCTAGCACCTACCCACGTCCTTTTGATCTTCGGAAAAAAATTCACGTTGCTGAAAGCCTTTGCACAACCCACTCGGGTTGCTGGGCGGCCGGTTAAAGAGTGGTTGATCGATACCAGTACGACGATCGATCTCGGGGAGTTGACCTTTGTCGTGCACCCCTTCAACAGTAGGCCTACGTCGAATGTAGTGCGAGGAGAGCGCATTTCAGAGATAGCATCTCGAATGGGGGCTGCGGCTCCTCAGGCTTCCGATGCTCCATCGATCGATCGTCCTCCGAACCCGATCACTCCATCTATCGAATCCAGAGGGGGATTTCAGGAGAGTCAATTCCAGACACCTTCGCCATCTCATCCGTTCGAGAAAAGCAACGCAACGCACGAAGTCGCCCCGGAGGTGTTGGGGCAAATCAAAGAGAATATGGAGTCTCTCACGGCCGCTGTAGCTGCATTGCAAGCCAATTCCGCGCAAAGCATATTGGAGGTGCAGTCCAACACGGAATCCGTCGTTCTTGCCTCGACTCAGAAACTGATGGAAGGATTTGCGGACCGCTGGTTCTCGGATATGCGACGCGAGCTCAGCACGTTGGGGAGTCAACAGCAAGAGTCGGTTTCGCAATTGACTCAGTCCTTGGACAATCGTCTCGTCAGCATGGAGCAACGCATCGAGACCATCGGCTCTTCTTCGAGCGAAGAGATCCGAGTTTTGACCAACCAGATATCGTCGTTGGCGAAGGACCAATCCGACTTGCGAAACTCCCTTTCAGAGATGGAGTCGTCTCAGCGAGAAAAGCCATCTCTACCGCGTAGCGAGACCTCGTTAACCTCAGCGTCCTTGGAATTGGTTCGACGAGATCGGGATTTTCCCGTGCATGTGGAGGAACAGTCCTTCCCGAGGTCGGTCGAGTCTCTATCGCAACCCGACTCGATTAGTCCAGCGTATGAGAGACGGCCTGAAGCCAATCGGCATGCTCGGATGGATGGATCCGAATGGGGTACGGGGAGTTCGAATGAGTTTACTGGACAATCGCTACCGTATTACGCGGCCAACACGTCCGAGTCGGAACTTTCTGCGGACCGGGAATTCGGCCAGTCATTTCAGCCTGCCGACGAGCCCGAGCTACCGTACCAGAAAGCTCCTCATGCGATGCAATGGGATGCTCCAGTAGATGAATCGAGCGACCAATCGTACGTCGAACTATTGCGGCGGTTAGAAAAGCACCAAACCGAGGCTGAGAAACGTTC
>JBKCUW010000096.1:0-26350 GCA_046318275.1 Pirellula sp. | reverse complement strand
TGCCTTGTGCAGATCGATAACAAACCCAACGAGACAGGATAGGAGATTGGAGACCGAGCTATAAACCGATTCAATTTGTAAGGACAACTGTCTCAGCGTCCGCGCACAGGCCACAAAACGACCATTTTCACAGCATGATCGAGCAGAAACCGAGCATCGAAGGAGGAGTAAGTCATTCATCCAAACCACTCTTGAGCCTCACTTACCCCTGTGAGCGGGGTGCCATGATAAGTTTCCCTCCTAAATAGCTCCACAAGTTTACCGGTGCGCTCACTAATTCCAGCAATCCAACAATCCCAGGGCTTCTGCCAAAACTCTGGGTTGTCCGCGCACCTGTGTTGGTGTGGAGCTATTTAGTGCCGATTTCTCGGACACAAAAGTGCTGAATGTGGTGACGAGGAACTGGGCTAAATTTGAACATTCTTTCGAAATCAACTTGACATTTCGATGAGAGGACTAAAAAATTTTAGCGTTCGTAGATATCTGAAGTATGATCGCGGTCGCCACCAAATGTCGCGTGTGTCGCCATGTTCGAACTGGGAGCCCCATTATGTCTCTTGCAACGCGGCAGACAGGCAACAAGGTTCGGACGTCAACAAATTTAGCAACTCAACTCTCACGAAGCGTTTCTGCCTTCGTTGAAATTGCTTTGTTCTTCCCGGTAGTGCTGCTTGTAGTCGCGGCCGTGGGAAAGTTTGCTTGGATTTCAAAGGGTATCCCGTTATCTAGTTTAACGATTGATGAAATACTTTTGTTTGTTGCACTGCCGGCATTCGAGCTGATCGCTGCTGCTTGCTTAGCGATTCGACCCGACCGAATGTATCCGATTGGCATGTTCCTTTTTGGGACGTTTTTCTGGGTTCAAACGATTGCTTACGCTTTCGGCATGCCTCCGTGCAAATGTTTCGGCGAAGTGGCTTTTTCAAGACCAATTGTGTTGCTTGTGGTCGTTTTTGCATTCGCAATCCTTATAATTGCTGCGTGGATCAATTCTTGGATGTCCGTTTCGTGTTTCGCGATTATCGTCGGTTTATTCGTGTTCGTAGGAATCGCAACTTGCTTTGATTTCGTTCGACAGGAGGTTTTGCGAGTTTCGTCCATTCGGCCTCCTGGGCCGCTTGTGACTGATGTGGAGTATGAGCAGGATGTGCCGGCAAGTTTCAATTACGAGCGAACTGTGATGTTGCGTAATAGATCCTGTAATGATTTGGAAATAAAGGCGATTATGCCTAGCTGCGCATGTACGTCCATCGAACCTGCTCATTTGTCACTTAGAGCAAATGAGTCTCGCTCGCTCGTTGCGAGGATCGACCTCAACGCAAATTTCCGTGGGGGGCAGTCCGAAACACAGCAATCAATTGAAGCAATTTGTTATGGAAGCGACGATACGAGCATAGGCGAAGTTGACCTGTTTACAGGTAGGACTTTTAAGCCATTCGATCTTAAAGAACCGGAAGTGAAGAAGTATATTTTTGCCCCCGAGAAGCCCAGGCAACCCTACATTGTTGAAATCCTCCCGTTGCGTGACACATGTGGGGAATACAAGGTAGAGGCGGAAGGGTTTGATTCTATTCATGTGGGAGAGGGCAAGATCTCGCTATTACCACTTGAACCCTTATCTCCAAGAAAAGTGCTTCCCTTTGTTGTGGCGTTTCAAGATGAAAAAGGGCGGACATCAAAAGTGCGAAGCGAACTGCTAGTCGCAAAAGAGCAAAAATCTTTCGATATAGCTTTATCTAGAAATCGGGAATCGCTCGCCATTGACATTTCTGGAAATGGGATTGATTCGAGTGCAACAATTCATTCGTTGGATGGTGACGAATTCCCAGGAGAGACAAGTTGTTCCTCGGAGGAATGTAAGCACCGTTGGCCTCTGGAAACGGTGTCCCAGTTTGAGACTTATGTCGCAGATATTCAAATAAAAAAGGATTGGGTGAACCGTCGATTGATGATTCCCGTTTTTGTCCTCACCGACGACGATTACAAGCACTCGGTGTTAAACGACGACCCGCGATTTGTGTCAATCGAGTTCAGCGGGACGACGATCTTTTTGAAGGGAAATGCGGATACCTTGGTTAGGCGACCGGATGTGATGGATTTGCCTGCTACAACACTTCGCTGCCCCCATCATATTTGTCTATGTGTTGATACTGAAGAGCGTACTGCATGGATGGTGGTTACGCGAACGCTTTGGCGTGGCGACACGGGCGGACTGGATCGAGAAAAGACTTTCCAATTTGTTTTTGAAAATGGAGCGACATGGTATTCAGAGGGAGAAGATTGGCGGAATCGCGAGTTTGCGAAACTGCTCCCGTACCCCGATGATCGAATGCTTCTTTCTTCAACGTTAGGCGTTCTGGGTTGTGGTGATTTGGAACAACTCATCGCATCTGTCGTTGCTGCGGCGGAATCGCCTTCCGTTTCATTTGATGACATCTTGAGTTGCGGAACAAGTGATTTATCGTCGACAGAATTATTTGATCTGTCATCGACAATGCAACTCTTCGTCTCGACTCTGAGTGATAGGCTTGTGCGTTCTATTTTAGTATCGCACGACGACAAAAAAGAAAGAATTGACGTTGCTTGCGCATCGTTTGGACGGCGAGGCGTCACTCAGATTATTCAGGGACGCGTGAGGGCCGTCAGAGGCTTGTTGCACGAAAAACCCACTCGGATGGCCGAGTAGTGATTTAAGGACCATTGATCAAAAATTGCGCTGTATATACTCTAGTTTAGGAATGGAACGAATATGTTCAAGTACTTACTTTTTGCATCTCTGTGTGCGGGTGTGGCGTTCGTCGGGTATTCGATTGAAAGGTCATTTGGTCAACGCGCATCGAGAAATTTGACGAGCGAGTTAATTGTCGGCGATTGGGAGTATGTTGACAAAAAACCTGATGACCACGAATTTATGTCCATACTACGAATTGGAGACCAGTTAGATGCTTGTGGGATTGTCGGTCCCAACGCGTCAGGTTCCACGACCGATCGTCAAGCCATGACAAGTTTTACCATTGATTCTTACGATGTGGACACTGGTGTTTTTCGAGCTCAAATCAAGCGATTCGAAGATGACCCAGGTGCTGGTGGGTGTGGTCCACGGAACGTAATCCTTCGGCTCGTCGATGAGAACCATATGGAAATTTTGGAGAACTGTGCGGCGAAAGATGATTACGCAATGGATTTCAAGTCAGAGCCGACGCATGGTGCATTTTTCCACCAACTAGTACGTAGCGAATAGTGTTCGTTTTGCTTTGCGTTTCTTAGTGATCCAAACGGTATTGGCGGGTTTCAACAAAATAGGTGATTTCATGAAGTGGGCGCGATTTGTCGTGTTTCTCTTAGCGATATTGGTTTGTGTCAATTTGCCTGCTCAAGGGCCGGGCGGCGGCGGTAATTGCACCAATCTTGGGTGTATCAATCTGCCTGGCATGCATGGGTTTGCTGGCGGGGTCGGATATTGTATTGACTTAACAGGGGGGGTGGGGGGCACAACTGGCCGAATGGTAAGAAACAATAATGGTATTCAGGGAGGGACGCTGGTTTCAAAACCGGGCACATTTACTGCGGAATATGACTGGACTGGCTGTCCAGCCTGCAATCCACCCGATACGGTTTGGGCAATTGTCGGAAGTAGAGTTGGTGTTGGTAATATCATTTCATGGGGCAACGCAAGGTGCGAATAAGCGAAGGTTGAATTGATCCGATGATGTTTACGTTCTGCTTCCGTCTATGTTGCGTGCTCGTAACGCTATCATCGAGTACGTTTTGCCTTGAAGTGCACGCACAAACCAACGCTACGATTGTCCTTCGGCCGATTCAGATTATCGATCCTGCGGTCTTCGTAACTGGGTCCATCTCGCTGAGCTACGATGGTTCTAAGGCTGTAGTTCTGAAGCGGCAAGGCGAAGGTGCAATTGTCGATGTGGATGATTTGGGAGAGTCGCCTATCCGTGTGGATGCTCGGTGTTGCGCTCTGGTGACCGACTCGCAGCTCGGAGGTGTCTACTCGATACTTCGAACAGAGAAAAGCAAAAATGGGCTAGGTGACCTGGAGTACTACAGCGATCTGGATCAGCTTCAAGCCGGTAACGTTGCTTGGAGACTAACCAACATAACGGAGGGAGCCCATAGTCAAGCCTACTACCTGCCGAACGTCGACTGGTTCGCAATTGCGATCAATTCAATGCGAATATCTGACTTTCGGTCAACGGTCGAGGTGCTTCGCCGCAATGGTGAACGGCTTGGAGTCGTAAAAGTCCCCGGCAAAGTACTAGGTATTGAATACGACGATGGGCCAACAATCTATTTTTTCGCCAAGGGCGATGGCAACACGATTTTGGTTCAACGAGGACTGGTAGATATTCAGTCGTTGAAGTTAATTCATGTCGAAAATATGCTAATGTTCGACGCATTGGAGTTTGGATGGGTACACGCAGATGTTCACAACGGTCATGCTTTAGGAGGAAATCGGCGCTTTCGCTTGCGTGGTACTCAAAACGGCGACATCCGCCTGTACATCGAACAGATCCTAAGCCAATTCTCCAGCGCTCCCAATCGCATGACTTTTCAGGGTGAGGAAGAGAGCGTCGGTCGCGATGAATTTTTTATACCCAACGGAACTATCAGCTGGAAAATCGCTCGACTCAATCAAGTCGCAGGTTGGAGTGATCCTTCTCAATTCGTCTTTGCATCCATGGATTACATAGGCAGTCCCCGGGTAGTGAGGTATCCCTCCTTTTGGAATGGTCGAGGGGACGTGGGGGATCTGTTTTTGCCTCTTAAGAAAGAGTCTCTAATACGATTCAATGTTATCGATGCAGTGCTTCATGAATCAGGAGGCGTGATTGCGTTGGAGAGCGGATCGCATCCTATTCGGAGGACCGACCATGTACGGGCAGATTTAGTAACGTTCACAATTCCCTAGTTGCTCATTGCGCCCGTCTTGTTCTCGATCTGAAGTTTCGCGAGTTCTGCGACATGGGGTTCGCTACGAGATTTGCCACCCACGATCGCGGCACGATAGTATGCGATCTATAGCTTGATTCGCGCATCGATCTTTGGACCGACGGCGAGTGACGGTTGCCTCCACTTCTTGGCGGATAGTAATTGGCGGACTTGGATGCGAAATATCTCCAGCGAGTCCATCGCAGTACCGTTGGATGGATTGTTCGAGATGTGGTTTGGGCTGGCTACCAAGATTGCATCGGCCCGTTGCTCCCAATACCCCCACCTACCTACAGCAGAATCGCTAGCGCGCAGGGTGCTTTTGGGGGCGAAAGGGTGCGAAATGGTGCCATGAAAACAGCTTGTAGAAGTGCTAGCACTGCCTACGAAAAAACCCCAGATCCTTTGAAGAACCCGGGGTTTTCGTGGAAAAATCAAGAGTGAGAGCGGAGGGACTCGAACCCTCGACCCAAAGATTAATACTCCGCTATTCTTTCACGATCGGAGCGGCTCGGTATACCGTCGAGTTCGCAATGATCTCGCGACGGAATGGTGCTTTTAGATTGAGAATCGTCTCAGCGTTGCCTAGGAACAGGTATCCATTGTCGCTGAGGGATCCACGAACTTTTGAAAGCACCTGTGCTTTCGTCTCCGTATCAAAATAGATCAAAACGTTCCTGAGGAAGACGATGTCCATTTTCTGGAGCGATGGTAGCCATGGCTCGATCAAGTTGACTTTGCGAAACTCAACCATTCCTCGCAACGTATCCGAAATCTGCCAAACATCACCTTGCTGCTTAAAGTACTTTGTCAGCAACTCCTTCGGTAAACCTCGGGAAACTTCAGTTGAATTGAAGCAACCACGCCTGGCCCGAGCGAGCATCTGATCGGACAAATCAGTCGCGAGCAGACGCAACTTCCAATTTTTTAACTGGGGAAAATTTTCCATCAACAACATGGCGATGGAGTAGATCTCTTGCCCGCTCGAGCAAGCATTGGACCAAATCGATAGCGTTTTGTCGGCGGCCTTTGTTTTCAACAACTCTGGAATCAAGTGCAGACGCAACGCATCAAATGGGCTCTGATCGCGATAGAAACTCGTTTCATTCACGGTCATCGCATCGACAACTTTGTCAGTAATATGTTTTTGTGGCTTGGCGCGGAGATGGCAAATTAAATGCGTCACCGATTCGAATCCATGCGCTCTAGCCACTGGCATCAGACGTGACTCGACCAGATATTCCTTATCTCGATTGAGTACGATCGCACTCTGGCTTCGGATCAACGACGATACGAAATCGAAGTCGGTGGAACGAAGAGAGGTGGTAGTGGCGACGCTATTCATGTTTCATCTCCAAGAAACTACAAACTGAAGGAGTAGTTGCCAACGCAGCAAAGTAGCCCGTTCGCATTCCAACGCAATCACCGAACATTAGGATCGAGCCCTCGAGCGACTCACCTGCAACGCGATTTCCTCTGCGACACGATCGAGAGGTAGGATTTGATCAGCCAAGCCAGCATGCACAACTGCACGTGGCATTCCCCAAACGACGGACGAAGCTTCGTCCTGGGCGATCACAAAGGCGCCCGCGTTCCTGAGAACCTCAGCGCCGCGCAATCCGTCTTGTCCCATCCCTGTGAGTACACATCCCAAGGCCCCGGACCCGCAGCATTCAGCGACGGAACGGAAGAGGACGTCCACCGCTGGTCGACACGAATTCTCAGCGGGACCTTGATTGGTATTGAGATAAAAACTAGTCCCGTTCTTCTGCACCGTCATATGGTAATCGCCCGGCGCAATCCATACCTCCCCAGGCTTCAACTCGACCCCAGCGATCCCTTCGCGGACCACCAAAGAGGATGTATTGGAGAGCCGATCGGCCAAGTGCTTGGTGAAGACCGGTGGCATATGCTGAACGATCAGAATGGGGACAGGCAGATCCCTATCGAGTCCGGACAGAACGTGACTCAAGGCATTAGGTCCTCCGGTCGATACACCGATCGCGATCATCTCGATAGGCGAAATCGGATTTTTACGGGGTGTGATTGGCTGGACAGGCCGAACTGAAGGAATCGTGACCGCGGGAGGCAAGCCGGATGCGAATTGTGCAGCAACCCGATCGGCGCCACTATTATTCCGCACCTGCCGATGTAGTTTGCGCAATTTTGGGAGCAATTCATTGCGAACTAAAAGTTTCGCGTGCTCTGGGCTTCCAGCCTTCGTGGGCTTGGTCACGAAATCATTCGCACCGCAGTTGATCGCGTTGCGTGTCTCTTTCCCTTCGCTTGCTACAAACGCGCTGAACAAAACTATTGGAAGTGTCGGATACGATCGCCGGATCTCTTTGATCGTCTCAAGCCCCCCCATTTCAGGCATTTCCATGTCGAGTGTGACCACGTCAGGAAGCAATTGAGGAATTTTTGCGAGAGCGATTTTCCCATTGGCCGCGGTTCCTGCGACCTCAAAATCATCGCTGTCGCTGATGATCTCAGAGAGCATGCGTCGAACGACAGTCGAGTCATCGACGACCAATGCACGAATTCTTGCCATGCCACACCCACAACTTCTTCACATCACGTGAATTCGATCTAGTAAGAACGACTGTCTGGATGGCACGGAAAACCACCCAGACAGTCCCTTCAATAACCGCTCCATGGCAACGTAGCGGTTAGTACTTGAAGCGAGAAACCAGTTGATGCAACTCGGTCGCCATTCGAGCCAATTCTGCAGCAGCTTGCTTGGTATTGTTCGCACCATGCGTTGTGCTTTCGGCAGTCGAAGCAACACTGGCGATATTCTTTGCGATTTCTCCAGTTCCTTTAGCAGCCTCGAACACGTTTCGGCCCATCTCATTCGCAGTCGCCGTTTGCTCCTCGACGGCACTGGCGATGGTATTCGAAATATCATTGATCTGATTGATCACATCGCTGATCTGGCGAATCGCATCCACGGCACCTTTCGTATCGCTCTGGATGGTCTCAATCTTTCGACTGATATCTTCGGTCGCTTTGGCGGTTTCCTTTGCGAGTTCTTTAACTTCGTTGGCAACCACCGCAAAGCCCTTGCCTGCTTCCCCAGCCCTTGCAGCTTCGATGGTCGCGTTGAGCGCCAAGAGATTCGTCTGTTCCGCGATCGACGTGATCACCTTGACAACTTTGCCGATCTCTGTGCTGCTCGCACCGAGCTTCTCAATCGTGCCATTCGTGTTATTGGCAATCAATACCGCTTGTTGCGATACCTTGGCCGCTTCCGTAGCATTTAGTGCAATTTCGCGGATCGCGGAGTTCAATTCATCCACCCCCGTCGAAACGGTCTGGACGTTTTGACTAATCTGTTCCGCAGCCGCCGAGGAGATGGTGGCTTGCGTCGAGGTTTCTTCCGCATTCAACGACATTTGGCTGCTGACCGTCGAAAGTTGCTCGGACGCACCGGACAACGCCGACGCATTGTCGGCCATCGACGAAATCGTATTTCTTAGATCGCCGAAGAAATTACCGAGACCACGGCAGATTTGACTGATCGCATCATCCCCGGTAGCTGTGATTTCCTGCGTGAGATCTCCGTTCGAAGCGAGTTCGAGCAAGTAATCGACTTTGGCACGCATCTCATTTCGCGTAGCGACCGTCGTGGTGATATCCGTCGCATATTCGACCACCTTGAACGGCTTACCTTTCAAATCGAAAATCGGGTTGAACGACGATTGGACGAACACGTCTTTACCACCTTTGCCGACTCGCTTGTAATCGTTTCCTTCGAATTCGCCGCGGTTCAGTTTCGCCCAGAGCTCGCGATATTGAGGGCTTTGCGCCTCTGCTTCGGTGACAAACATGCTATGATGCCGCCCCTTGATCTCTTCAAACGAATAGCCGAGTGTCTTCAGGTAATTGCTATTTGCCTTAAGAACTTTTCCGTCCAAGCTATATTCGATAACGGCTTGCGACTTACCAACCGCATCCATCTGGCCTTCGAAATCAGCGATACGAAGCTTTTCTGCAGTCACATCGGTACAGATATTCACGAATTTCGCGATTCGCCCCATCTCGTCGGTAACCGCAGCAAACACCGATTGGACCCAAACTTCCCGGCCATCCTTGCTGATATAGGTAAAGATGCCCGATTGGGTTTGACCATTGCTCAACTCTTTCCAGAACGATGCGTAATCCTGGGAATTCGCATACTCGGTTTCGAAAAGGCTTCGAAGATTCTTACCGATAAGTTCATCCTCACGGTACGAGAGCACCTTTTGAAAATTCTCGTTCACCGACAGCACGTCACCATTCGTGCCGATCTCCATGAAAGCAAAGGCACGATCGACTGCATTGAGGATACCCTTTGCATTCTGACGCTCGATTTCGGCGGCGGTGATGTCATAGCGGATACCGATGTATTTCACAGGCTTTCCGTTAGGGCCCATGACTGGGGCGATGACAGCATCCACGTAATAGGGGGTACCATCTTTCGCGCGATTCTTGATGATCCCGCGGAAGGGCTTGCCTCGCCCGATGGTCGCCCACATTTCCTTAAAGACTTCTTTCGACATGTCTGGGTGCCGCGTGGTATTGTGCGGTTTGCCCAGCAATTCTTCGCGGGAATACTTCGAGATCTCGACGAACTTTTCGTTGATCGAAATGATATCCCCACGGAGATCCGCCTCGGAAACGATACTCGTCATGTTGATGACTTGCGAGCGAACCCGTAGATCGTCCAATTCGAGCTGCATCAACTTCTTATCGGAGATGTCTGTGGCGATCAAGACGATTCGCTCGGGCTTGTTTCGCGCATCGCAAATCACTGCATAGACGGCTTGGAGCCATACTTCTTTGCCATCTGCGCCAACCCGCTGATATTCACCCGACTGCGATTGCCCCAACAGCATTGCTTGCCAGAGCTTGTTGGTCTCGTCACGATCCTTATCCCGGATGAACAGGTCATGGTTTGCGTTCTGCAACTGCGGTTGTGTGTATCCGAACACCTGGCAAAACTTGTTATTTGCTTCGAGAAGCGTACCGTCCAGATCGAACTCTGCGGTCAGCTGTAACAGACTCACCGCGTTCCACTGGTCCTGATAATTGGGCGAGGATCGCTTCGCGTTGCGAGGCTTTCCGTTCATCTTCTGTGGTTCTGGGTTTTTGCGTGGAGCCGAGGTTTTGCCGCGAAGGCCAGTTGCGTTTGCCATGATATAGTTCCTGAATGAATAATCTGTTGAAAGTTGATTGAGTCGTGTGGGTGTGGATTGTTCGAGTGTGAAGGGATGGGACGTCTACTACTGTCGATTGCTAGTCGCCTCCATCCGAGAAGCGTGTCGTTCTTTCCGTGTTCAAAACCAGTAACAAGCGATCCTTGAGTTTGTACGTTCCCCGTATGAGCTCCCTGGACGAGGAACTCATCGTGTCGGGTGGATTCTCATAGTTCTCTGGGAGGATGGACTGAACGTCGCCGATTTGGTCCACCAAAAGGCTAATAGCACCGTCTTCCCCGTGAATCACAACATTCATCGGCAGCGCGTCTCCCTCGCGAGCGGGCAGCTTGAGTCGTTTCCTCAGGTCGATCGCTGTCACGATTTGCCCTCGAAGGTTGATCAAACCGACCACGGACTCCGGCGCGAGCGGAACCTCGGTCATCTCTTGGTACCGAATCACTTCTTGCACAGAACGCACGTCAATTCCGTACATTTGCTGGTCCAAGAAGAACGTGCACAATCGTGTCTCGTCGTTCATACTCCGCAACTCCTTTGTTCGTCTTCCGATGCACTAGGCATGATTCCTAAAAACTCCCGTTGAATAATTGCAGGCAAATTCACGATTTCCGTAACATGCCCGTGGATTACGGTGGAACCTAGTAAGGCCTTGTGGTTGCACGGTTGCAACTCCTCGATGGTCGCATCAACAATGTCAACAATTCGATTAACGACCAATCCATAGGTTCGAGCGTTTTCTTCATAGATGATGACATCCATCAATCCATCACTCGAGGGTGTGGTGTCCCGGATACCCAGCGACTCGCACAGTCGGATTAACGGCAGGATACTATTTCGATACTGGACCACTTCCCGATTGTCAGTGTGTTCAATTTCCTTGACAGGAATTTTTTCCAATCTTGCTACCTGCGAAATCGGGAGTGCTAATCGCCGATCCTCGCTTGAGCAGAGAACCATTTGCCGTGTCGGGGTGAGTTTCGTGTTTGCAGCGTTCGACGACGAGTGATATCCCGTTCGGTTCGAATCCTTCGAGACGATGGTCGACTTCGACGCCAATCCCAACACATCCAGGATCAGTGCGACTTTTCCATCCCCCATGATCGTAGCCCCTGCGAACACAGGAATATGCTTCAGTAGTTTGCCCATGGGCTTGACGACGATTTCCTCGGTGTCGTTGATTCGATCGACAACGAGTCCAAATTGCCGACCATCAACACGGAGGACAACAATGTTGACCGATTCGGATACGGTTTCACCACCTGCTGGCTTGCCCAAAATTTGATGCAGAAAAACCAACGGCAGAAGCTGACCGCGCAGACGATACACGGGGGTTCCGTGTATCCATTCGATTTGTGTTTCTGATGTCGTCGTATCGACACGAACCAATTCCGACAGGTTGACTTGCGGGATCGCGAATCGGTTTCCATTGTTCGTGATGATCAAGGCCGGGATGATCGCGAGGGTCAACGGAATCTTGATCTTGATGGAGGTCCCTTGCCCCTCGGTCGATTGCAGATCGATCGTTCCACCGATCTTCTCGATGTTCGTTTTGACGACGTCCATACCCACACCACGACCCGAGACATTCGATACCTTGTCCGCGGTCGAGAAGCCAGGAAGGAAAATCAATTGGGCGGTGTCATGGTCGCTGAGCTTGCTTGCTTGATCTGGAGTGATCAGCCCCTTCTCAATCGCCTTGGCTCGAATTTTCGCCAGGTTCAATCCGGCACCGTCGTCGGAGATCTCGATGTTGACCTGCCCACCTTCATGGTAGGCCTGAAGGTACAAACAACCCTCCTCAGGCTTGCCGGATTCCACGCGTACCTCTGGTCGTTCGATACCGTGATCCACCGTATTTCGGACCAAATGCGTCAAGGGATCCTTGATCGCCTCGATGATGGTCTTATCAAGCTCTGTATCCTTCCCTTGCATCTCGATCCGGACTCGTTTGCCACAGGTCTCAGCAAGGTCCCGAACCAATCTCGGCAATTTGCTCCAGATATTACCAATCGGTTGCATTCGGGTCTTCATGACCCCTTCTTGAAGCTCGGTGGTAATAAGATTGAGTCGCTGCGTGGCACCGATCAGGTCGTTATCAGCCAGCTTGCCTGCAAATTGCAGAATTTGATTTCGCGCCAGTACGAGTTCACCGACACGTGTCATCAGTTTGTCGAGAAGAGACACATCAACCCGTATCGTACTTTCCGATGCCGATGGAGCCGAACTCTCTGCGGTGGTGGTCGGGGATGGCTTCACAGGAGAAGCCTTGGACGCGCTCGATTTAGCAATTCCTCCAGCCGGCTCGGTTGTCATCGTTGGCTTATCCGAGGCTTGGGGGGCCGAAGCTTGTAAGCCTTGGGGTGCAGGTGTTCGGCACGAGTCCTGCTTCACGGGCACCTTAGCCCCGTGTTCGGTCGTTCGTAGCACATCCTGAATGCAAGCCAAAATCGGATCCGAATCCTCGTTCCCCTCACCCTGCAACTGCTCGATCTTGCTGATTTGTTTCCTGAGGTGATCGAGGACCTGAAACAGGCAATTTGCGACAGGCGTGTTGTAAACCAGTCGCCCTGCCCTCAGTTCGCTCATAATTCCTTCGGAAGCATGGGCGACTGCGGCTGTGCGTTGGAAACCAAGAAAGTCACTCGATCCTTTGAGCGAATGAAAGACCCTATAAATCGCATTGAGCACATCTTGGCTACCAGGGTTGCTTTCCAGTGCCACTAAATAGGCTTCAATCTGTTCGAGATGATCGAAACTCTCGATTAGAAAATCACGCAATCCGGTGGCATTCTTTTTAACTGGAACCGCTGGCGACGGGCCAGTTACGAGTTCCTTGTGGTTTGCAGGATCATGGATTGGTTTCTCATCGGTCATCCCCTGCCGATCCCTCGATGGAGAGTCATTACTCTCGGGTGATTCCGGCGAATTGATCGCCTCGGATGGCGCCGCTTCAAATGGCGCCGCTTCAAATGGCACCGCCTCAATTGGCACTGCCTCGGTGACTTCGCAGGTGGAACTTGCAAGTAGTCTTTCGAGAGCATCGATGTGATCCGACACATCCTCAGAGTTCGATGATTCGATAGAGTCGAGCAACGACCTCAGTCGGTCGGTGGCCTTGAGAAGTGTATTAATGACGTCATGCGTGGGTCGCAACTCGCGATTTCGCAATCGATTGAGGACTTCCTCTTCGCGGTGGGCCAAGCTCTCAAGCGTGCCTAAGCTCAGAAACCCTGCGACGCCCTTGATAGAATGGATCGCTCGAAACACATTGTTGATCTTATCGAGATCGATGGAATCCCCATCCGACTCAAGCTCAAGGAGTTGTGTTTCTACGGACGAAAGGTGCTCGAGCGACTCGATCACAAATTCTTTTTGCAACTCATCATCTTGAATCGTCATACTCGTATCCGTTCCACCTGAGGTGGCTTATATCTGTGTCTTTTCAAAGGATTTGGTTTAGCATTACAAATCGTTACGGATCCCGACCTCTACCGAGAAGGGTCCGTACGGTGAGGAGAAGTGCAAAATTTCCACGGTGGCTCCGGTGTGGAACCATATCGAATGTTCATTTCCAGCAACAACGGTGGGCAAACTCAATGAAATGCCGGCGAATCCAAGCCGATCTTTGCTCGAGCCAGCAATCATGTTTGTAAGTTCACCGACGAGATCCTTGACGACGGAATCGATCGTTGTTGGACGAACGCCCGTGAAGGCCTCCGCTGCTGCGAACGCAACTTCACGTCCGACGCTGACAACGATTGAGCCCTTCATGCCGCCGGATAATCCGATGAAGCCACTGCAATCGTGTTTCGATTGAAAGCCCGCCTTTTCCGCAACTCCCTCGAGAGAGACATCCCATTGCAGCATCATTGAAAAGACATCTTGCGTGCATTGCACGAAAGGGCCGACGATCATCCATCGATCCTTGCTGATGCCGAGGCTCTCTTGAACGGTTGCAGTCATCTTGATTCTCTAAAGTTTATAGGTAGGGTTCGCGCGCACCTTCAGCCAGCACGCGCGTTACCGCGTTAAAAACAATTACTTTTAGCTCGACGAAGAGATCACAGCGTTCTCAAACCGTGATGTATTTGTCGAGCTTCTCCCGCAGAAACTCCGCCTCAAAAGGCTTCGTAAGATAATCGGTGCATCCCGCTTGAATCGCTGCGATGACTTGACGTTGTTGGGCTTCGGTCGTGATCATAATGATCGGAACCTGGCTTCCCAAGCCTCGCAATTCTTGTACGACTTCAAGACCTGTCATCTCGGGCATGTTCCAGTCGGTTAGCACCAAATCAGGCCCATGCAGTTTGAATAATTCAACCGCCTCGCGCCCATTCGCAGCCTCCACCACGTCCGTCATCCCAATCGAATGTAGTGAACGGATGATGATCTTTCGCATGATTCCCGAATCATCAGCAACCAATATCTTCATCGCAAAACCTCTGCAAATTAAAACACGTTACGTTGTGAAATCCAATGTTTTTACTGGGGGAAGGGCTCTCACCCCATTGTGGACGAACAAGTCTGCTTTACGATTAAGGCGAGTCAAACGACTACGAAAGATTTCATGCTTGAAAAGTCAGCGATGAAACGGCAAGGGGCAATCAAAATACCTAAGCCACTGGTTTAATGGGGCTTAATGGCGCAATGCGTTTCGCTCACGAAGGCCTGTGAACGTCTTGTCGCACACCTTTTACGGGCACTTGTTTACGCACCTAGCATTGCCAAAAAGCTGTTAAACGACCACGAAACGCGCAAGTCGTTCAAAACGTTCGACAGCATGGCGCATCACTTCAGCTCACAGGCGCTCGCGGTTTCACCGAACAGGACCGCGCGACGCATCAGGATTCGATGCAATAGGATTCTACAAAGGGGGGCAGGCTGAAATGCTCATGGAGGCATCGCGAAGCCGCACTGCCGGGCTTAAGCCATCGAGCCAGTTGCTCGTGATCATGCCTCTGCCTCGAGCGAATGTCGAAAGACTATCTCAAGAGGCGATTAGCCTCGCGTATTGCGGATATCGAGATCGCCGGACCCTAAATCGTAGATCAATCCTATAACGCGCAATCGTCCGTCGGACACGCGCGACGCGATCGAAGGACTCTGCTCGAGCAGACGATCAACGCATCGACTGACGTGGCAACGAACAGCGAGGGCGAGTAGATCACCTTCCATGTCTTTGGCTTCGTCAACGGCAGGATAAATCTGTTGAAGCAATTTCCCGATGGCACCTGGCGCCTCTCGAGTCGCGATAGCGCTCTTCACCGCCCCGCATTTTTCATGGCCCATGACAATCACGAGGCTAACACCCAAATGCTCAATGGCATACTCTAGACTAGCAACCTCAAAATCACCAACGACATTGCCCGCCACACGAACCACAAATAAATCGCCTTGTCCCTGATCAAAAATCACCTCTGGAGAGACCCGAGAGTCTGCGCAACCAAGAATTGCGGCGAATGGATACTGTCCTTGCGCATGCCGATTTCGATCCTCCTCCGTGGTCGTCACGTTCCTCCGTTGGTTGTCTAGATAACGCCAATGCCCATCGAGGATCCGAAGAAACGCTTCTTCTTTGCTCAAGCCTTGCCCTGGCATTTGGGACAGATCGACGTTCGGTGGATCCTGGGAATTATCGGGCGACATGGACATGCATTACGATCTATCGAAGGAATGGGCTGTTATTGTGCCTGTGCCAAGTCCGCAAGTGTCTGCTCGACGGACTCACGAATGGTAAGAACTCGATCGAGAGCGCAAATGGTGAGTACCTCGAGAACGTTACTGTTGACTTTCGCAAGCCACATCTCGCCACCGAGCTTTCGCAATCGGTCTTTCGTGACGAGCAAAAATCGGATCCCCGCGCTACTGACGAACGCGACGTCCGTCATATCAAGGATTATGACCATTCCTGGCGCCGTCGCCGACGAGATTATTTCCTTCTCAAGCGGGCCCGATGTAGCAGCATCGAGATGCTTTGGAGGTTTCACAATCGCGTGAGGTCGCATCTTAGGTTCGGACATAATCGAAGTGGGTTGAATAACAACCGATATCTAGGCTGCAGTATTTGAGTTGGACCGTACTATCACACGAAGTTAAGCCGCCGGTCATGAGTATGATTGGGAAAGAATGTAACCTATTCGCCACTGCCTGTGGATCCAACCTGAAGTCTACGGGAGCAAGTGCCCCATTTTGTCCCGTTTGGTCGCTAAATAACTGGCATTATGCTCGTTTGCTTCGGAAATAATGGGGACTTGATCCACCACAGTCAGGTCAAACCCTCGCAAATTGAAGGCTTCGGTCTTCTTGGGATTATTGGTCAACAATCGTATGTCTCGGAGGCCTAGATCCTTGAGGATTTGGATGCCGACCCCGTAATCCCTCATGTCTGCCTTAAATCCCAACCGATGGTTTGCTTCAACCGTGTCCAGCCCTTCGTCTTGAAGCGCATACGCTCGAATTTTTTGCGCCAAACCGATGCCGCGCCCTTCTTGCGGAAGGTAAACCAATACGCCGCGTCCTTCGCGGGCGATCGCCTCGAGAGCTAAATGAAGTTGATCCCCGCAATCGCAGCGAAGCGAAGCCACTAAATCGCCTGTGAAGCAACTGCTGTGCATACGAACCAGCGGTGGTCCTAAGTTGGGGTCGTCCAGTTTACCCAGCGACAGCGCGATCGGCTCTTGGGTTTCGAATTGAACATCGTATACCGTGATTTCAAAATTTCCGTATTTGGTCGGAAGCGGGCAGTGGGCGGAGCGAGAAACCAGTTTTTCACTGACCCTCCGGTGCGAGATCAGTTGCTCAACGGTGATGATCTCGAGCTGGTGCTTGCGAGCAAGTTCGACTAACTCATCTCGTGTCGCGCGATCACCTTCCGCGTTCAAAATTTCGCAGAGCACACCCGCGGGTGCCAATCCCGCCATGCGGGCTAAATCCATCGAGGCTTCCGTATGTCCTGCCCGGCGCAGCACGCCCCCCTCTTTGGCCAATAACGGGTAGACGTGACCTGGCCTCACAAAGTCCTCTGGTTTGCTGACTTCTGAGGCCAAACGACGAATGGTCTCTGCGCGCTCTGCTGCCGTGATGCCAGTCTTGCACCCGGTGAAATCAAGCGGCGTCATGAATGCCGTAGTAAGGGGCGACGTGTTCTCCTCCACCAACGGACGGAGTTCGAGTCGCTTTGAAACCGAGGGAAGAATCGAGCAGCAAAGTTGGCCGTGCCCGGCGAGCATGAAGTTGATATTTTCCGCGGTTACCCGCTCAGCCGCACAGACATAATCCCCCTCGTTCTCGCGATCTTCATCGTCGAGAACAATCACCACCTTGCCGGCAGCGATCGCTTCAACGGCCGCTTGAATCGTACTGAATCGATGAGGCATGCTAGGGATCCTTATGGGTTCCAATAGAATACAGGGACTGATTCATGAACACTGGTCTGCGATATCCATGGCTTCGAACCCCCGCGATTGCATGGCAAATTTTTTACGCCGCAGCCGGCAGGTGAACATCTCCCAAGCAGCCCACCAAGTTCCTTGTTCGACCTTGGAAAGGTCACGGCTCAGGAGTTGCATCCCCTTCGTCGAGGTTGTAATCCTTCATCTTTTTATGAAGAGTATTCCGGTTGATACCAAGTCTGGTTGCCGCTTTGGTTTGCACGTACGCACATGCTTGCAAAACCTGCGATATCAACTCCTTTTCAACTTTGTCGACGACCTTGGAGTGCAAATCAATCGGGTCCGATTGCCCTAATCGTATACCTTCGGCAACCAATTGAGTCGTCAATGATTCAAAATCGAGTGGAATGCTGGAGGAAGGAGCAAAGCGTTGCACCGGTTGTGATCCGGTAACTTCACCGGGAAGAAGATCTACGGTTAACTCATCGGACTCCGACATCACGACCGCGCGCTCGACGTAATTCTGAAGCTCGCGCACATTCCCGGGCCAATGATATTCCTGAAGTGCCTGCATGGCCTCGCGCTGGATATGCACCACGTAGCGTTCATTTTGCTGGCTGTACTGCTGAAGAAAAAACGCCACCAATGCAGGAATGTCCTCCCTCCGTTTGCGAAGGGGTGGAAGTTCGATAGGTACGACATTCAATCGCCAGTATAAATCTTCGCGAAAACGCTCCTCGCGAATCTCCTCGGCCAAATCCCGATTGCTAGCAGCGATCAACCGCGTATCGACAGTGACCGTCTCGGTATCACCCACACGTTCAAATTCTTTTTGCTGCAAGACCCGGAGCAATTTGACCTGCAGGTGCAATGATGTGCTATTGATTTCGTCGAGAAATATGGTCCCCGTATGCGCCGCCTCGAACCGTCCGGCGCGGTTTCCGACTGCCCCGGTAAATGCACCGCGAACGTGTCCGAACAACTCGCTCTCAAGCAAACTCTCGCTGAGAGCTCCGCAATTCACTTTCACAAATGGTCCGCCGACACGATTGCTCAGCTGGTGAATCGCATTCGCGATCACCTCCTTGCCCGTACCCGTCTCACCTAGCAACAGCACTGAAGCATTGGTCATCGCCACGCGTCGGGTAACACGGGCGACTTCATGCATGGCAGGGGACGAACCGATCACTCCAGGCAACAGAGTATTGCCGAGATTTTTTGATTTTCCTGAGTCTGATCCCAAACTGGCCATCGGCTCGATCGGTTTATCGTTGAGCCAGACGGATGGTGAAGTCGTTCGTCAATCGAACGTTTAGGGAGCGACGTCAGACCACGATTTTTGCCCGTTCGAAGCTTCGATCGCATCCAAGATCCGCCCTAACACCGCGCGGGTTACCGGCTCGTTCTCACCCCTCGCGTTATACACATCGTACTGAGCATTCGCCATCTCGGTAGTGATCAACAGCCCAAAACGGCGCACCGACTGCACAAAAATTCGGCTTGCCTGCTCGCGTTTGGCGGACGACTCCGCGTCATCGGACGCGATACGCAATAAGTTTTGCTGCTCGTCACGGCTAGAGGCGGTTAAACTAACGAATGTATTCGCACCTTTTTGCAAAGACTCTGGATGCATCTTTTTGAAGTAATTGATTGCGGATTCACGCCAAACGATCCGTTGCTCCGTCTCGGCTCGAGGCATGTCCTCAAAGGAGTCAATCTGTCGGAGAACATCCCCCAGCCCCTCGGCTTCGGGGGGAACTCCACCCATTACGACCCGATGATCTGCTGCCGCGACGGCATGCTCTCCTCTGCTCAGAGAATCAGCAAGCAGGGCAATAGGGACGGTCGAGGTGGATGGGTTAGCACGGATCCGCTGAATCAACTGCCCGAGATCGCTGTCGCGAACATGGTCGACGATCACGATCAATTCGATAGGGACTGCGGATCGAAGAGCCGCGAACACGTCGTGTACCGACGACGCTTCCATGAATTGGTAACCTAATTGATCGACCAAGCCGTGCACGTGGGAACGTAGCGAACTGCTCGCACCGATGATCAAAACCAAAGGATCTGCAGCCAGTTGCTGCATTTCCAAACCGACGGTGTCGATCCTGCTGCGACCCTCGAATCCGTACCAGGATGCACCCGAGGGTGTCCTCGTTGGATCTACAGCGGAGTTGCTTCGAGTTTCCGACTGTTCCTCCCCCGCTTTCCGTTCTTCCTCCAAGGCCACGATCGTGTTCATCAACGCGGTCGCCGCCGTGTATCGCACGAAAGGATGCCCGGACTTGGTATTCGCTACCAATCGTTCACGAACAGCAACAGGGATCAGTGGTCCAGCCCATCGGGTCAAATTCGCAGTTGCAATCGATTGAGCTCCGATGAGTTGCTCCGCCTTTGCCGCATCCGCGACCAGGCACGCAAATTCATGGCTATCTCGGAGCGATTCGGGAAGTATCTTTTGAAAAGCCACGTTCTCGGTCATATCGACCTCTCCACGCCTGGCTGAAGCCTCGAGATGCGCAGCGACCGCTTTGGCCGATGCGATATCACTGGCAGCAGTCAATCGCAACGAAGCTATGGCGGATTGCGAAGCTCGGTCCAGATACAACTCCGCAGGCGTAGCGTTTTGTTCTTGGACCGTGCGTCCGTCCCGCATCATCGCCCAGCCCGTTTCCGTGTCGAGTTCGGCAAGCACCAAATGGCTGCGATACGTTGCAATCGATTTATCAACCTGTTTCAGACAGTAGCGATACACTTGAATCGCAGCCGGAATGGCCTGCGCTCGATCCAACAACGATTGCTTGATCGCATTCTTATTTTCTTCAGAAATCGCTGGGTCATGCAACGCGGCAAGCAACTCGCAACCCATGTCGGGCTTCGGTGCTCTGGCCACCAATTGGACCAATCGATTGCGGGCATCGTCATGCACACTGGTCATCGCTGCTTGCCACGCCCTTGTGGCTCGGCTACCTAGCAATGAATATGCTTCGACCATCGATGGATTGGGAACAACTCCATTCTCCTTCATCACCGCATTCAGGATGGCGGTGATACCCGAGTTGCCGGCAGCTTTGATCGATTGGAAACCATTGAGCCGATCCGCTTGGGAAGAGCTTTGCAGCAGTTTGATACTTTCGCCTAACGTGGACGTGGAGTGAATCGAGTCATCTGCAGACTTGCGAATTTTGGCCACGGTCGCCAATTGCTGTTGGTTGAAACGATTCGCGTTCTTCTCGATGTCTAACCAAGTTTTGCTGCCAGCCCCTTCCAGCACAGCCACTGCAGTTGCTGGATCCATGGGCACCCGACCTAGCTCATCAAGCCAAATGGCCACTTCGTCCCAACGCTGAATCCGAGCCATCAACTGCACAGCCTTCGCCAATCCAATCGGAGTCGACGGAGGGTTTGCTCGCAACGATCGGACGACCGCGTCGCGCTCCAGCGCGCTGGCCCTCATACGAGCTCCGTCGGCTGGTTGGTTCGCATTCCCACCCTTACCGGTGGTTGCGGCATCGCTTGCATCGGCCATAGGATCATCGAATGGATCCTGGGCGCAGAGTGCGCTAACGGCAAAAACGGACCAAGCGATACAGAATACCAAGTGTCTTGAGTTCATTTCCGCGGATGGTCGAAGGGAGCTTCTAGGTGCATGGGTCCAAGGCTGTACCGATCAAGTTTAACTCGGCACGGGACGGGCTCCTATTACGCTAGCTAAGTTGAGTAAGGGTTTTTCGGTTTTTCTGAATGTTCCGGGGACCAGCCACCCGTAGCCGGGGCTGGTGCAGGGGGCTTGGTAACCGTATTTTTACGGAACTCGCGGTCACCATGCGTCCCATGGAACTGCAAAGTTGGGATCTTGGGCCATCGGGCGATTATCCCAACGAAATTCCCGTCAGGCATGTGCCCAATACACCAATCCGCATCGGATCGACCGCTCCCCTCTTTTCCCTGCCTTCTCAATTTCGCCAAAAACCCGTCGTGTCCATGACTGTATCCCCAGCAACTCTCGATTTAACGGCCGCATTGAGCAAATTCGGCTTATCGAGTTTCCGCAAAGGGCAGAAAGAAGTTATCGAGCATGTCATATCCGGAAATGATTGCCTTTGCGTCATGCCGACAGGGGGGGGGAAAAGCCTTTGCTACCAACTACCCAGCTTGGTTCGGCCGGGGTTAACGATCGTCGTTTCTCCCCTGATCGCTCTGATGAAAGACCAGGTTGACGGGCTCCAAAAGCGCGGCATCCGAGCCACCTTGATCAATAGCTCCCTTTCCCCGCAGGAACAGAACGAGCGTCTGGAACAAGTCTCCTCAGGGCGTTTTTCGATGCTGTATGTCGCCCCGGAACGGCTGCGCAACCAAAGGTTTCTGGACTCGATCCGAGCCACTCCGATTCAGTTGCTGGCCATCGACGAGGCCCACTGCATCAGCGAATGGGGCCATGATTTCCGACCCGATTACCAGCGACTCGGTCGATTCCGCGAAGCTCTTGGGAATGTACAAACCATCGCGTTGACGGCCACCGCCACGCCTCGAGTCCGAGCAGACATCCTGAGCAGTTTGCAGATGGATTCGTCTCGCACATTCATCACAGGTTTCGCGCGAGATAACTTGCACTTCGGTTCAGTCCAGTGCATGAGCGATCGCGAGAAAGATCGGCAGCTACACCAGTTCCTCGAAGACCGCAATGAATCAGGGATCATCTATGTCGCGACCCGCAAAAGGTGCGAGGCACTCGTCGATCAATTGGCCAAGGAGCTCAAGCTCAACGTAGGTGCATACCATGCAGGATTGCTCCCCGAACAACGCAAATTGATCCAAGATAAATTCATGGCGGGGGAACTCAAGGCTATCGTTGCAACCAACGCATTTGGCATGGGGATCGACAAATCGGACCTGCGATACGTCGTCCACTACAACATGCCGGGCACGCTCGAAGCTTATTATCAAGAAGCAGGGCGGGCGGGGCGCGATGGTTTGCAATCGCAGTGCGTCCTCCTGTACAGCACTCAAGACCGCTATATCCAAGAGTTTTTCATCGAGAACGCCAATCCATCGCGCGAGTTGATGCAATCGGTATACGAGTTCCTCGCCAATCGCCCCGAGGATCCGATCGAATTGACCGCCGACGAGATTCGAGAACAGATCGGTCAATCCGCATCCTCCGAGGCAATCAACTCCGCTCTCCAAGTTCTCGGGCGAACCGATGTGCTCGAGCGCCTCGAAGTCGCGGGTGGTTTGGCCATGTTTCGACTCAGCAGTCGCATGCAATCGTTCGTCGACCTATTGCCGCGCGATGCCAACGTACGTCGAACGGTGATGCGGACGGTCGAAAAAGCGATCGGTGACCGCCGCGACGAAGCGGTTTACATCCACCCGCGATGGATGATGGAGCAATTGCAGATGGACCGAGACACGATGTCTCGGCACCTACGGGAACTCTGCAAGCTCGAGGATTTTGAGTATGTCCCTCCATTCCGTGGTCGCGCAATCCACTTCCGAAAACGAAATGTTCATTTCGACGACCTGAAAATTGATCATGCGGCACTCGCTGCGAGAAAAAAGGCCGACTACGAAAAACTAGACCAAATGGTCGCATACGCGCGATCCCAAAAATGTCGACAGCTCACCATTCTCGAATACTTTGGCGACAAATCGGCCACCAAATGCAATCTTTGCGATCGCTGCCAAGGCCGTTCCGGTTGGCCTCGCATGCCCAACCTGCCAAAAGCCAAAGCCTTGGCGAACACTGGTTTGCCGAACGACGCAGAGTCGCCGAACGCCAAAAAAGGGAAGAAAGACAAGGCGGCCAAGAAAGCCACATCCGTGGATGGTCTCGACAAGGGGTCACTCACCTTCGACACCGCCGAGTCGATGGAGGAACCGACATCCAATGTGATCGTCATATCCCCGACTACGAGACCGCTCCACGGTGATGCCGTAAAGAGTGGCGCCGTAAAGGCGTCCGACGCAACACGCAGCCCAGCGAAAGCAAACGGATCGGGATCCGACTCTCCACCAGCCAATACAAATCCGTCCAATACAAATCCGTCCAACGCTAATCGCAAGCAACCAGCTCCCACCCGGTCTGCAGACACTTCCATCGCTGCCGATACACGAGATACACGATCGGCTGTCCAGTGCATCCAAACCGTGTTAGGAGCCATCGAAAGGACGCACGGCTATTTGAGTAAAACCGTTTTAACGCAACACTTTTCGGGGACCGAGAGCAAAGCGGTAGCAGGACTTCGCTTGCAGCGGCTTCCGGAGTTCGGAATGTTGCGAGACTGGAAAAAGTCCCACGCGAGCGGATTAATCGATGCAATGCTCGACCACGGACTCGTAATCCTTTCCGAACTAAAGATGGGCAAATTGACGATTTCCCTGAGCGAACTCGGATCGCATTGCCAGTCCGATGCAATGCAAATCCCCGACCCGATGGTCCGCTACGTCCTCACTGCGATCCAATCCATCGCCACTTCGAAAACGCCACCTGCAACCGATCCACCCCAAGCTTCTTCGGATGCGCCCAATCCATCGCCCAATCGTTCTCCATCGCCCAGTCAGTCCATCGACGGCTCGACATCGACAGCCTACGCACCAACAGACCCGGCTCCAACAGCCCCGGCATCAAAAGGCTCGGCAACATCTACGGCAAACGCGCGACCCAACGAAGTAGCCGCATCAGCAAGTGTTGAAACGTTGGGCGGGGACATGAACGCCGATGTGACTACCGCCGATGTGACTACCGCCGATGTAACCACGGCCGATGTGACCACGACACGAGGTCTGTCCGATTTGCCGTCACCTCGCGGAGGAGACGCGATTCAAATGCGGGTCGATCAGCCAATTATTTCCGATTGGCAATGGACATTGAGGATGGCTCGCCACGGATACAGACTGGGAGAATGTGCTCTCATTCGAGGCAAAACCCCCGATGCGATCCTAGCGGATTTAACCGTAGCCATGCAGTCGGGGGAACAGGTGTCGATCGATCAGCTCTTCGACCGAAGGACAATCCTCGCGATCAAGGAAATCCAAGCCGGTCATGGCGTCACCGGGAACGGCGGTACCGGCTATCCACCCGCCGTACTTCAGGTTTTTTCAAGCCTGTGGCCGTTCATTCAGCAATGGCTAAAATCCACTACTAGGTAGCCAGCAGCTAGCCGGAGCCTGCCGAGCCTAAACCGAAATCGGCGATGGCTAAAAATCGTGTCAGGACTAAAGTATTAGTACCGTAGGTTTCGACCGATCACCATTTTGACCTGTCACCGCCGGTAGGCAGTTTGGCTTCCCTGAGTCAAATGTCGGGATCATTTACCATCTCATAACACGACCGCTCCGTGACTCGAGAACTTTATCCGGCGCTTCGACAGCCTCGATCGGCGATTCGGAAACTGAGATCGTGGATTCGGTAACTGAGATCTCGGTAACGAGCATCAACAACCCAACCCGTCCTTCCCGCTCCTTTTATTTATCAAGCTTCACCCGTCCAGCATCAGGGCCGCAGCCGACCAAAAGCACTCCCATGAACACCACTCCTGGTCCGAATGCACCGCGACCTACCCCTGAAATTCAATCCGCGGCTGAAACTCAACCCGCTGCGGAATCACAATCCAAGGCCGGCGAATTACCCATCGCTGACACAGCGGAAAGGATCCCCATTCTCGACTGGACGATGCCACAATTGACGCAGTGGCTTGCCGATCGTTCGTTTCCGAAATTTCGTGCTGGGCAGATTTTTCGCTGGATTTACCAACGGCGCGCCAACGCGTTCGAGCAAATGACGGATCTGCCCAAAGATCTTCGCAAGCAACTCGATTCGGCGTTTGAGATCTTCCGCTCCACGACGGCCGCTCATCAGCATTCGTCCGACGGGACCGAAAAATTATTGTTGCAACTCGCCGATGGCGGGCGAATCGAGTGCGTTTTGTTGCGAGACGGACCGCGCCGCTCGATTTGCGTCAGCAGTCAAGTTGGTTGCGCCATGGGGTGTGTTTTCTGCGCGAGCGGTTTGGATGGCGTCGAACGGAATCTAACCCGCGGGGAAATTCTTGAGCAAATGCTCAAACTCCAGCAATTGCTCGAAGCGGACGAGCGACTCAGCCATATCGTCATGATGGGCATGGGGGAACCACTTGCGAATTTGCCTCGCGTCCTAGATGCGTTGGAGGTGGCTAAGGACACGGACCTCGGGCTCGGCATCAGCCCCCGCAGAATCACAATAAGTACTGTTGGGCTACCACCGGCGATCGACAAACTCGCCGCGGCCGATGCTCCGTACCACCTCGCTATCAGCCTTCACGCCCCTAACGACGAACTGCGAAATCGTCTGGTACCGGTCAACAAAAACACAGGGATCACTGCAATCCTCGATGCAGCGGATCGGTATTTCGACAAAACCCGACGACGCCTGACGTTCGAATACGTTCTCCTTGGTGGACTCAACGATTCCGTCCAGTGCGCGAGGCAACTGGTGCAGCTTCTCCGCGGCCGAACCGCCATGCTCAATGTCATTCCGTACAACCCTGTACCCGGGTTGCCTTACGAAACACCGTCGCCCGAAGCAGTATTGCAGTTTCGCCGCACCTTGCTCGACGGCGGTATCAACGTCATGTTCCGTCAGCGCAAAGGGGATGATATCCAAGCCGCCTGCGGCCAGCTTCGCCGATTGCGAGAGCGCGAGCCACAAGTTGTCGGCATTTCCCAGCAAAAATAATCCTAGCGACGATATTAAACGCGCAAGCCGGACGGGGACTATGGAATTGCGTCGATGTTGCGCAGACCGAAAACATTGCGACATCTCGGGCGAAC
>JBKCUW010000095.1:0-19240 GCA_046318275.1 Pirellula sp. | reverse complement strand
GGAGGCGAAAGAATAGCCCCGTAGCGGGAGGCAAGCCACAAAAGAAGAAGTAGCAGAGGACTGCTCCAGAAGCACACTCCTGAAAGCGATGACTGCACACGAATGAACTGGAGTAGTTGGACCGCGGTCCATACGACACCTGCAAAAAGCATCGGACCAAAAACAGGCCACTCGGCGTGAAAGAGCCAGTTGTACAAAGATACCGCCAATGCTGTCTCCGCAGCTAGCACGATGGCTCCAGTTATCGCGTGCCATGCGACGATCGCATTCGAAGAGATTGGCCATGCAAAGAGTCGCGACATGGAGCCTTGAGCGATCGCGATCCCGATCGCGAATTGCAAGATAATCAGCGGCAAAAAAGAAAACTGCAAAACAATAAAGGGAAGCTCAGGGGTAGCGAAGCTGACCCCAAATCCTGAGAGAGCTCCGTACGTGAAGAGTGGGATTGCATTCCCCAAAAGGAACAGTCCAGGCACGGACCAGCGTCCGCGAGAAAACGTTTCCCACAGGAGCACTTGAGGTATCGATCTCATGGTCGTTCTCCGTAATTCAAGCATTGGAGATTAGATTCAAGCATTGGAGATTAGTTGGAAACGCGAGTAACGAAGATTTCGTCGAGCGACAACGCAGCATCGCTGACAACCGTTGCACCGAGAGACTTAGCGGCGTGGCGCAATTGATCCGTCTCGCCGTTGCAGACATACGTCCACTCGTACCCTTGGCCATCGGACGAAAGTGCGCCGACGAACTTGGGCGCTTGCGCCATGGGCTTCTCGAAACGCAAGGTCAACCGGCGGTGGCTATCTTTGATCTCATCCATCGATGCTGCCAGCATGATCTGGCCTTCGTGAATGATAGCTACGCGGTCCGCAACCCTTTCGACCTCATCCAGGAGGTGAGAGGAGAACAATACGGTCCGCCCCTCCTCGCCGATCGTCCGAACGATCGCACCCAGAATGTCGCGCCGCACCACTGGATCTAGTCCCGATGATGGTTCGTCGAGAACCAACAACTCCGGCCGATGAGCCAGTGCTACCAACAAGCCAGCTCGCGCCCGCTGCCCGCGCGATAAGTCGCGGACGCGTGTTTTCGGGTCCAAGTCGAATGTTTCTCGCAACTCCTCCGCATAGCGATCATCCCATGCAGGATAAAATGCCGCTGAATATCGCATCAGCTCATGCACCTTCATCCAATTCGGAAGATTGCGATCCTCAGACATATAACCTGTCTTTCCCAGAACACCGACCGGATTCGCGACAGGGTCGAGGCCGAACACCCTGACCGAACCGGTCTGTGCTCGGAGCATCCCTAGGATGTGCCGCAGCAGAGTCGTTTTGCCCGCGCCGTTCCCACCGATCAATCCAAAAACCCCGCCTCGCGGGATCGACAACGAGACATTGTGAAGCGCGACCTTCTTGTCAAAGTGGCGGGTAAGCCTCTCGATGGCGATGATCGGAGGTGCGGCTGAAGAAAAGGTTTCAGACATCGTTTGTTTCCTTGAATCGAGAGTTTTGGATCACAGAAAAACGCTGCTGTAGCAACTTGATGACTTCCTCTAACGACACGTCCATATGCCCAGCCTCTGCTAGCAATTGGTCGATCCGATCCGAAAGGATCTTCGTCCGTTCGCGTCGCGCCAGCGGTGAACCTTGGTCGGTGACATAAGTCCCCGCGGTCCGACGCTTTTCGACGATGCCAGATACCTCCAACTCGCGGTACGCGCGAGCGATGGTGTTCGGATTGACAACCAACTTCTCCGCCAACGTCCGAATGGGGGGCAATTCCTCGCCCGCCTTCAGCCTGCCAGCCGCCACCAGATACTTGACCTGATTGACGACCTGCAAGTAGATCGGAACTCCGTCGGTGGTGGTGATGTGGATTTGCATGCAACCTCTCCTTGTGCCGTTGTATTACTTTAATAATACAGATGAGACAACGGCAGTCAAGGAGAATTTTTTTGAAATTCCAGATGTTTCTCGCGGCCTGCGGGCGAGCCATGCACCAAATCCAACGGTGAAGGATCGCTCCTCCTACGGTTTCCCCTAAGGGTTCGCACCTCGTAGAGCCACAGCCGCAAATGCCGGCTTGACCATTTTCTAAAATTCTGTGGCAGATTTTTGCGGTGGATTTCGCACTGCTGATTGGCGGGAAACCCTCAGGTGGGCGTAAGTCGAACACGTACCCGTTTCGAAACCCTTGTCCAATTTCAGTAGTCAGACGGAGAATGTGATCCAAAATGAACTTTTCGAAGCTTTCCAAATCGCGGGCTCGATCCCGAAAACTGGTCTATGAATCGCTGGAGTCGCGGCAACTCATGGCGTCCGATCTGGTCGCGATGAACAACTTTATGATGCCCGAAGATTCGGACCTGAGCGGTTCCATCACTCCCCTCGATGCTTTGGTCGTTATCAACCAGCTCAACGTGGAAATGGGGGGCAATCAACGAAACAGCACTGGGACCAACAACTCGATAGCTGTCGACGTCGACGCCGATGGAGATCTCTCCCCCTTGGATGCATTGACCGTTATCAATTACATCAATCGGGATTCGGCAGGTACAGCAGGTGCACTCCCGAGTTCCGTAAGTGTAGACAATCGAATTGCGAGACTTGAGCAAGCCATCGCGAACGGCGAATTTCGGGAACCATCGGATGCAGCCAAAGCGGCCGAAGCACTTGCTGTCCTCAATGCAGGCGGCTACCCGGAGCTCGGTGATAAACTCGTCGATGGGGTTTTGACGAACGAAAACGATGTGGTCAACATAACGCTTCCCTCCGACGCCAAATCGTTCCCTGATGTTGTCATCGATGCCTTGAAGAATGATACAGGTTCAGGGTTGCGCATCATCGCGGTTGGCGACCCGGCCACAGGTACCGCGACGATCGAAAAGGATCCTGAGAATCCTGATCGCGATGTTGTCCGTTATCAGCCCGCGGCGCAAGCCGCGAAGTACGATCGATTTTCATACACCACGGAGGACGCAAACGGTAATCGATCTACTTCTTACATTTCGGTGAATTACGAACAAGATCCTGAGGGGTTTGTCGGTTTCAGCGTGGATGTTCCAGAGAGCGTCAATGCCTCTCCTGGAGTCTCAACCGCGTTCCTGGACGCGAACGGTAACGAGCTGATCAAGGTGAATTACGGTGGCGATCAACCTGCAAAAGTTGGGATCCTTCTGAGCTGGACGCCCCCTGAGGGCTATTTTGTAGGGGATCGATTCGCGGGAGTCCTCAAGACATCTGCAAATGTTGAGGATGCCTCGTTCAATCCATCACCGACCGGATCGGTATGGATCTACGGCTCAATCCCCGGAGTCAATGAGATCCTCGCCAACTTGGAATACGAGCCCGCGCCTGGATTTACCGCAGAAGAAGGTATTCGTTTGAACGTTTATGCGTTCCTGTATGGGGATCTAAACGTCAGCGTCAGCACGGTCTTGACCGGTTTTGACATCACGGTTCCTCGAGACTCGCAATCTCCGGTTGCTGTCGATGATTTTTTCACAGTTTCTTCTCTCGATGAACCGCTCGAACTCGACGTTCTGATCAACGACATCGCAAGCAGCATGCCAACAGGAGCTGGTTTGCAAATCACCAGCATTTCACAACCCTACAATTCAGAAGCCGAGATTACGGTGGACAAGGTGACGGGCAAGGTGATCTACAAGGCCGCAAGGCTCAACCCTCTAGGGTTCGATCAGTTTGCCTACACAATCCAAAATGAAATGGGTGGTGAATCGCAGGGAGTTGTTACATTGGTCTTGAGCTGATGCATCGGAGTCATGGAGTCGATGACGTTCCAAATCTACTCGTGCTCAGGCCCAATCTGCCTGAGCACGAGTTTCGTTTCATGATTCCTCCGATGCGCCCGTCTGGTCTTCGATGAAAGCTCGCAGGAATGCTTTGGCATAGGTCCATTGGCGATGAGCCGTTCGCACTGAGATCGACAGAGCTGCGGCAGCTTCCTCCATGGTCAACCCTGCAAAAAATCGAAGTTCAACCAGTTTCGCGATATCGCGGTGCGTGGATTCCAACTGCGTTAGGGCGCGATCCACTTGGAGCGTCCATGGATTGTCTGATGATAGGCTGATATGGTCAAAATCAACGTCTTGCCTTTGAAGCATGCCACCACGTTTTTGCGACATTTTTTGCCGGGCGCTTTCGACCAAGATTCGCCGCATGGCTTCTGCCGCCGCGCCGAAGAAGTGCCCTCGGCTGTTCCAGCTTGGCTCTTCCGATCCGCTCACCAGTCGAAGGTACGCTTCGTGGACCAGAGCTGTTGGTTGCAGTGTTTGACCTGGACGTTCGAGAGCAAGTTTCGCAGCTGCAAGCTTTCGAAGTTCTTCGTAAACCAAAGGTAATAATAAGCGACTCGCCTGATGGTCTCCTTGTTGAATATCAAAAAGCAGCTGGGTGATTTCGCCCATGGCACCTTAACCTCTTCATTGCGGATCGCATCCTGGCTTCGCCGCGCGGATGCTGGTCCTGACATTTTGCTCGATTTGGATAGATACTCTTCGGTTTCAGTTCCAACGATTTAAAATATGATACACCGATCGAGCCGCTACGCACGCACTCGCGATCTTTTCATGAGGCTCCTATGAACGAAGCTGAACTATTCCTCTCCGCGATCGACATTGAGGATTCGATAGCGAGAGATTCGTTTTTGAATCAGCATTGCGGTACCGATAGCATCCTTAGGGAACGTATCGAACGGTTGCTTCGCGCGGCACGCACAGACGACGCTTTCCTGGAAACACCTGTCCTGCAAAAGACCACTTCTTCCCCCGATCGCATTGCCTATGGTCAAGTCTCCGTCGGCGACTCGATCGGTCCATACACGCTCGTAGACACGCTCGGCGAGGGTGGCATGGGGACGGTATTTCTCGCCAATCAAAATGCACCGGTCCATCGAAAGGTTGCCATCAAGGTTATCAAATCCGGCATGGACAGCGAACAAGTCCTAGCGCGGTTTGATACGGAACGCCAGGCGCTATCGATGATGAATCATCCGAATATTGCCCAAGCGTTTGAAGCGGGGACCACGGATCAAGGGCGCCCGTATTTCGTGATGGAACTCGTCGACGGAATACCGATTACGCGATATTGCGATGAGCATCGATTGGATATCCAGCAGAGATTGGAGCTTTTTATCCCCCTCTGTGACGCGGTACAACATGCGCATCAAAAGGGAATCATTCATCGCGATCTGAAACCGTCCAATGTGCTCGTTTCCGAGTATGAAGGGCGAAGCATTCCAAAAATCATCGACTTTGGCATCGCGAAGGCAGTAAACGATCCCATCACTTCGCAGCCCAGCTTAACCCAGTTCGGGCAAATCATCGGGACCATGGAGTACATGAGTCCTGAGCAGTCTCGTTTTAACCCTCACGATGTTGACACGCGCAGCGATATCTACTCACTCGGTGCCCTGCTTTACGAATTGATCGCGGGTAGCACGCCCATTCAAGCGAATCGTCTCAAGGATCTCGCATGGGATGAATTAGCGCGGTGGATTCGAGACGAAGAACCAGTCGCACCGAGCGCCAGAATCGCCGGCGATCCAAATCAAAAAATCATTTCCGAAATGAGGCGATCCACTCCTACCCAATTGCAACGAGACGTCCGAGGAGAACTCGATTGGATCCTCTCAAAAGCACTCTCCAAAGACAGAACACGACGCTATCAGTCAGCATCCGATTTGGCGAAAGATATTCAGCGTTATATCTGCAACGAACCGGTCGAAGCGTCACCGCCGTCTACCGCATATCGCGCAAAAAAATACCTGCTGAGGAATCGACTGGCGATCGGTTCTTTTGCGATGGTCATCGGCGCGCTCATCCTCGGACTAGCAGGGACGACATGGCAAGCGCGCGAGGCCAGTCGTGCTCGAGCCATTGCCGAACTGCAACGCGATATCGCTCAATCCGAGAGTCAAAAAGCGTACGAGGCCGAATCTAGAGCTTCGAGTGAAGCCGAAAAAGTTCTAAAACAATCAGTGTATTCACAAGCCATCGCCAATTTCGTGAATCACCACTTGCTCGAGTTCACCGACCCAGATATTGAGCCCGATCGAAACATTTCGCTGCGAACCGTTCTCGATCGGGCTGCAGTCTCGATTCAAGCACTGAACGATGCTCCCGAGACCCAAGCTGCAATACGGCATACTCTTGCCAAAAGCTACTTGAGCCTAGGCGAGTACGCAGAAGCACGATCGCACGCGGAGGCAGCCATCGCATTGCAAAAAGCTGCCCTGGGCGAAACACACCCCGAGAGTTTGGCAACAAGGATGCTTCTAGCCGAAATCCTGCTCCGTTGCTGCGAGTATCGAGAAGCCAATGACGCGTTCACGCGCACCGTCGAACTCTGCCAAAAGAACCTAGGATCCGCACACATTTTGACGCTCCAAGGAGTTCGAGGACAAGGTATTTCATGGGCGAAACTGGGAAGGCTGAAGGAAGCGAATGATCTTTTTGAAGGGTTGTATCGAGTCCAGGCATCAACGCTCGGTGAGAATCATCGTGATTCACTTGAAACACGTCGTGCACTTGCAGAAGTTTCCGCGGAGATGGGTCGACACCTTGAAGCGATTGAGGCCTTCAACACTATCCTCGACATCACACAAGAGAAACTTGGTCACTCACACCCGTTGGCACTAAAAATCCAGTCAAATATTGCGGCATCCCAGGTGGAACTCGGGCAATACGTTGAGGCGCGAAAGACCCTCCAATCGACTGTCGATGCGACGGCGGCTAGCTTGGGTGAATTGCACCCCGAAACGTTAGTTCGCAAATCATCGCTGGCTGCAATCTCTCTAAAAAACGGGCAACTTAAAGAATCAGCGTCATTGCAACGAGATCTGCTTGCCACCGCCGAAGAGCGTCTCGGTCGCAAGCATTTGATCACACTTCAAATTGCGATGTCCCTTGCGGAAGTTTTACATGAACAAGGGGCCAACGATGAGTCGAAAAGACTCTACGAGAATGCGCTAGCAATATCGGATCAATTGCTCGAACCCCATAGCCTTCTATCGCTAAAACTGCGTTTCCGATCTGCGAGCAATTTGGCAATCGCGGGTGACTACCGCACAGCATTATCGCAATGGAATGAAATTCTCGAAATACAGAAACGCTGGTATGGCTTGGGACATCCTGATACGCTGAGAAACCTCAACGCCATGGCGGAGGTGTGGATGGCACAAGGTCGGTATGAAGAAGCAAAATCCGCATTTAACACCACCGTGGTCAATGCTCGACAGTCGATTGGTGAAAACCATCCCCTTGAGATGGAGGCACGATCGAAACTTGCATCCATAGCGGGGCTGGAAGGCAGAGTGCAGGAATGCAAGGAGCGATTCAAGTCGACGATCGATGCATGCAACGAAACATATGGACCCAAATCGCCTGTCACTATCGAGGCAATGATTTGCTTCTCTGAATCACTATCCAGATCCGGTCTCCACGCAGAGGCGTTATCGCTCCAAGAGACTCTTTTACGATTTACAAAAGAAGCATTCGGATCTAACCATCGAGCCAACTTTAGGATTATGGATAGCATGGTGACCGGCCTGACTGCGCTCGGAAGGCACGATGAAGCGAAAGAACTCGGCTGGAAAGTGCTCGAACGACGGACAGAAACCCTTGGAAAGCAACATCCACAAACTCTAGAAAGTGCCAACAATCTGGGATGCACCCTGTTGACTGCGGGTAACTTCAAGGACGCCGAAACTTTGATCCGCGGAGCAGTCGATGCGAGCAGGGAACACTATGGAGCCGATTTCCCATCGACCCTGCACTACACCCAAAATCTGGCAAGTCTGCTGAGCATGCAGAAACCAGACGACGAACCGATCGAAATGTTTCGCGATATCGTGGCTCGACTTATTTCAAACTTGGGGCCAGAGCATGTCCAAGTACTTTCCGCGAAGGCTCGCTACGCAGCAGCCCTCTCATTTCAAAAAAGATTCCATGAAGCAAAGAATGAGTATGAGCAACTGCTAGCTCAATACCGTCGAATTCTAGGGGACGACCACCCCAACACATTGATCTGCATGGATAATCTGGCAAGCGTGCATGGAGCGGTTGGGGAGTACGCTCAAGCCATTCGCCTGGGTGAAGAAATCGTAGCGAACTCGGTTCACAAATATCCCAAGATGCCGTTCACCTTGAAGGCCGTTCACGGGCTCATCGAGTACCGAATCCTCGCTGGACAACCCCTAGATTCCGCTGAAGAATTGCAACATGCCATCGAGCTTCGCAAGGCTAACGGTGTCAGCATGGAATGGATCATTTTTGATTTGCAGCATGCCGCCAACACCCATTTGGCACAGAATGATCTCAGTGAAGCTGCATACCTGATGCGCGAACTAGTCCAAGTATGCGATACGCATATGGGGCCACTAAACATCACCTCTTTGATCCACAAAGTGCGCCTCGCTGATTTGCTGGAGCAACAGCAGAATAGCGACGAAGCTCACGAACTGATCGAATTCGCAAAATCGGCGATCGCAGCTCGTATGGCATCCCAACAGGAACCTGCGCAGTTTAATTCCGGCTGGGAACAGCTCAAGGCTTCGCTGTCGAAGAGCAGTCAAGAGGTCGAAGGCATTGCGAAGGCGTTCGCGGCGAGGAATCAATGGTTGGTTGCAGCGAAGTTGTATGCGCAATCCGCTACCTTGGTCCAATCAAACCCAAAGTTGCAGCCAGGAGATGATTCCAATTCCAATCACGCGGACGAAGCGGTCGGTTTTATCCATCAAGCGATTGCGATGCTTCGACGCGCTAAAGAAAATCGAGCAATATCCACTCGCCGCGTCCTCGAGTGGCTAAAAATTTCTGCAGACTATGCACCGCTGAGAGCGACGAAGGAGTTCGGAGATTTCATCGATTCGGCAGAGCGCCAATTGCAACTCGAACATCTAACGAGAGTCGCATGGAGCTTAGCCCGGGCAGGCGAGCATGATCAAGCTCGAGCCCTTTCGGAAAAACTCGTATCGATAGATTTGGAAGAAAGTGAGATACCACGCATTCGATTCAACCAAGCACGCATCTATTCACGTTGCTTTGAATCCGCGAAGCGGGCTGACGGCACTTCGGACCAATACTTACAACTATCGATCGATTGCCTTAAGGAGTGTGCGGAACTAAAATTTTTGGAGGCTGACGGGAGATCGCGATTGCAGGCAGAAGCCGATTTCGATCCCATACGAAAAACCGATGACTTTCAAATCTTTCTCGAAAACCTAACGTCCCCTTAAGCGTACGAACCTATCCAAAAACTTCGAAAACCGAGACTGACACCAGCGCGGCTCATTGCTTTCGGTTAGGCTTAAAACCTTTTCCACCGCCAGCTAGAGAGCAATCCCGGAATGACCTTCAAGCAGTACGCGGTGCGACTACAGATCTTGGTCTTAGTGATCGTGTTACAAGTCCTCGGTGGACGAGACGTGCACGCTCAGGATGCCCCTTCAAAGAAGTCGGCATCGAGCATCGGAAAACTCCGGATCAACAAACTGCTGATTTTAGGAAATAGCGTAGCCATCCACGGCCCTGCTCCTCAAATAGGGTGGACCGGAAATTGGGGTATGGCTGCAAGCAGCCGCGACAAAGACTTCGCGCACGTGCTCCATTCCCAATTGCGCATCGCTACCCAAGGCGAACCGCAATTGCTAGTCCTCAATCTTGCTGACTTCGAACGACAACAAACCGAATTCGATTTCGAGGTAGGCTTAAAAGAGGCGCTTGAGTTTGAAGCCGATGTCGTCATTGTCGCCATAGGTGCCAATGCACCAGCTCTCGAAACGGAAGACGCAAAACAACGATTTCGCACTGCCTTCGAACAATTGCTCAACCGACTCCAACAAAAGAAACCGACGGCACTACTCGTTCGCGGCGAATTCTGGCCAGATCCTGAAAAAGAAAAGATCATGCGCGAAGTTTGCGAAAAGGCCGGAGGGTCCTATGTCCCACTTCCGAATCTGAACAGCGATCCAGCCAACCTCGGCAGCGCCGATCAGAAATTTGAACATGCCGGCGTAGCAGGGCATCCCGGCGATCGAGGCATGCGACTCATCGCGGACGAACTTTGGAGAGCTATCGAAAAAATCTCGAAGTAACGTCGAATCTAAGGGACTATCCGCCACCCCCGAAAACCGCTGCTAGCGCCAATGCGGCGAATGATTTTAGGATTGGCCCTGAGCAAATCCTCGGAACGAGCTTCCACACCACAGTGACAGCTTTGGGCGATGGAATATGATGGCGGCTTGAGCGAACTGGGGGGCGACTCCCTTCGAGGAGCATTGTCCAAGAAAGGTGTGGAAAAACCATGACCAAGAAGCGAAACGGAAAAGCCAAAAAGAGTTCTTGGAAACGCCGTAGCAAACCCGGTGATGCACCCGGTACCCTGGTCGTGGATCCGAACGCATCCCCTACGTTGATCCGTGTCATCGGTTTTGGAGGCGCCGATATCATTGAGAAAGAGATTAAGGATCTCCAGGAGTTGCGATCGCTGATCGCGACAACTCCTCGCTTATGGGTCGATGTCGTTGGCCTGGGAAGCGATGCAACACTTCGCGAAATTGCATCGCTGCTCCAATTGCATCCTCTGGCGATGGAAGATGTGGTCAATGTTTATCAACGCGCGAAGGTCGAAGACTTTGACCACACCCTGTTTGTGATCGCTCGCATGATCGATGGTCACGACGCAGGACTGACCGAGCAGCTTGCCTTCTTCTTGAAAAGCAATGTCTTGGTCACGTTCCAAGAGCGTCACGGGGATTGCTGGGATCCGCTGCGCCAACGAATCCGACAACGTCGCGGCAAAGTTGCCGAAGCCGATTTGGATTACCTCCTGTACAGCATGCTTGATGCTGTCATCGATAGCTACTTTCCGGTGATCGAGCATATCGTTGAACAAGTCGACGCGCTGGAGGCGGACATCATCGACGAAGTTCGCAATGAGCAAATGCATCGCATCCACGAACTACGTGGACAACTGTTAGCCGTGCGGCGCGCGATCCGTCCCCACCGCGAAATGGTCAACGAACTTGTGCGCGATACGATCCCCAGTATCCGACCCGAGACTCGCGTCCACCTTCGCGATTGCTACGATCACGTAATCCAAGTCATCGATACGGTTGATACGTACCGCGAACTGACTTCAGACTTGCGAGACTTTTATCTCTCGAGTGTCAGCAACAGCATGAACGAAGTCATGAAACTGTTGACCATCATCTCGACGATCTTTATCCCCTTGTCCTTCATCGCCGGTGTCTATGGGATGAACTTCAGCGATGAGTCACCATGGAACATGCCGGAGCTGAAATGGAAGTTTGGGTATTTTTTCTCTCTGGCACTCATGGGGCTAGTCGCGAGCGTGCTACTCGTTTACTTCCGGCGCCGACGTTGGATTTGAACTGGATTCCAAACGACGAATGCGAATGCGGTTCCCTGCAGCCTGCGGTGTCGCTTCGTACTTGTACTGCTCAATAGCCCCTGCGGTATCACCGACTTGCTCCATGTTCCGGCCGAGCAAATAGTGAGCTTGGGCATGCCAACGCTCGGTCCCTTTTAAGTCGAGCAATCGCTTGGTCAACCAGTCGATGGCTGTCTCCGGCTTGTTCAAATCCATGTTCGCCATCGCCAGGAAGATACCAATGTCGAACTTGGACCTTCGGAAGAACGTTTGCGCCATCTGCACTCGAGCTTGAAACGCTTCCATGGTCTCGGTCGGCCGTTTCACTACGCCGAGCGACTTTTGGATCTCCCGGTCGTATTGCAATTCGCGCAAAGTCTCTTCGTCGACCCGGAAATCCATGTAGGTTCGAAGAGCACCGGCCGCTTCAATGTTGCTTTCGAATTGCCCCTTGAAGTGCAATATCCGTGCGCGGCTAATCGGTGTATCGGTGACAAAGATACCAAACCGCTCCATGTATTGAATCGAAAACGGAGACATATCATCCAGTCGCGTTCGTACGGACAAGTTGTAGGCGTGGGCAAGCCACGGCGCGTTCCACAATCGGACTTGAAGTTGCGGGTCGATCTGCGTCAGCCTCGCTTCAAATGCATCCGCATCGATACTGAGCCTCTGTCGATTCTCACCCGTGAGCGATCGCTCGAGCGTGAACATTGTCCGACCCACCGCAAAGGGCTCCACATCAACCAGTGCGATCACGGACTTTAAATCCTTGCTCTCGATCGGATAGTCGAATCGGCCAGGAAGCTTGGCTCGACGCAGGACATTCGGATCCGATTTGGCTTGAGACAACGTGGCGACTCCAGGACCATTCGGGTTCGGGAACGGCAATCCCCATCTAGGTTCGAACAGGTAGATTTCACTACCGATCGGTACCCCGACACACCACAACCGAAGCGCTGAGTTTTCAGTAGCTCCTGTCAAGCTAGGAATTGCGAGCGCCACCGCGTCGATCCCTTGGGCAAAGCATAATTGCGTGAACAGTCGAGCCCGCTCCCATGCATCTCCTCGCGCGAACATCAATGTTTGCCAGGGCAGTTGCCGATAGACCGGAGCGCTGTCGTTCAATGGCAAATCGGGATTGTTGATCAAACGTTCGACATCCTCGGGACTCCCCTCTGTCGCTACGTTGCAAACGCTCCAATCAAAAAGCTTCAGCGCGGTCGTCAGCTTGGCCCAATCGTCATCGCCCAGTTTCGCTTTTTGCTCATCGAGCCAACCTTGAAATAGCTTATCGTGGTACGGACGCTCCAGGACCCACTGGCCGATCTGCTTCATCATCTGGCATTGAAGCATGTACTCGCACTCGGGCTCTCCGAATTCGAGTTTGGTTAACCTCTCGGAGAAATTCACGGTGCGCAGCGACGCGGGGACACCATCCAATAAGCCCGACGGCTTCCACTCTGGCGGATTGCTAACACTCTTCGACCACGCGTTTAGCTGATAGTTGATCTCTTTCATGGCCTCTGTTCGATCCAACCGGATCAACTGAGGCAAATAATGAAACGCTTGACGCAGTGAATCCCGTTTCTCTTTGGAGACCGTGGAGTTGCTTTGGATGGATTCAAAATCCCGTTGGTTGGGGTCGACACAACCGCCGCTGACGACTGTGACGCACGCGATAATGCTGAGTAGAAATCGGCTGTATTGCCGCGCCGGTCGTCCCTCTGGAATCGACCGTATGGACAGAATCGACTGCGACATCCGATGAGGCGATGGCTGGCTGGCGTAGCGTTGGTTCATGTCGGCCTCTAACTCGTTTGGCGGCACAGATTGCTCTTCGGATCGTTTGGGTGCGGATTTGCTGAAGGACCGATTGGACCGGGGACGGCGTCGTCGATTGGAAGCCGTTTCCCAGGAGAAAATCAGCCCAATGCGAAATTCGCCCCCTATCAATGGAAACGCCGCAGGCGGTGGGACCAGCCTACGGCGTCAGGGGTTCGGAATGTCTGAAAGAATCTACGAACGCCAAGCCGCCACGGTTCGCCAAATCTCATGCACCCGGCGTAAAACGTTGGGGAATTCAGCCAACGGGACCATGTTCGGCCCATCGCTGGGGCTCTGATCCGGATCCGGATGGGTCTCGAAAAACATGCCGTCCACCCCTACTGCCGCTGCCGCCCTCGCCAACGGCTCCACCATCGCCCGGTTGCCCCCCGTCGCCCCACCCATACCGCCTGGCTGCTGCACGCTGTGCGTGGCGTCGAAAATCACGGGAACACCAAGCCCTCGCATGATGGGCAGCCCCGACATATCGTTGACCAGCCGCCCATACCCAAAAAATGTTCCTCGCTCACAGAGCAGCACTCCTCCAGCCCCAGATCCTCCAAGCCCCGTGTCGGCAGCCCCAGCACTTGATAATCCAGCACTTGATAATCCTGCACCCGATAATCCTGCACCCCGCAATCCGGCCCCCGGCAATTCAGCCACTGGCAGTTCAGCCCGTGTGGCGCGGACTTTATCGACCACGTACCTCATATCGGTCGGGGCCATGAACTGGCCCTTCTTCACATTGAGAGGTTTTCCTGTCGCGGCGCACGCTACCAACAAATCGGTCTGCCGTGCCAAGAACGCCGGGATCTGTAAAAGATCGCAAACCTCAGCCGCACATGCAGCTTGTTCAGGCAAATGGATGTCGGTCGTGACCGGACACCCGATCGCTTGCTGAACGCGTCGCAAAACATCGAGCCCCTCATCGAGCCCCGGCCCCCGGTACGCTCCGCCGCTCGTCCGGTTGGCCTTGTCAAACGATGCCTTGAACACGTACTGGATTCCCAAGGCCTCGCAGGTTGCAGCCACGGAGGTAGCGATTTGCAAGCACAAGTCGAGGGATTGGATCACACACGGACCCGCAATCAACACCATCGGTTGGTTGCCACCACATAACAACTGGCCGATGCGTACCGGCGGAACCTCCACAAGGCCCGCGCTACCAGGCGCATTAGCACTAGATTGAGACGCGTTGCTGGAGGAGGCAGGATTCGGTGAAGCCATAGCAGGTGGTTTGTTGTGTGGTGTCGCTGCGCTTGGAGCCGTCGATCGATCAGCCAGTCATCCCGCCATCCACAGTGAGGACTTGGCCGGTGACATAGCTCGCCGCAGGGCTAGCCAAAAAGAGGACGCATGCCGCGACATCATCGGGGGTCCCAAGCCGATTGGCGGGTACGCGCTTCTTCACTTCATCGACCACCGCATCTCCGAGTGCCTTGGTCATATCGCTCTCGATGAATCCCGGAGCGACCGCGTTGACGGTGATCTTTCTCTTTGCCAGCTCTCGTGAAAGCGATCGAGTGAACCCGATCATCCCTGCCTTGGTCGCGGAGTAATTCGTCTGCCCAGGGTTTCCAATCAATCCGGAGACGCTGGACATATTGATGATCCGGCCGTAACGCTGCCCCATCATGATGCGTGTTGCTGCGCGGCAGCAAAGGAAACAACTGGTCAAGTTGGCTGCGATGATTTCATCCCAGTGCGCATCGGTCATCCGAGGCAGCAAGGTGTCGCGGGTGATCCCTGCATTGTTGACCAAAATATCCAATCGCTTGTACTCGTTCTCGACCGTCTCGAAAAGCTTTTCAACCGCGGCGCGATCGGTCATGTCGCAGCCGATGGCCACCGCATCACCACCTGCAGCCTTGATCGTAGCCACCGTCTCCGCCAATTTTTGCTCATTGCGAGCCACGCAAAGAACCTTGGCGCCGTTCTCTCCTAAACGGATCGCGATCGCTTGACCCAACCCTTGCGAGGCACCCGTGACCAGTGCGACTTGACCTTGAAGTTGTGCTGTTAAACCGAGTGGATTGGACATTGAATGAGCTCGCGTTGTTAAAGGGTAAATGGTAGTGGTGAACGTTGTATCAGAAAAATCATGGATCGTGAACAAATCATGGTTGGTGAACCGGTAGGACAGGGTACCAAGATCAACGCCAAGCGACTCCTGGAACACGAAAAACCGTGAGCCGCACGGCGCTAACGGCGGGTTCCGTTGCACCAACCAGCCACCATCGTATCGCCGCTCATCAATCCTCCAAAGCGTACCGTATCGCTTATTCCTTATTCCTGACGCCTTAAGCCTTTAGCCTTTAGCCTCAGTCCCCGTATGCCTCGCACGGGATCTTGCGATCGGTGCGTTTCATAGTGCCGGTCAGCACGCGGCCAGCACCGATCTCATAGAACTGCTCGATCCCTTGCGAGATGAGTTGTCGCAGGGAGCTCTCCCATTGGACTGGGGAGACAATTTGCTTTGCGAGCAAGCTAGCGAACTCCGACGCGGCCGTGTGGGGGGCGGCATCCACGTTGGAGACCAGCGGAATTTTTGAGTCGCTTACGCGGACCTGCTGCAATGCCGAACGCAATTTTTCGACCGCTGGCAGCATGATGTCGGTATGGAACGCGCCGGCAACACTCAATCGAATGAATTTCGCTCCCGCTTCGCCAGCGGCTCCTTCGCACCGATCAAGCGACCCCATGTGCCCTGAGATTGCGATGTTGCCAGGGCACAATAAATTGGCGACTTGCAAGATCTCGCCGGGCTGCCGGGCTCCATCGCATAGTTGATCCACTTGGGATCGGTCCAACCCGAGAACGCTCGCCATTCCGCTCGGAACAGCCGATGCTGCTTCCTGCATCGCAGCGCCTCGCGCTGCCACCAATCGAACACCATCTTCGAAGGTGATTGCTCCCGCTGCATAAAGTGCGCTGTACTCGCCCAGACTCAATCCAGCGACCGCAACAACGTCGCCGGAGACTTCAGGCCTTTTCTCAAAGAAATCGGCCAAGCTCGCAACGGAATGGACAAAGAGCGCAGGCTGGCTGTAGCTGGTCAAATTCAGTTCCGTATCGGGACCCGATTTGCACAGGGCTGCGAGATCGTATCCGAGGATATTCGAAGCGGCTGCGAACAGTTCACGAGCCTTCTCGCTCCGCTCAAGCAACCCGGCCCCCATGCCGACAAATTGAGCCCCTTGGCCTGGAAATAGTAGCGCTGTTTTCGGCACGGAGTTTGAGCCCTTTGTTCAAATCACGACTAAAAAGCAAAGCTGGGAAAAACGCTGGAGCAGGGGACGAACGCCCCGCACCCGCAGCCATCAAGGTAAGGACTTCTGAAAGAATCGCAACGTCACACTGCCCCTTCTCGGGCAACCGATATCGTCAGTGGATCCTATTGCAGGGACGACTCCCGATCATGCGGTGCGCAAATCGAGCGATCATGTTCATCCGTGGCACTGCGGTTGAGTGTCTCACTGTCCCAATCCACGCAGAATGCAGTCCCTCAAGATCGGACAGCTTGGGAGCGAGCCGGCCTCGCATTATAAAATCAAAAGCCGCGGCAAAATCTTGTCGCGGCAGTTGAATCAAGTGGTCGGGTGCTTGGCAATTCAATCGCTAGCGTTGGAATCAACGCGGCGAGTTACTCTTGAACTTCACCCATATCGACAACAACACGACCCATGTAGTAACCGCACTTCGGACAAACGCAGTGGGTTGGGACAACGGTGCTGCAGCGGCTGCAAACTTGCAACTGCTTTGGTTTCTTGTGATGGTGTGCTCGACGCTTGCCGGAACGAGCGTTGGAGTGTCTTCTCTTGGGAACTGCCATTTTGCAATCTCACGAAATAAATGGCCGCGGATGCGGCCCTGCGATTCTTCGGCCCAGAAATCCCTGGCCAATTCAAAATTTGGACAGGGAAAGTTAAAGGGGATGCGAGTTTCTGTCAAGTCGAAACCGGGAGCGGGTTGGTCCGGTCGAGGCGAATCGGGCTCGGAAACGTGGTTGCAACCGTTTTTCCTGGAAAAAAGCCCCAAGTCGCCCTCCGCTAGGCGAATTTTGATCCCATCACTGCTTCTGCGGATCGCCACACCATGAGCCGCAAGGCGCCAGGGTTAGATCACACCGTGAGCCGCAAGGCGCCAGCCGCGGGTTGCATCGCGCCAACCGCGGATTTTTCAACACTTGCAAACGATCAGCCAGTGACAACTTTGCGGATCAGCACGCCGCACGCTTGGCCTTGGGACGAATACGCAAGTTGGGCGAACGCATCGCCGGGAGCTTCGTTTCCGGTGGCGATTCGGATCGGGCACTTCGGATCCACGTTGCGAGTATTGAGGACGGGGAAGAGCTGGCCCTTTTCCATGGCGAGGCAACTGGCCACGATTTCGATAGCGCCGCAACCGGCACCGAGGTTTCCGAAGTAGCTCTTCGCTGCGGTGACTGGGGCATCAAGGGTTCCAAGGGCGTCGCGAATCCCGGCTGCTTCGGACGCATCCCCTTCCACTTCGCTCTTTCCGCAGCCGTGGATGTGCCATTTCCCGCTCGAGAAATCGACGCCAGCTTTAGTTCCGCGTTCGAGGAGTGTTTTGGTGACGTTGCCAATCGCGATTCGGATGTTATCCCTTGGGGTGTTGATCGAGCTGACGGCCGAGCTTGCTCCGGCGACGACTTCGCCCCAGATTTTCGCACCGCGAGCAATCGCTCGTTCCATCGATTCCAAGACAACAGCCCCGGCACCTTCGCCGATGAGGGTGCCATCGCGGGTGATGTCGTAAGGCCGCGACATTTCCGCCGGGTTGTCGCGTTGGCTGGCGAGCGGTTCCGAGGCGATAAAATGAAGTGCACGGAGTGGCTCAAGACGGGATCCGGTCGCACCGGCGAGCATGCAATCGGCGGCACCGCGGCGGATGGCGGAGACCGCTTCGATGATCGATGCCCCGCTGCTGGCTTCACGGATGGTGAGGGAGTTGCTGGGCCCACGCAAATCATTGTAGATTGCGACGTGGCTAGCGGGCATGTTGGGCAAGTACTTCAGCAACCAGAGCGGGTTGACTTGCGGGCGTCCGATGGTGGGCCATTTGGAGGCATCGAAGTCGTGGCTGGCATCGAGGCACGCGGTCACACCATCGGCGTATTCTTCAGGGCGCGTGAGGATGTAGTCGCTGCCATAGACGATCCCGAATCGGTCGGGGTTTCTGTGTTCTGGGTCGCTGAGTCCAGAGTGGTGGAGTGCCAATTGGCAAGCGGCCACGCCCATTTCGATTTCGCGGCACATCACCTTCTGGTTCTTTTTGATGGACCGTTGAAGGTTCTTCTCGAGTGGTCCAAAGTCGCCGATATCCCCAGTAAAGCACTTGGCTTGTCCGCCGAATCGAGCGGGAAGGGATTCGAGGGGCAAGCAATCGAGTTGCGTGATGCCGCTTCGCTGGGCGGACAAATTCTCCCAAAAGGTATCGAGGTCACGTCCGATGGGACCGACGACACCGAGGCCGGTAATAACAACTCTTTGGCTTAGGTTGGACATGGAGCTGGAGCAAAAGGGGGCTAGGGGAAGGACCTGGATCAGTTTGGGTCGGGGGTAGGTTGGTTCAGGTCGGATCCTTGCCGTGGCTAAAGGTGAAAATCATTGAGGAAAAGGGGTACCGGCAGCGCGGGACCTCGATTCGGCATGAAATTCAATAAAACGCTAGGGGAAAGCATACACATGACGTCCCACTTGGGCAACCAATCTCCCCCACCCGCAACCGTTCAGGACTTGACATTCGCCACCTTTGATCGAGAATCGGGAGCGTGTGAAGAGGGCGGTTAGCTCAGTTGGTTAGAGCGCAACGTTGACATCGTTGAGGTCGTTGGTTCGAGTCCAATATCGCCCACTACGAAAACCCCTGGGAGACGTTGTTTTCCCAGGGGTTTTGTCTTTTCTGGGTTCTGGGTCGTGAGGCTCCCAATTGACTGGGATGAACTGATTTCGCCCCCCCTTGGACACGATTTGGTG